>DATMNV010000061.1:0-5282 GCA_035568535.1 Bradyrhizobium sp.
GGACGATCATTTCTACTGGATGACCGGGGCGGGCGCGATCCGGCTGCCGAACTTCATGATGCCGCCCCTGATGAACAATCATCATTGCTACATCGGCTCGCTTGGCCAGGTTTGCCGCTGGCTCGCGCGCAAGGCCGAGGCGCTGGGCGTCGAGATCTATCCGGGATTTGCCGCCGCCGAAGTGCTCTACGACGACAAGGGCGGCGTGCGCGGCATTGCCACCGGCGACATGGGCATCGCCAAGGACGGCACGCACAAGGATTCCTTCACCCGCGGCATGGAGCTGCTGGGCAAATATACGCTGTTCGCCGAAGGCGCGCGTGGCAGCCTGACAAAACAGCTCATCGCCAAATATTCGCTCGATGCCAACAGCGAGCCGCCGAAATTCGGCATCGGCCTGAAAGAGGTCTGGCAGATCGATCCTGCAAAACACAAGAAGGGACTGATCCAGCACTCCTTCGGCTGGCCGCTCGGGACCAAAACCGGCGGCGGTTCGTTCCTCTATCACTATGACGACAATCTGGTCGCGATCGGCTTTGTCGTGCATCTCAATTACGACGATCCGTATCTCTCGCCATTCGACGAGTTCCAGCGCTTTAAGACCCATCCCGCGATCAAGCCGGTGTTCGAAGGCGGCAAGCGGCTGTCCTACGGCGCGCGCGCTATCACTGAGGGCGGCTACCAGTCGGTGCCGCGGCTGACCTTCGCCGGCGGCGCGCTGATCGGCTGCGCGGCAGGCTTTGTCAACGTGCCGCGCATCAAGGGCGTACACAACGCGATCGGCAGCGGCATGCTGGCGGCCGAGCATGTGGCCGCCGCGCTCGCCGCCGGCCGCGCCAATGACGAACTCGTCGACTATGAAAATGCCTGGCGTGCTTCCGCCGTCGGCAAGGACCTCTATCCCGTCCGCAACGTCAAGCCGCTGTGGTCGAAGCTCGGCACGATCCTCGGCGTAGCCCTCGGCGGCTTCGACATGTGGTGCAACACGCTCGGCTTCTCGCTGTTTGGAACGCAATCGCATGCCAAGCCCGATCGGAAGACGCTCGACCCTGCGAAAACGCACGCGCCGATCGCCTATCCGAAGCCGGACGGCAAGATTTCCTTCGACAAGCTGTCCTCGGTGTTCATGTCCAACACCAATCACGAAGAGGACCAGCCGGTTCATCTGAAGGTCGCCGACATGAACCTGCAGAAGACCTCGGAACACGACGTGTTCGCAGGGCCCTCCAACCGCTATTGCCCGGCCGGCGTCTATGAATGGGTGGAGGAGGCCTCAGGTCCGCGCTTCCAGATCAACGCCCAGAACTGCGTCCATTGCAAAACCTGCGACGTGAAGGACCCGAACGGCAACATTACCTGGGTTCCGCCGGAGGGCGGCGGAGGGCCCAATTACGAGGCGATGTGACGCACGATTGCGTGACGAGGCTCACGGACCACGACCGGCCGGCCACGATAACGCCACACTGCAGCGGTTCTGAGGTGTGGCTGGCGGCTATGAGTCCTTGGAATGAAAAGTCGCCGCTATCCTTGCGGTTAGGCGGCAAACGCGGCATTGTCCGGCACCAACGGCGTTTCCCGATGCGGCCATTTGGGCGGGCATTCGAGACGATCCAAAAATTCCTCAAAAGCTAGAGCGAACCGTGATGTTTTCCATTCGTTGCAATCGCTGGACCGTTGCCGCCCTCGCGCTGACCGCGATGGTCGTACCTGGCACCATTTCGGCGCAGACGCCCGATCATCCGGACTCCACGACCGCGCAATTTCCGACGCGCAACGACCTGAAGTCGCTGACGACGTCCGGCAGCTATCTCGCGGCCCGCCACGCCAGCGTCGAACGCGATGCGGCTTCCGCGGCCGAGTTCTATCGCTCGGCCTTGCGCTCCGATCCGAAGAACAACGAACTTCTGGATCGCGCTTTCATCTCGTCGGTCGCCGATGGCGATGTCGACGAGGCGGTCAAGCTCGCCGAGCGCATCCTGACGACCGACAAGTCGAACCGCGTCGCGCGGCTCGTGGTCGGCGTGCAGGCCTTGAAGCAGAAGAAATATGCCGCGGCCCAGCTCAACATCAACCAGTCGGTCCGCGGCCCCATCACCGATCTCGTCGCAACGCTGCTGTCGGCCTGGGCGGCCTACGGCGGCGGCGACACCAAGACGGCGATCGCCGGCATCGACAAGCTGACCGGCCCCGAATGGTATCCGCTCTTCAAGGACCTGCATGCCGGCATGATCCTGGAGCTCTCGGGCAAGGAGAAGGAAGCGGGCCAGCGCTTCGAGCGCGCCTACAAGCTCGACGACTCGATGCTTCGCATCACCGAGGCCTATGCGCACTGGCTGACGCGCAACAAGGACGAGGACAAGGCGACCACCGTCTATGAAGCCTTCGACAAGAAGCTCGCGCGCCACCCCCTGGTGGTGGAAGGCCTGCGCGAGACCAAGGCCGGCAAGAAGCTGCCGCCGCTGGCCGACTCGGCGCAGGCGGGTGCGGCCGAAGCGCTCTACGGCATCGGCGCGACGCTGACGCGGCGCGGCGGCGAGGACCTGGCGCTGGTCTATCTGCAGCTCGCGCTCTATCTGCAGCCCAATCATCCGCTGGCGCTGCTGTCGCTCGCGGACCTCTATGAGTCCGTGAAGCGGCCGCAGATGGCGATCAAGATCTATGAGCGCGTGCCGGCGTCTTCGCCGCTCAAGCGCAACGCCCAGATCCAGCTCGCGACCGATCTCGATTCCGCCGACCGCAGCGACGACGCGATCAAGATTCTGAAGGAGGTGGTCGCAGGCGATCCGAAGGACCTCGAAGCGATCATGGCGCTCGGCAATATCGAGCGCGGCCGCAAGAGGTTTGCCGACTGCGCCGACACCTATTCGAAGGGCATCTCGGCGCTGCCGGAAGGCAACGACAAGGCCAACAGCGTCTATTACTACTACCGCGGCATCTGCGAGGAGCGTTCCAAGCAGTGGCCGAAGGCCGAAGCAGACATGCGCAAGGCGCTGGAGCTGCAGCCCGATCAGCCGCATGTGATGAACTATCTCGGCTATTCCTGGATCGACCAGGGCGTCAATCTCGACGAGGGCATGAAGATGATCAAGCGCGCCGTCGAGCAGCGTCCCGACGACGGCTATATCGTCGATTCTCTTGGTTGGGCTTACTTCCGCATCGGCAATTACGAGGAAGCGGTGAAGAACCTCGAGCGCGCGGTGGAGCTCAGGGCCGAGGATCCGACCATCAACGACCATCTCGGCGATGCCTATTGGCGCGTTGGCCGCACGCTGGAAGCGAAATTCCAGTGGGCGCATGCCCGCGACCTCAAGCCGGAGCCGGATGATCTGCCAAAAATCCTGGCCAAGATCGAGAACGGGCTGGCGGATGATCCTTCGTCGTCGGCGGCTTCCGCCGACAAGAAGAAGGAAGACGGCAAAGAGGACGGCAAGGGCGGCTAAAGCCTTTCGAGCAGGGGCTGGGGAGCTTCGCGCCGATGCTGAGTGACGAGGGGCGTGCCAAGGTCAACCTGACCCTGCGGGTAATCGGGCGCCGCGTCGACGGCTATCACGATCTCGAAAGCGTGGTGGCGTTCGCCGATTGCGCCGACAGGCTGACGCTTGATCCCGGCGTCGAATTGTCGCTCACGACCACGGGGCCGCTGGCGCAGGCCTGCGGCGAAACCGCTGATAATCTCGTGCTGAAGGCGGCGAGGCTGCTGGCCGGGCAGGTGCCGGGCTTGAAACTTGGCGCCTTCACGCTCGAGAAGGTCCTGCCGGTTGCCGCCGGCATTGGCGGCGGCTCGGCCGACGCCGCCGCGGCGTTGCGGCTGCTCGCGAAGTTGAACGGCCTTGCCCTCGATGATGAGCGCGTGCTGGACGTCGCGCTTCAAACCGGCGCCGATGTTCCGGTGTGTCTGGGCTCCTATGCCTGCGACATGACCGGCGTCGGCGAGCAGCTGCTGCCGCTGAACCTGCCGAAACTGCCGAGCGTGCTGGTCAACCCCTGCGTTCCCGTCGCGACCAAGGACGTCTTTGCCGCACTGGGCCTGCGCAATGGCGAACTGCTGGTCGGCGCCACCGACGTGATCGAGTCGCCGGCCTGGCCGGAGAAGGGCGCGTCGATTTCGGATTGGGTCGACGCGCTCAGCATCGTCAGCAATGACCTGGAAGCGCCTGCCATCCGCGTGCAGCCCGCGATCTCGAATGTGTTGTCTGCGCTCGGCGCAGCCGACGGCATGCTGCTGTCGCGGATGTCCGGATCCGGCGCGACCTGCTTTGCGATCTTTGCCGATGGCGCGAAGGCGCATGCCGCATCCGAACAGATCCGGCACGATCGCCCCGATTGGTGGGTGCATGCGGGCGTGCTGAGCTAATTCGCCGGCCTTCGCGCCAGCACCAGCGAGACGCCGAGCCCCATCATGAATAGTCCCGAGCCTTGGCGAAGCCGCCGAAACAGGCGAGGCCTTTTCACGAAATTCTTGCGCGTCGCGGAGGCGGCCGCGACCACCACGAGATCGGCGAGCGTATTCAGCGTGACCGAGATCAGGCCAAGCATCATGAATTGCAGCGCCGGATGGACCGCGGTCGTATCCAGGAATTGCGGGATGAAGGCGAGGAAGAATGCCGCGGTCTTGGGATTGGTCGCCTCGACCACGATGCCCTCGCGGAACGCCCGCGCGCTTCCGGCCGGCTTCGTTGTCTCTGCCGGCAGATCGCCCGCTTTGCGAAAAGCCCGGATGCCAAGCCAGATCAGATAAAGCGCGCCGGCAAATTTCAGCACCGAAAAAGCCTGCGCGCTCGCGAGGATCAGCGCTGAGATGCCGAGACCGCCTGCGATCACGTGTACGAGACCACCGAGTGCGGTGCCGAACGTCGACGCGACGCCGGCTCGCCTGCCTTCCGACAGCGTCCGCGCCGCGACGTAGAAAATGCCGGGACCGGGGACGGCGGCGACAATCAGCGCGGCGAGGAGGAACGGCGAGAAGTCGGCCGAAGGCTGCGGCACTAATGCGACCGCGCCAGGCAGAACGCCACTACCTGCTCCAGCGCCGACTTCATCGGCGAGGCCGGGAAAAGCGCCAGCGCATCGACCGCCATCGCGCCGTAATGCTGGGCACGGCTCAGCGTATCCTCCAGCGCGCGATGCTTGGTCATCAGCCCGATGGCGTGATCGAGATCGCTGTCCTTGATCTCGCCCCGCTCCAGCGCGCGCACCCAGAATGCGCGTTCACTGTCATTGCCGCGGCGGAACGCCAGCACCACCGGCAGCGTGATCTTGCCCTCGCGGAAATCATCGCCGAC
>DATMNV010000062.1:0-22935 GCA_035568535.1 Bradyrhizobium sp.
GCAGCCGGGCGGAATCGCCGAAAGCCGCGGCATCGAGCCCGGGATCTGGACCAGGCGCGCGGCCTCGCCGGCGAGGGTCGGGATCGCGCCCATCAATCCCTTGGCATAGGGGTGCAGCGGGTTCTGCACGACGTCAAGAACGGGGCCGATTTCGGCGATCCGGCCGGAATACATCACCGCGACGCGGTCGGAGGTTTCGGCGATCACGCCCATGTCGTGGGTCACCAGCATCACCGCGGTGCCATGGTCGCGCCCGAGCCGCTTGATCAGGGTGATGATCTGCGCCTGCACCGAGACGTCGAGCGCGGTGGTCGGCTCGTCGGCGATGATCAGCTCCGGCTCGGCGCAGATCGCAAGCGCAATCACCACGCGCTGGCGCATGCCGCCGGAAAATTCATGCGGATAGCCGTCGATGCGCTTTTCCGGGGCGGGGATGCCGACCTCGGCGAGCAGGTCGATCGCGCGCTTGCGCGCAGCGGACTCGGACAGGCTGGTGTGGGTCTTGATGGTCTCGACGATCTGGTCGCCGATCCGGTACAGCGGATTGAGGCTGGTCAAGGGATCCTGGAAGATCATGCCGATGCGCTTGCCCCGGACGCGGCGGAGCTCTTCCGGCGGCAGGTGGTCGATGCGCATGCCCGAAAGCCTGATCTCGCCGCCCGAGATGCGGCCGGGAGGATCAATCAACCCGATCACGGCGAGCCCCGTGACCGATTTGCCGGCGCCGGATTCGCCGACCACGCCCAGCACCTCGCCCTTGGCGATGTCGAAGGAGACGCCGTCGATCGCGCGCAGGGTGGAGCGGCGGGTGGCGAACTCCACCTGCAGGTTACGCACGCTGAGAACGGGTTCGGTCATCGCAGTTTTGGATTGAGCGCGTCGCGCAACCAGTCTCCGAGCAGGTTGATGGAAAGGATCAGCGCCGCCAGCGCGATGCCGGGGAAGGCGACGATCCACCATTCGCCGGAGAACAGGTAGTTGTTGCCGATCCGGATCAGGGTGCCGAGCGAGGGCATGGTGTCGGGCAGGCCGACACCGAGGAATGACAGCGTGGCCTCGGTGATGATGGCGAGCGCCAGATTGATGGTGGCGATGACCAGCACCGGCCCCATCGCATTCGGCAGCACATGGCGCAGCATGATGACCGGCGCGGGCAGGCCGATCAGCTGCGCGGCCGCGACATAATCCTTGTTCTTCTCGACCAGCACCGAGCCGCGCACCGTGCGCGCATATTGCACCCAGAAACTCAGGCCAATCGCGAACACCAGCACCGCCAGCATGCTCATGGCGTCCAGCCGATTGCCGAACACCGATTTGGCCACGCCGTTGACCAGCAGCGCGATCAGGATCGCGGGGAAGGTCAGCTGCACGTCGGCGATGCGCATGATGAGAGAGTCGACGGCGCCGCCGACATAGCCCGCGATCAGGCCGAGGACGATGCCGAGCGTGCCGGAGAGCAGCACGCCGAGGATGCCGACGGTGAGCGAGATGCGCAGGCCATAGAGGATCGCCGACAAGACGTCGCGGCCCTGCTCGTCGGTCCCGAGCAGGAACGGGCTCTGCCCATCGGCGGTCCAGAGCGGGGCGTAGCGCGAATTGGCGAGTTGCAGCTGTGCCGGATCGAACGGGTTCTGCACCGACAGAACAGGTGCGAAGATCGCAAGCATGAAGAACAGCAGCGTCACCGCGGCCGCGACCATCGTCAGCTTGGAGCGGCGGAAGGAATAGAACAGGTCGCTTTCGATGGCGCGCCTGAACCAGCCCGAAGACGAGCCTCGCGCCGGTGGTGCGGTGGCTTCGCTGGGATGGGGGACGACGGCGTCGCTCATGGTGTCACGCCGGCCGGCTGATGGTCGAGCGCAGGCGCGGATCGACGACGGTGTAGAGGATATCAACCACCAGGTTGATGGTGACGAAGATCAGGGAAACCATCAGCAGGTACGCCGCCATGATGGGAATATCGACATTTTGCACCGCTTGAACGAACAACAGGCCCATCCCCGGCCACTGGAACACGGTCTCCGTGATGATCGCGAATGCAATTACCGAGCCAAATTGCAACCCCACAACGGTGATGACCGGCACCAGCGTGTTGCGGAGCGCATGGCCGAAATGGATGGCACGCGCGGTCAGCCCGCGGGCGCGGGCAAAGCGGATATAATCGGTGCGCAGCACCTCGAGCATCTCGGCGCGCACCAGCCGCATGATCAGCGTCATCTGGAACAGCCCCAGCGTGATGGAGGGCATGATCAGCGCCTTCAGGCCGGAGACGGTGAGGAGGCCGGTCGTCCACCAGCCGAGCTTCACCACCTGGCCGCGGCCGAACGACGGCAGCCAGCCGAGGACGACCGCAAAGAGATAGATCAGCAGGATGCCGATCAGGAAGGTCGGCAGCGAGATTCCGATCAGCGAGATGGCCTGGAACAGCTTTGCAAGCAGGGAGTCCTTGTGCAGCGCCGAATAGACGCCCATCAGGATGCCGAACACCAGGGCGAAAATGGTGGCGCAGATCGCGAGCTCCAGCGTCGCCGGCATCCGCTCCTTCAGCAGGCTCGCGACCGGCTGGCGGAATTGATAGGAGATGCCGAAATTGAACTGCGCGGCGTTGGCGAAGTAGCGCACGAACTGCACGGGGATCGGATCATTCAGCCCGAGCTGCTCCCGGATCGCGGCGCGCTGGGCGGCCGGCGTGTCGATCGAGACCATCTGGTTGACCGGGTCGCCGGCGAAGCGGAACATCGAGAACGCGATGATGCCGACGGCGATCATGACGCCGATGGCCTGGATCGCACGGCGAAGAGTGAAAGCGAGCATGTGATCCTTTCACTTCTCTCTATGTTTGAGCATGATCTTCCGGATCATGTTCTGCGGCGCGCTTCGTTGCGGTACCTGAAGCACAAGGTCCCGGAAGCAGATAGCTCCGGGACCTCTGGTCTCAATTCGCCTACTCTTCCTGCTTGGAGGCCCAGTAGAGCAGCACCTGGTTGTCGGCGCGCTGGGTCAATTTCACCTTGTTGGAAACGCCCCAGGCCAGCGATTGCTGGTGCAGGGGGATATAGCTGAAATCCTTGATGCCGATCTCGAAGGCCTGCTTGATCAACTGGTCGCGCTTGGCCGCATCAGCCTCGACCAGGATCTTGTCGGTCAGCGTATCCACTTCCTTGTTGCAATAGCCGCCGAGATTGGCTTCGCCGCGGGTGGCATCCTTTGCATCGTCGCGGCAGCCCATGATGTCATGCAGCACGTTCTGCGAGTCCATGGTGGCCGGTGTCCAGCCCAGCATGAAGAACGAGGTCTTGTAGCCGCCGGGCTTCAGCACCTTGGCGAAATACAGCGCCTTGGGCTGGGCCAGGAGATCGACCTTGATGCCGATCCGCGCCAGCATGCCGACCACCGCCTGGCAGATCGCGGCGTCGTTGACATAGCGGTCGTTCGGGCAGTCCATGGTGACCTCGAAACCATCGGGATAGCCGGCCTCGGCCAGGAGCTTCTTGGCGCCATCGGGATCATATTTGGCGCGGGTGAAATCCTTCGACAGCGAGAACAGCTGCGGCGCAATCATCAGCGCCGACGGCGTCGACAGGCCGCGCATGACGCGGCTCTTGATCGCCTCGTCGTCGATCGCCTTGTAGAAGGCTTCGCGGACGCGGATGTCCTTGAAGGGGTTCTTGCCCTTGACCGAGGAGAACAGCAGCTCGTCGCGCGCCTCGTCCATGCCGATGAAGATGGTGCGCAGCTCCGGCCCGGTCATCACCTTGGCGTTGCCGCTGGCATTGACACGCTGGATGTCCTGGATCGGAACCGGCTCGATGACGTCGACTTCGCCGGAGAGCAGGGCGGCGACGCGGGTGGCGTCGGAGCCGATCGGGGTGAAGATGATTTCCTTCAGATTGTGTTCGGGCTTGCGCCACCAGCCGGGAAAGGCCTTGAACACCGTCTTCACGCCGGGCTGATGGCTCTCGATCATGAAGGGACCGGTGCCGTTCTCGTGCAGCGAGGCGTAGCTCGGCGTGGTCGCAGAGGCGGGCGTCGGCGCGGCGGAGTTATTCTCCTCGCACCACTTCTTGTCCATGATGTACCAGCCATCCCATTGCGAGATCAGGATGGGATTGGGCGCAGGCAGCACCACGTCGACCGTGTAATCGTCGACCTTGACGAATTTGGCGTCGCCGGGAACGTTGGACAGGAAGTTCGAGCCCTTGGCGCGGATGCGGTCGGCGGAGAACAGCACGTCATCCGCGGTAAAGGGGTCGCCATTGTGGAATTTGACATTGTGGCGCAGATGAAAGCGCCATCGCGTCGGTTCGGGCGTCTCCCAGCTTTCGGCCAGCGCCGGGGCGAGCTTCAAATCCTTGTCGCGGGTGACCAGCCCCTCATAGATATGGGCGTGATGGGCGATGGTCGTGGTTTCCTTGAGCGTGTAGGGATCGAGCGATTTGAGGTCGCCCTGGTTGGCATAGCGCAGGGTCTGGCTGGATGCCGGTGACATCGCCAAGGCAATGATCGAGGCGACGATCGAGGCGACGCTTGCTGCCAACAAGGTTTGACGTACCGACATTTGCTTTACGCTCTCCGCTGTGAGCCCTTGCACTTCCGCAACATCGCCGGGCCACATTCGAGCCATGTTGCCAGAGTTTGGCCATCGCGCAAGCGCATTTCCCCCGAAAACCCTGTCGATTTGCGTGGGCAGCCCGCAATGACTAGTTTCAGTTTAGGCGCCGAGAGAGCGCCGATGACATTCAACTTTCGGAGTGCCGGATGACGGAACTCAAGGCCGACGTTCTCATACTGGGCGCCGGCATGGTCGGCGTTGGCGCTGCGCTGCATCTGCAACAGCGCGGACGCGACGCCATCCTCGTCGACAAGCATGAGCTGGCGGGCGAGGAGACGAGCTACGGCAATACGGGAATAATCGAATGCGCTTCGGTCTTCCCCTATATGTTTCCCCGCGACATCGCGGAGATCCTTCGTTACGCGTCGAATCGTGCCCCGCAGGTGCACTACAGCCTGGCGGACCTGCCGTCCTTTTTGCCATGGCTCGTGCGCTACTACCTTGCCTCGCGCCCGGATCGGGCGCTGCGCGGCGCAATGAGTGTGCTGCCGCTGATCCGCCGCAGCCTGACCGAGCACGAGGCGCTGATTGCGGAGGCCAATGCGGGCGAATTGTTGCACAGGAATGGCTGGATCAAGCTGTTTCGCTCCGAGAAGACGCTCGGCAATGCGCTTGGAGAGCTGGAGCGGGCGCGGGCCCATGGCGTCGAGGCCAATGTTCTCGATTCAAAGGCGGTTGCGGAGCGTGAGCCGAATTTAATGGGTGATTTCGCCGGTGCTATTCATTTCGTACAGCCCGGATTCGTGCCCGATCCCGGCGGCCTGGCCAAAGCCTATGCGGCGCTGTTCAGGCGCAAGGGCGGGCGCTTTGTCACTGGAGACGCCAGAACATTGCAACAAGAGCCTGACCGACGCTGGCGCGTAACGACGTCGGAAGGATCGGTCGTGGCGCGCGAAGCGGTGATCGCGCTCGGGCCCTGGTCCGATCTCGTGTTCGTCCCGCTCGGCTATTCGATCCCGCTCTCGGTCAAGCGCGGCTATCATCTGCATCTCGCCGCCTGCCGCAACGCCGTACTCAACCATCCCGTACTCGATGCCGACCAGGGTTTTGTCTTGGCGCCGATGAACAGGGGAATCCGCCTCACCACGGGTGCGGAGTTTACACGACGCGACGCGCCGCCAACCCCGGTCCAGGTCGAGCGCGCGCTGCCGAAGGCGCATAAGCTGTTTCCGCTCGGTGAGGCGGTCGACGCCAGGCCTTGGAAGGGCGCGCGGCCCTGCCTGCCGGACATGCTGCCGGTGATCGGCAGGGCGCCACGCCATCAGGGCCTGTGGTTCGACTTCGGCCACCAGCATCACGGGCTCACGCTCGGTCCGGTGACGGGGCGCCTGCTCGCTGAGATGATGACCGGCGAAACGCCATTCGCCGATCCCAGCCCGTTTGCGGTCGAACGGTTTGGCTAATTTAGACCGTTCACTTCACCTCGCCCCGCTTGCGGGGAGAGGTCGCATCGCATCGAAGATGCGATGCGGGTGAGGGGGACTCTCCACGAATCCGTCTCTCGCCGAATATGCGGAAACAGCCCCTCACCCCAACCCTCTCCCCGCGAAGAGCGGGGAGAGGGGGCAGACCGAGCGCGCGGCTTCAAGTCAACCTAATCTCATCATGCTCTAGTAGACCCTCATGGTGAGGAGGCGCAAAGCGCCGTCTCGAACCATGAGGCCCGGCTGCCCATATTCCCGGGCCACATCCTTCGAGACGCTTGCTCGCGCAAGCTCCTCAGGATGAGGAGATGGAGCCGACACTGACGCAGTAAGACGAGGGGGCCTCACTCCTCCTGCTTCACTATCCAGTACGGCAGCACCTGGTTGTCGGCGCGCTGCACCACTTTCAGCTTCTTGGAGATGCCCCAGGCCAGCGCCTGCTGATGCAGCGGGATATAGCCATAGTCCTTGATCGCGATCTCATAGGCCTGCTTGATCAGGAGATCGCGCTTGGCCATGTCGGTCTCCTGCAACACCTGGTCGGTGAGCTTGTCGAACTCCCTGTTGCAATAGCCGGCGACATTGGCCTCGCCGCGCGTGGGGTCCTTGGCATCGTCGCGGCAGCCCATGATGTCGTGCATCGTGTTATGGGAATCGAGCGTGCCGGGCGTCCAGCCAAGCAGGTAGAACGAGGTCTTGTAGCCGCCGGGCTTCAATATTTTTCCGAAGTACAGCGCTTTGGGCTGCGCGACCAAATCCACCTTGACGCCGATGCGCGCGAGCATGCCGACCACGGCCTGGCAGATCGCGGCGTCGTTGACATAGCGGTCGTTCGGGCAGTCCATGCTGACCTCGAAGCCATTGGGGTATCCAGCCTCGATCAAGAGCTTCTTGGCCGCCTCGGGATCGGCTTTCGGCCGGACAAAGTCCTTCGACAGCGGGAACAGCTCCGGCGCGACCATCAGCGCCGATGGGGTCGACAGCCCGCGCATCACCCGCGTCTTGATCGCCTCAAGGTCGATCGCCTTGTAGAAGGCCTCGCGCACGCGGATGTCCTTGAAGGGATTCTTGCCCTTGATGTTGGAATACAGCAATTCGTCGCGCGCCTGGTCCATGCCGAGGAAGATGGTTCTGACTTCCGGACCGGAAAGCACCTGTGCATTGGCGCTGGCATTCACCCGCGCAATGTCCTGCACCGGCACCGGTTCGATGATGTCAACCTCGCCGGTCAGCAGCGCCGCCACCCGCGTGGCCTCGTTGGCGATCGGGGTGAAGACGATTTCCTTCAAATTGTGTTCGGGCTTGCGCCACCAGCCGGGAAAGGCCTTGAACACGGTCTTCACGCCGGGCTGATGGCTCTCGATGGTGAAGGCACCGGTGCCGTTTTCATGCAGTGAGGCGTAGGATGGCGTCGTCGCAGCGACCGGTGTCGGCGCGACCGCGTTGTTCTCCTCGCACCACTTCTTGTCCATGATGTACCAGGTAGCCCACAGCGAATGCAGGATGGGATTCGGCTGGGTCAGGACGAAGTCCACCGTGTAGTCGTCGACCTTGACGACCTTGACGTCAGCGCCGACGTAGGTCTGCAGGTTGGAGCCCGGGGCGCGAACGCGGTCCGCCGAGAACACCACGTCATCGGCCGTGAAGGGATCGCCGTTGTGGAATTTGACGCCGTGGCGCAGATGGAACCGCCAGCGCGTCGGCTCTGGCGTCTCCCAGCTTTCCGCCAGCGCTGGAATGACCTTCAGGTCCTTGTCTCGCGTGATCAGGCCCTCATAGACCTGTCCCAGATGGGCGTGGGTAGTGGATTCGTTGAGGGTGTAGGGATCGAGCGATTTGAGCTCGCCCTGGTTGGCGTAGCGCAAGGTCTGGCTTGAGGCCGGGGAGACCGCCAGGGGGATCGCCAAGGAGGTCACCACGATCGCGGCCGCTGCAAACAGGGTATGACGTACTGACATTGTCGACGCTCTCTGCTGTCCGTGCATTGCCTGCATGATCGGGTAGGGCAGGGTCGAAACAATGTTGCCGCCCTTGGGCGGCCCGGCAAGCTGATTTTATGCCGCGCCCCGGTGGCGGGTTGGTTGACCATACTTCGAATTGATCGCCTGGGCGGGTGCCACGCGGCATCTGCTCGCTTGCGCGGCAGCACCGGACGTGGCGATACTGTGACACCTTATTGTTTGCGCATGATCTTTTCGGAAAACCGCAACACACTTTTCCGGATCATGCGCCAGGCGCGGTCAGGAGCGGAAATGAAGGTAAACATCGAGATCGATTGTACGCCCCTCGAAGCCCGGCAGTTCTTCGGACTTCCCGACGTAGGGCCGATGCAGATGGCGGTCATGGACAAGCTGCAGCAACAGATGATGTCCAATATCGACAAGATATCCCCGGAGTCGCTGATCCAGAGCTGGTTCACCTTCGACCCCAAGCTTGCCGAACGGATGCAGGACATGTTCGTCACCATGACGGGGCTGGGCACGCTCGCCAGCGACAAGAAGAGATAGGCAATGCCGGACCGAAACGAAGCGCAGGCCGCGCCGCGCCTTCGTGCGCCGGGACTGGGGCTGCTCCTTGCAGAAGCGCGTGGCATTTTCGAATTCAACGCCAGCCTCTTGCTGTCGCCGCTTCTGATGCGCGCGCCGCGCGGCGACGGCCATCCGGTGCTGGCGCTGCCGGGCTTTCTGGCGAGCGATTTGTCGATGGCGCCGCTGCGCCGCTATCTGGCCGAGCTCGGTTACGACGCGCATGCCTGGCGGATGGGCCGCAATGTCCGCGGCGTGGCAAAGATGCGATCCGCGCTGCGCGACCGGCTTGCACAGATTCATGCCGACACCGGCCGCAAGGTCTCGATTGTCGGCTGGAGTCTCGGCGGCGTCTATGCGCGCGATCTCGCGCTGCAGGCGCCCGAGATGGTGCGGAATGTCGTCACGCTCGGCAGTCCCTTTGCCAACGACATCCGCGCGACCAACGCGACGCGGCTCTATGAAGCGCTGTCGGGCGAAACCGTCGGTGGCAACCCCGAGCTGGAGCAGGCCATCGCCGGCGATCTGCCGGTGCCGGCGACCTCGATCTACTCGAAGAGCGACGGCATCGTGAACTGGCGGACCTGCCTGCTGCGCCCCTCCGCGACATCAGAGAATATCGAGGTCTATTTCGCGAGCCATGTCGGGATCGGGGTCAATCCGGCCGCGCTGTGGGCCGTCGCGGACCGGCTGGCCCAGCGGGAGAGCGAATTCCATCCCTTCGACCGGTCCGGTCCTTTTGCCATTGCCTATGCGCCCCCGGAAAAGGCACAATCGGCCAGCGCATGATCCGGAAAAGTGTGTAGCGGTTTTCCGAAAAGATCATGCGCCAACCAAAAACGCTAGAAGCGCGAAAAGCGCCGGCGTCATTGTTTCGGGAGGAAAGCATGGGTGACGGCAAGAAACTGTCCTCGCTGGACGCATCGTTTCTGTATCTGGAGACGCCGGAGATGCCGATGCATGTCGGCAGCATGGCGATCTTCCGCCTGCCTGAAGGCTATCAGGGCGACTTCTTCGAAGAGTTCAAGGCGATGATCGCCTCGCGACTGCACGTCGCGCCGATCCTGAAAGCGCGGCTGGAGAAGGCGCCGCTCGATATCGATCATCCCTCCTGGGTCGAGGACGACCAGTTCGACATCGACCGCCACATCTTCCGCGCCAGCCTGCCGGCGCCGCGCGACCGGGCCACGCTGGAGCGCATCGTCGGCTGGATGCATGCGAAACTGCTGAACCGCGCCCGGCCGCTCTGGGAGTTCTATGTCTTCGAGGGCATGAAGGACAATGAGATCGGGCTTTATTCCAAGATGCATCACGCCTGCATCGACGGCGGCGCGGGTGCCGCGCTGACCAACATGATCTACGACATCTCGCCGGTCCCGCGCAAAGTCGAGCCGCCGACGGCGAAGGCGAAGGTCGAGCAGGAGCCGCGCGACATCGCCGCCACCTTGCTCGATTCCTATCAGCAGCTCTGGACCCAGCCGCTCGATGCGGCGGCGGCCGCCAAAAGCATCGAGCTGCCGCGCTCGGGCAAGAGCGATATCGGCTCGATCCTGTTCGACAATGCGATGTACCAGATCGAGAGCGCGGTGCGCTTTGCCGGCAATATCCCGACCATGCTGAAGAGTGTGTCCGACGTGATCGGCAAGATTTCCGATCCGAAGTCGCGCGAGAGTCTCGCCAGCATGATGTCGCCGCCGACGATCCTGAACAAGTCGATCTCGTCGGAGCGCAGCTTTGCCGGCACCTCGATCTCGCTTTCGCGGGCCAAGGCGCTGGCGAAACTGTCCGGCGGCAAGCTCAACGACGTGGTGCTGGCGCTCGCCTCAGGCGTGGTGCGGCGCTATCTGCTCGCGCACGGCGCGCTGCCGAACAAGTCGCTGACCGCCGCGGTGCCGATCTCGCTGCGCGAGGAGGGCAATACCGACTCCAACAACCAGGTGTTCGGCATGATCTGCTCGATCGCGACCAATGTCGAAGACCCACGCACCCGGCTCGAGACCATCATCGCGCAATCGACCAAGTCCAAGGAGATGTCGCATCCGCTGCGCGCGCTGATGCCTCAGGTTTCCAATATTTCGATGCTGGGCACGCCGATCCTGGTTCAGGTTCTGGCGCTGCTCTATAGCCGCTCCAGCCTGTCGGACGTGTTGCCGCCATCGGCGAACATCACCGTCTCCAACGTGCCCGGGCCGCGGCAGACGCTGTATGCCGCGGGAGCCGAGCTCTTGCACATCTTCCCGGTGTCGATCTCGACCCACGGCATTGCGCTCAACATCACCGTGCAGAGCTATCGCGACCAGCTCGATTTCGGCTTCATTGCGGGTGCGAATATCATTCCGCATGTCGAGGTGCTCTGCGACATGCTGCCGGAGGAATTCGCCGCGCTCGAAGCGGCCTATGCGCCACCGGCTGCGGACGTGAAGGGCGCGGCAGAGTAGGGACACGATAATGATTGAAATGCCACAGCTCGCGTTCGCCCAGACGAACGGGATTCGCATGGGCTATTACGATGCGGGTCCGAAGACCGACACACCGCCGATAGTGCTCTGCCACGGCTGGCCGGAGCTGGCCTTCTCCTGGCGTCACCAGATCAAGGCGCTGAGCGAGGCCGGCATCCGCGTGATCGCGCCGGACCAGCGCGGCTATGGCGCGACCGACCGGCCGGAGCCGGTCGAGGATTACGACATCGAGCATCTGACCGGCGATCTCGTCGGACTGCTTGATCACTTGAAGATCGATAAGGCGATCTTTGTCGGCCACGACTGGGGCGGCTTTGTCGTCTGGCAGATGCCGCTGCTGCATCCCTCCCGCGTCGCCGGCGTCGTCGGGGTCAACACGCCGCATAGGGATCGCGCGCCCACCGATCCGATCGCGCTGTTCCGCCAGCGTTTTGGCGATCAGATGTACATCGTGCAGTTCCAGGACCCCGCGCGCGAGCCGGACAGGATTTTTGGCAGCCGGGTCGAGCAGACCTTTGACGCCTTCATGCGCAAGCCGGCGCCGCGCCCTCCGGATGCGCCGCCGGAGCAGGCGGTCGCCGGTATCGGCGCCTCGCCCCGGATCAACCTGGCGTTCCCGCAGATGATTGCGAATTACGACGCGAGGCACGATCCGCGCATACCGATCCTGTCGCCGGACGAGAAGCAGGTGTTCGTCGACACCTTCACCAGGACCGGTTTCACCGGTGGCATCAACTGGTACCGCAACTTCTCCCGCAACTGGCAGCGCGCGGAAGGCCTGGACCATCACGTGCGCGTGCCGGCGCTGATGATCATGGCGGAGAACGACGCGGTGCTGCCGCCTTCCGCCGCCGACGGCATGGAGAAGCTGGTGCCGGATCTCGAAAAGTATCTGGTGCGCGACAGCGGCCATTGGACGCAGCAGGAGAAGCCGGAAGAGGTCAGCGCCAGGCTCATCGAATGGCGTAGAAAAAGGTTTGGGTAAGACACGTCGTCATTGCGAGCGAAGCGAAGCAATCCACTCATCCGCGCGGGAAGCATGGATTGCTTCGGAGCTCACGCTCCTCGCAATGACAGGGCTGAGTGGGGGAATGAATCAGCAATGGCGCCGAAGAACAGACTGAACCCGATCCCGCAGCCGCCGACCAAGCCGGTGGTCGGCAACATGCTGTCGCTCGACTCCTCCGCGCCGGTGCAGAACCTGACGCGGCTGGCGAAGGAGCTGGGACCGATCTTCTGGCTCGACATGATGGGCGCGCCGATCGTCATCGTTTCCGGCCACGACCTCGTCGACGAGCTCTCGGACGAGAAGCGCTTCGACAAGGCGGTGCGGGGACCGCTGCGCCGCGTCCGCGCGGTCGCGGGCGACGGCCTGTTCACGGCCGACACGACCGAGCCGAACTGGAGCAAGGCGCACAACATCCTGCTGCAGCCGTTCGGCAACCGCGCGATGCAGTCCTATCACCCGAGCATGGTCGACATCGCCGAGCAGCTCGTCAAGAAATGGGAGCGGCTCAACGCCGACGACGAGATCGACGTCGTCCACGACATGACGGCGCTGACCCTCGATACGATAGGCCTTTGCGGCTTCGACTACCGTTTCAACTCCTTCTATCGGCGCGACTACCATCCCTTCGTGGAATCGCTGGTGCGCTCGCTGGAAACCATCATGATGATCCGCGGCCTGCCGATGGAGAATCTGTGGATGCAGAAGCGGCGACGCGACCTGGCCTCCGACGTCGCCTTCATGAACAGGATGGTCGACGAGATCGTCGCCGAGCGCCGCAAGAATACGGCTGCGACCGACGACAAGAAGGACATGCTGGCGGCGATGATGACCGGCGTCGACCGCTCAACCGGCGAGCAGCTCGACGACGTCAACATCCGCTACCAGATCAACACCTTCCTGATCGCGGGCCATGAGACCACCAGCGGGCTGCTGTCCTACACGCTGTATGCGCTGCTGAAGCATCCCGACATCTTGAAGAAGGCGTATGACGAGGTCGACCGCGTGCTCGGGCCCGACGTCAATGTCAGGCCGACCTATCAGCAGGTTACAGGGCTCACCTACATCACGCAGATCCTGAAAGAAGCACTGCGGCTGTGGCCGCCGGCGCCGGCCTATGGCATCTCGCCGCTCAAGGACGAGACCATCGGCGGCAAATACAAGCTGAAGAAGGGCACCTTCATTACCATCCTGGTGACGGCGTTGCACCGCGACCCCTCGGTCTGGGGGCCCAATCCCGACGCCTTCAACCCCGAGAATTTCAGCCGCGAGGCGGAAGCGGCAAGGCCGGTCAATGCCTGGAAGCCGTTCGGCAACGGCCAGCGCGCCTGTATCGGCCGCGGCTTTGCCATGCATGAGGCGGCGCTCGCGATCGGCATGATCCTGCAGCGCTTCAGGCTGATCGACGTGCATCGCTACCAGATGCACCTGAAGGAAACGCTGACGATCAAGCCGGAGGGTTTCAAGATCAAGGTTCGGCCGCGCAGCGACAAGGACCGCGGCGCGTTTGCAGGCC
Organism: Bradyrhizobium sp.; assembly: GCA_035568535.1. Classification (GTDB taxonomy): domain Bacteria; phylum Pseudomonadota; class Alphaproteobacteria; order Rhizobiales; family Xanthobacteraceae; genus Bradyrhizobium. The sequence goes on from DATMNV010000062.1 coordinate 13,543, forward strand.
CGACCGCAACAGCCGCGACGGCACCGAAGGCGCCGCGCGCGCCGACGACGCGCCCGGGCCACAACACGCCGATGCTGGTGCTCTACGGCTCCAACCTCGGTTCAGCCGAGGAGCTGGCGACGCGCATGGCTGACCTCGCCGAGATCAACGGCTTTGTCACGCGCCTCGGCCCGCTCGATGACTATGTCCGCAAGCTTCCGGAGGAGGGCGGTGTCCTCATCATCTGCGCGTCCTATAACGGCGCGCCGCCGGACAACGCCACGCAATTCGTCAAATGGCTCGGCGGCGAGCTGCCGAAGGATGCCTTCGCAAAAGTGCGCTACGCCGTGTTTGGCTGCGGCAACAGCGATTGGGCGGCGACCTATCAATCCGTGCCACGCTTCGTCGACGAGAAGCTCACGGCCCATGGCGCGCGCGCCATCTATCCGCGCGGCGAGGGCGATGCCCGCAGCGATCTCGACGGCCAGTTCCAGAAATGGTTCCCGGCGGCCGCGCAGGTCGCGACCAAGGAATTCGGCATCGACTGGAATTTCACCCGCACCGCCGAAGACGAGCCGCTCTACGCGGTCGAGCCGGTGGCGTCAGCCACGGCCAATGTGCTCGTGACGCAAGGTGGCGCCACGCCGATGAAGGTGCTCGTGAACAACGAGCTGCAGAACCATTCCGGCCCCAACGCCTCCGACCGTTCGACCCGGCACATCGAGGTCGAATTGCCAGCGGACGCGAGCTACCGCGTCGGCGATCACCTCAGCGTCGTGCCGCGCAACGACCCGACGCTGGTCGATCACGTCGCGCGCCGCTTCGGCTTCCTGCCGGCCGACCAGATCCGGCTGCAGGTCACCGAAGGACGCCGCGCGCAATTACCGGTGGGCGAAGCCGTTTCGGTCGGGCGGCTGCTCACGGAATTCGTCGAGCTGCAGCAGGTCGCAACGCGCAAGCAGATCCAGATCATGTCGGAGCATACGCGTTGCCCGGTGACCAAGCCGAAACTACAGGCCTATGTCGGTGACGACGATGCGTCCGCCGAGCGCTATCGCAGCGAAATTCTCGCCCGGCGCAAATCGGTGTTCGATCTCCTGGAAGAATTTCCGGCCTGCGAGCTGCCGTTCCATGTCTATCTGGAAATGCTGTCGCTCTTGGCGCCGCGTTACTATTCGATCTCGTCGTCGCCATCATGCGATGCCGCACGTTGCAGCGTCACCGTCGGCGTGGTCGAGGGCGCCGCCAGCTCGGGCCGCGGCATCTACAAAGGCGTGTGCTCGAACTATCTCGCAGGCCGCCGCGCCAGCGAGACCGTTCACGCCACCATTCGTGAGACCAAGGCCGGCTTCCGCTTGCCGGATGATCCCTCCGTGCCGATCATCATGATCGGGCCGGGCACGGGGCTCGCGCCGTTCCGCGGCTTCCTGCAGGAGCGCGCCGCGCGGAAGGTGCAGGGCGCAGCGCTCGGACCCGCGATGCTGTTCTTCGGCTGCCGCCATCCCGACCAGGATTTTCTCTACGCCGACGAGTTGAAGGCGTTCGCGGCCGACGGCGTCACCGAGCTCCACACCGCCTTCTCGCGTGCCGACGGCGCCAAGACCTATGTGCAGCATCTGGTCGCCGCCGAAAAGGACAATGTCTGGCGGCTGATCGAGCAGGGCGCGGTCGTCTTTGTTTGCGGTGACGGCAGCAAGATGGAACCAGATGTGAAGGCAGCGCTGGTTTCGATCTATCGCGAGCGCACCGGCGCGGACGCCGCGGCCGGCGCGCGCTGGATCGAGGATATGGGCGCGAAGAACCGCTACGTGCTGGATGTCTGGGCTGGGGGATAGTTTCTGGCCGGTCGCCCGGAAACTGTTGGGACACAAGGAACGAGTGGAAATTGTACTTTGCCTTGCCTGTCTATAGGTTTTGCGGTCTGGGCGACGGGTATCTGAGCGAAAGCTGCGCGTATGAGGAAGGGGGAGGTGGTCAGCGACTTCTTGTCGGGGGGCGGCGAGATGGGCGCTCTGACGAGAGCATTCGACTGGTCAAGAACGTCGCTCGGCTCTCCGGAGACATGGCCGCAGAGTCTTCGGGTTACGGTGCGGCTCGTTCTCACCTCGCGTCACCCGATGTTCATCTGGTGGGGACCGGAACTCATCCAGTTCTATAACGACGCCTATCGCGAGACGATGGGGCCCGAAAGGCATCCGAGCGCTCTGGGAGCGGGAGGCCGCGAGTGTTGGGCCGAGATATGGGACATCATTGGCCCGCAGATCGAGTACGTCATGGCGGGCCAGGGGGCGACCTGGCATGAGGACCAGCTGGTGCCGGTCACGCGTCACGGTCGTCGCGAGGATGTCTGGTGGACGTATAGCTTCGGTCCGATCGATTTCGAAGGCAAAGTCGGCGGCGTGCTTGTCGTCTGCAAGGATGTCACGTCCGAGCACATGGCGAAAGAAGCGCTCAACCTCATCAATGAGGAGCTGAAGCACCGCGTCAAGAACACGCTCACGGTACTTGGTGCCGTGGCCACTCAGACATTTCGCGACCCATCGGGCAAAGCCGATCTTGAAAAGTATCTTGGACGACTTGCTGCGTTCGCACGAGCACATGACCTTCTTACGGCGGCAAATTGGGCTGAAGCGCCCCTCCAGGATGTGATCAACACCGCGCTGGCCCCCTACAGGGCAGGCGAAGGCCGGTTTACGGTCTCGGGTCCGCCACTTGTGGTCAAGTCCCGGCAGGCCCTGGCCTTGTCGCTGGCAATCCACGAGCTTGCCACCAACGCCTTGAAATATGGTGCTTTGACTGTGGCGAGCGGCCGTGTGTCGATCACTTGGAACACCAGAGATCGTGAGGGGGCGCCAAATTTCGTCTTCACCTGGCAGGAACTTGGCGGCCCGCCAGTGTCGGAACCGGCCAGGGTCGGCTTTGGTTCCCGCCTCATTTCCCGGGTCCTGCAGGACGATTTCCGAGGCTCCGTTGAAGTGATGTATGAACCAACCGGACTGATCTGTCGCCTGACGGCTCCGATCGGCAATCTCGGAGCCTCTCCGGATGGAAATCCGGTGACGCCGCCATGAAGTGATGGCGATCACTTCGCGTCCGCCCGATGAATGGACATCGCGTGATCGCGCCGGCACGTCGCAGATGTGCCAATTCAGCCGCGAGCCACCCTTCCTCCTGCGCTGGCTGTCGTATATGAGAGACTTGCCGCCGGGACGTGCCGCGAATCTCCGGGAGCGAAACGGCGGCGTGGACGTTGGTGGCGGTGAGCTAATCCAGAAATCGCGATTTGGGTATGGCATGGCAAATCGATTTACGACGGCGCAATCCACCGTGGCGATCCGGCCTTGGCGGCGTCCCGCCATTATGACGCTCGCGGCGATGGCCGCGCTGACGGCGCTGACCGCTAACGCCGCGGCGAAACAGCCGCGGCCCGCTGCCCCCACCGAGGCAACGGCGCCCCGCGATGCCGGCGAGCCGATCATGGCGATCGTGTCGATCAAGAGCCAGCGGGTCACCTTCTACGACGCCGACGGCTGGATCCTGCGCGCGCCGGTGTCGACCGGCACCACGGGGCGCGAGACGCCCGCCGGCGTCTTCGCCGTCATCGAAAAAGACAAGGACCACCACTCGACCATGTATGATGATGCCTGGATGCCGAACATGCAGCGCATCACCTGGAACGGCATCGCGCTGCACGGCGGGCCGCTGCCCGGCTATGCTGCCTCGCACGGCTGCGTGCGGATGCCCTTTGGCTTTGCGGAGAATCTGTTCGAAAAGACGCAGATCGGGATGCGCGTGATCATCTCGCCGATCGATGCCGAGCCGGTCGATTTCTCCCATCCGGCGCTGTTCGTACCGAAGGCGGAGGCCATCGCGGCCGCGCCGGCCAAGGCCGAGACGCTCGCCCGCGAGGCGGCCGAGGCTGCCCAGACGGCGGACGAGACGAAGAAGGCCGCCGCGACAGCGATGCGCGAGGCGGCGTCGCTGCCGGCGTCGCTGCGCAAGCTGGAGGGGCTCAAGAGCCGCGCCGATGCCGAACTCGCCTATGCCGACAAGGTGCTCGCCGCCGCCAAGACGGATGAGGCCAGGGCGCGGGCCGAGGAGCTGAAGCAGAAGGCCGCCACCAAGGCCGCGGACGCGGGGACGGCGCTCGATACCGCCAGGGCCGACGCGCAGCCGAAGCGGGACGCTGCCGTTGCCGCAAAAGACGCCGCCAAGGCGGCGGTGATGAGGAAGGCCGACACCGCCAAGGCGGCGAGCGAGGCGAAGCTCGCGCTCGAGCCGGTCTCGGTCTACATCAGCCGGGCAACGCAGAAGCTTTACGTGCGGCGCAACACGCATAAGCCGGCGCCGGATGGAGGCGGCGAGGTGTTCGATGCGACCATCGAGGTTCCGGTCACGATCCGCAACCCCGACAAGCCGATCGGCACGCATGTGTTCACGGCGATGGCGAAGAACAACGCCGGCCTGCGCTGGACCGCGGTCACCATCGACGACGGGGATGACGCCAAGGACGCGCTCGACCGCATCACCATCCCGCAGGATGTGCTCGATCGCATCGCGCCGACCGCATTGCCGCGATCCTCGATCATCATCTCGGACGAGCCGCTGAGCCGCGAGACCAACTATCGCACCGAGTTCGTCGCGGTGCTGAACAACCAGCCCCAGGGCGGCTTCATCACGCGCCGGCCTACGGTCGTCGAGGTCCCGGTTGCGAGCGCCAACGGTTGGGGCGAAAACGGCTTTGGCTTCTTTTTCCAGCGCAGTCCGGAGCCGCAACCGCAACCTGGCAATACGCGCCGGGGCGGCGGCCAGTACTATCGTCCGATGCAACAGGGCTGGTGGTAAGACGCGGCGCGACAGGGCGGGAATTGCCCCGCGCTCGCAGCGGTTAACAGCCGCTAACAACACATAACGAGCAATTTCCAGGCTTTTGCACGAAGGTTGCTGGAAACCGAGCCTCACCACGCTCAATGCAATGGCACTCCTACCGAGGAGTTCGACATGAGCCTCCACGATTCCGGCAGTAGCGTCAGTTCGACTGACATGTCCGCCAAGGGCGATGCGGATGCCGCGGCTGCTGGCAACGCCAACTCACCACGGGCAGATCCTGCTTCAAATCCTGTCCCGCCAGTGGGACGGTCGTCGACGTGGCGGCGCGCCCTGATGGGAGCACTGGGCGTCCTGGTCCTCGTCCTCGCCGCGGTGTTCGGCATCCCCTGGATCCGGTTCACTCTCAGCACGGTTTCGACCGATGACGCCTTCGTGAACGGCCACGTGACGTTCGTCGCCCCCCGCGTCCACGGTCAGGTGTCCAAGGTTCTGGTGGATGATAATAACCGCGTGCACAAGGGAGATCTTCTCGTCGAACTGGACAAGGAGCCGTTCCGGGACGCAGTCGCAGTGAAGAAGGCGGCCGTCGATACCGCAGAGGCGGATCTCCAGGCAGCCAGGGCCACGGTGCGCGGCATCGAAGCACAGGCCATGAGCCGCCGCTGGCAATTGCAACAAGCCCAGCAGAATGTCGAAAACCAGATAGGCCTGTTACACGCTCGGGTCGCCGCGCTCAAGAAGGCGGAGGCCACGCTTCTACTCGCGCAGCAGGAGTTCGATCGGACGTCGAAGTTGGTTGTATCGGAGACGGCGAGCCGCGAGCTCTATGATCAACGTCAGGCGGCGCTGTTGATTGCCCACGCAGGTGTCGTTCAGGCGTTGGCTGATGCAAACCAAATCCGCGTCTATTTGGGCTTGCAGGAACGGGCGGAGGACAGTGCGGATATCGATCAGGTACCGCCCGACCTTGATCAGACGTTTTCTTCGGTCCTGCGGGCGCAGGCTGAGCTGATTCAGAGTGCGGCTGAGCTTGGCGTGATTCATTCGTACAACCAGACTCCGAAGCAGATGGTCGAAGAATTCGAAAAACTCGATCCCCAAGGCGACGTCAACCGCACGTTCGATCGGCTGGCGGCGGAAGCGCCGGCCGTCAAGCAAGCCGAGGCCAAGCTCGAGGCCGCCAAGCGCGATCTCGCTTTGGCTGAGCTCGACCTTCGTTATTGTGACGTCGTGGCCGAGATCGACGGCGTCATCACGCGCCGGAACGTCAATCCCGGCAACGATATCCAGGTCGGGCAGAGCCTGATGGCGATCCGCTCGCTCGGCGAGATCTGGATCGATGCCAATTTCAAGGAGACGCAACTGCGCGACCTCCGCATCGGTCAGGCTGCCGATCTCTATGTCGACATGTACGGCGGCAGACAGGTGTTCAAGGGCCGGATCGCCGGCTTCACCATGGGGACCGGATCGACGCTGGCGCTGCTGCCGCCTCAGAATGCCACCGGCAACTTCGTCAAGATCGTGCAGCGGCTGCCGGTCCGGATCGAGCTTGAGGGCTATGACCCGGACAAGAACCCGCTGTTCATCGGCACGTCGGTCGTTCCCTACGTCTATCTCGACAAGCCGCCGACCGGACCGGACGCCGGGAAATTCCTTCAGGGCGGCGAGCGGCAATCGCCGGCCACCGCATCAGTCGCGCACCCGGCAGGGAGCGTCGACAAATGACGGCGCTCGCGCTTTCACCCTCACGCGCGCAGGCGGGCGTAAACCCCTGGGTGATAGCGGCTGTCGTCGTGGTACCCACCTTCATGGAGGTGCTCGACACCACCATCACCGTCGTCGCGCTGCGCTACATCGCAGGCGGCCTGTCGGCGACCGTCAGCGACGGCGAATGGGTCATCACCAGCTACCTTGCCGCCAATGCCATCATCCTGCCGATCACCGGCTGGCTGTCGGCGCATCTTGGTCGCCGCAACTATTTCCTGCTCTCGATCGCCGTCTTTACCCTCGCTTCCGGACTGTGCGGGATGGCCACCAGTCTCGGTCAGCTGATCCTGTTCCGCGTGGTGCAGGGCCTGGCGGGGGGCGGTCTTCAGCCTTCCAGCCAGGGCGTGCTGCTGGACGCCTTCCCGCAGGAGAAGCAGGGCATTGCGATGACGCTGTTCGGCCTGGCGGCCCTGTTGGCGCCGGTGGCCGGCCCGACCCTCGGCGGTTGGATCACGGACAGTTATTCGTGGCGGTGGGTGTTCTATATCAATGTCCCGATCGGTCTTCTGGCGCTGGCTGCGTGTTATGCGCTGCTCCGGGATCCGGACTATCTCACCAGGCAGCGCGTGGAGTTGAGGAAGCAGCCGTTCCGCTTTGACACCATCGGCCTGTCGCTTCTGGTGATCGTGATGGTGTCCTGGGAAGTGATGCTCAGCAAGGGACAGGAGTGGGACTGGCTGAGTGATCCATTCTGGCGTGTGCAGACGCTGGCGGCTTTTTCCGCCGTGGGCCTGATTGCGCTGATCCTGTGGGAGGTGCGCCATCCGAGCCCCGTTGTGAATTTCCGGCCGATGCTGGAGCGCAACTTCGCCTCGTGCTGCCTCATCATCTTTTGCGCCTTCGCCGTCCTTTATGCCGCCAGCACGTCGTTGCCCGGCCTGCTTCAGTCCCTGTTTGGTTACAACGCCCTGAGCGCCGGATTGGTGATGTCGCCGGCCGGGTTCTTTGCGGTCGTGGCGATGCCTTTCGTCGGGCTGGCCCTGGGCCGCGGGACCGATGCGCGGTGGTTGATCGCCGGCGGCCTGCTGATCATGGCGGCCGGAAACTATTGGATGTCGCAGATGAACCTCGACATCAGCCCGGGCCAGGTCGTCTGGCCTCGGGTGATACTGGTCCTTGGACTCTCGGTATGCTTTGCGCCTGCGAATGTGGCGGCCTACCGCTATACTCCGCCGTTGCTGCGTGGAGCCGCCGTTGGCCTGCTCAGCCTGCTCCGCAACGAGGGCGGCAGCGTCGGAACGTCGATGGCGCAGACCATACAGGAGCGCCGTGACCAGTTTCACACCCTGCGGCTTGGCGAGTCGCTGGATTCCTTCAACGCCGGCGTCGTTTCATTCCTCGAGCAGGCCCGGGCAGCATTCCTGCAGCAGACCGGCGATCCGTCCGCCGCGCAGCAGCTGGCCTTGCAAACCCTCGAGGATCTGCGCCAGCAGCAGGCATCGTCACTTGCCTATTTCGATGTCTTCTTGCTGCTCGCCGTGGTGACGCTGGTGCTGGCGCCGGTGGTGCTGCTGATGAAACGTTCGGTGGCCGAGAAGGGCGCTCCCATCGGTGGCGAATGAGGTTTGCCCGCGTATTGGCGAGCAAAGGGCTCCCCATTCGCAGCAGACGCTGAAGTCGCACGCCCATGTTCTCACTTAGCCAATCCAGAGCCTCAGAAGCTGATCGACGGAAACCGGACCGGCGCCGGCCGCAATAAAATAAAGCAGCATCAATGCGTACATCAACTCCGGCTGATAAAGCCAATCGTCGACACGATCTGCCCTGTCGATCGGTTTGAAGCTCGCAACCACCGTTGGAGCGCTCGTCAAGAGGGCTACCGAACAAATGACCAGAAGGCCAAGGGCGGCCAGCGGTGTGAGAAATCCGACCGCGACGCCGAGGCCGCCAGAGAATTCAACTCCCGGAACAAACCATTGCAATATGCCGATCTGTGGGATGCCAAGGACTTTGAGCGTCTCTACAAATGTCTTATGTCTTTCCTTGTTCGTGAGCTTATGAAATCCGGATAAGACGAAGAACGACCCAAGCGCGAAGCGTATCGCCGCGATCGCGGGCAATGTTCCTCCGATTCCGTCAAGCAAGATGTCCCGCACGGTTGAATGCCTTTGCGCTTCGACGATGCCTGCCACCTGACCAGGACCTCGCCCGGCTTGGTATCCGGCATACCCTGATATTTCACCGCTTCCGGACCGCCTTACGCGGTCACCACAGATGCTTTCATCCGTCGCGCCGTTTAGCCGTAAGCGACGCCCGGCTTGCTTTGCCCGACTTCTATAATATAGCCATCGGGATCGCGAATGTAGCAGCGCGTCTCGCCGTGCTTGACCTTTGGCTCCGTGATAAACTCGGCTCCTCGACTTCGCCATAGTTCATAGCACGCTTGAATATCCGCGACGCGGATATTCATGAAGCTGCTGACTGAATCGGGGTCGGCGGGGACGCTGAGCGTTACCGATGGTTTGTCAGGTGTCGGACCGCCCCCGACGTTGACAATGAGCCACGTGTTCGCGATCTGGATGTAGGCTGGCGCGCCGCTGCTGTCGCCTCTGCTCAGAATACGACCTCCGAAGACGGTTTCGTAAAATCGGGCCGATCGCTCGATGTCGGCGACGGTGAGAAAGTGTGCGACGGTAAACCCATCCCGCGGCGGCATCTGGTAGCTTTTCTGCTCGACTTGTACTGGGTACATGGAAGACTCCAATCCGGACATGGTATTTCTCCGTTCGACAGAATACGTCGGGCAGTTGTGCTTCAGCAATGAACTGAGGGAGAGGCGCATCTCGGAGGCGGCTCCCGCGGCCGGTTTCAGCGCCG
>DATMNV010000063.1:0-16121 GCA_035568535.1 Bradyrhizobium sp.
TGCTTGCGGGATAAGCTCTTCTAAGCTCTTCACAATCCCGTCACGCTGCATGTAGTATGTCAAGGTGCGCTGCTTCGCAGCCGATATGGGAGTCAGGAGCGTTATTTGAACGCACATGTCTCGCAAGGCGGTTGGCCGGTATTGGTACTGAATGCGGATTTCCGGCCGCTGAGTTATTACCCGCTGTCGCTTTGGTCGTGGCAGGACGCGATCAAGGCGGTGTTCCTCGATCGCGTCAACATCGTGGAGCACTATGACCGCGCGGTGCGAAGTCCTACGTTCGAAATCCAGCTCCCGAGCGTCGTTTCGCTAAAATCCTTCGTCAAGCCGACCACCCATCCCGCCTTCACCCGTTTCAACGTCTTCCTGCGCGACCGCTTCGTCTGCCAATATTGCTCGGCGGACGACGACCTCACGTTCGATCACATCATCCCGCGCAGCAAGGGCGGCCAGACCACCTGGGAAAACGTGGTCGCGGCCTGCTCGCCCTGCAACCTGCGCAAGGGCAACATGACGCCCCAGCAGGCGAAGATGTTCCCGAGGCAGGCTCCCTTTGCGCCAACGGTGCATCAACTCCACCGCAACGGCCGGCTGTTCCCGCCGAACTATCTGCACGACAGCTGGCTCGACTATCTCTATTGGGACACCGAGCTGGATCCGTAGGCCGGATTTCACGCGAGAAAACCGGAAACGCCGTCCCACAATAATTTCAGCGCCGTCACGACCAATAGTCCGTAGCAGGCCCGATAAAGCTGACGCTGATCCAGCATGCCGTGAAGCCGCCAGCCCAGCCATACGCCGGGGGGAACGGCGAACAGGCAAATCGCCATCAATGTCCAAACGTCGGCGGTCGGTTTCACCAGCAGCAGCCACGGCACTGCCTTGGTCGCGTTGCCGACGGTGAAGAACAGGCTCGTCGTTCCCGCGTAGATTTCCTTGCTGAGGCCGAGCGGCAGCAGATACATCGCAAGCGGCGGTCCGCCCGAATGCGCCACCATGGTGGTCGTGCCGGAGGCCAGTCCGGCAGCGAGCGCCTTGGGCACGGATCGCGGCCGGATCGTCAATTGCCCGCCTCCGGCAAACCACAGGCCCACGAACACCAACGTCACGACCGCCATCACGATCGCGATCGCGCGGTGGTCCAGAAAACGAAACACCAGATAGCCGAACCCGATGCCGGCCACGAGCCCCGGCAACAGCAGCACAAGGTCCCGCTTCGACCACGTCGAGGGCTTCCAGTAGTACAGTGCGAACAAATCCATCGCGACGAACAACGGCGCGAGCAGGCCGCCGGCGGTGACCGGGTCCATCACGATCGACAGCAGCGGAATGCCGACGATGGAGAAGCCGCCGCCGAACGCCCCCTTCATGAAGCAGATCAGGAATACGCCGGCAAAGGCGATCAGGATCGTGGAAACAGTCAACTCCATGGGCGCCATCATCACATCCTCCCTTGGTTGGAAAGATTGATGAAGCCGCAGGCGGCCGCTTCGATCTGGGAACGCACGAGGCCAATGTCCCGCAGTTCTCGGTCGTCGAGCTCACGAAGGCTTGCGATGGCGGAGCGTCGGAAGAAATAGCCCGCAATCCCGTCGCAACAGGCGCCGATCAGCCGGGAAAATGTGCCAGGTCGCGCAGGCCGGACGATGGTTGAAAGCGTTGCAGACATTTTGGGTCTCCAGTGGTTGCTCCGGGGCAATGCGACGCCGTCGGCGCAAACGCTCGTCGAGCGGGCCGCGGGCTCATTGTCGGCAGAAACTTCGTGTCTCCCGGTACAATCGGGTTGATACAGATATAATGTTACGATACATGTCTCGGTGCAATCGAAACATTGAACTCGGTGCAATAGTGTCGAAATCCGAATATCTGAAGCTGGCCGACGCCATCGCCGCGGAGATCGTCAATGGCACGCTGAAGTCGGGCGAGCGCCTGCCTCCCCAGCGCAACTTTGCCTACGAGCGCAAAATTGCCGTTTCGACGGCAGGCCGCGTCTACGCCGAGCTGTTGCGCCGCGGCCTTGTCGTAGGCGAGGTCGGCAGGGGTACCTTCATCTCGGGCGATGCCAGGCGCGGCCTGGCCGCGCCAAGTGAGCCGCGCGGCATCCGGATCGACTTCGAGTTCAACTACCCGATGCTTCCCGATCAGACCGCGCTCATCGCAAAAAGCCTGGATGGCCTGGAGAAGCCCGCGGCGCTCGATGCCGCGTTGAGACAGGCGACCAGCGTCGGGACACCGGCGCTCCGGAATGTTGCAGCGGCGTATCTGTCGCAGGGCGGATGGTCACCCTCCTCTGAACAGCTCGTATTCACCGGTAACGGACGGCAGAGCATCGCCGCAGCGCTCGCCGCGGTCGTCCCCTCGGGCGGCCGCTGCGGCGTGGAGGCTTTGACCTATCCCTTCATCAAGGGGATCGCCGCCCGGCTCGGTATTTCGCTGGTGCCGTTGGCGATGGACGAAGGCGGCGTGCAGCCCGACTCGGTGCAAAAGGCGCACCGTGAGACCCATCTCTCGGCCATCTACATTCAGCCGGCAATCCACAATCCGTTGGGCATGACGATGACCTCGGCGCGCCGGGCCGATCTCCTGCGCGTTGTCGAAAAGCTCGACCTTCCGATCATCGAGGACAACGTCTACGGCTTCCTCGACAGTGAGCCGCCGCTCGCCGCACTCGCACCGGACTCCTGCATTGTTGTCGACAGTCTCTCCAAGAAGGTCGCGCCGGGCCTGACGGTGGGTTTTATCGTGCCGCCGCGGCGCCTGCGTGAAACCGTAATGGCCTCAGTGCGCTCCGGCGGATGGACTGCATCGGGATTTGCGTTTGCGGCCACGCAGCGGATGATGGGTGACGGCACCGTTGCCGAACTTACGAGACTGAAGCGCATCGATGCGCGCGCGCGTCAGAAACTGGCGGCCGATCGTCTTTCAGGCTTCGAAATTCAGACCAACGAAAAATGTTATCATCTGTGGTTGACGCTGCCGGCGCACTGGCGCTCGCAGACTTTGGTCGCGGCCGCAGCCAGGCGCGACATTGCATTGACGCCGTCGACGACCTTCGCCGCCACGCCCGGCCATGCGCCGAACGCCGTGAGGCTCGCATTGGCGGCTCCGACAATGGATCAACTCGACGCCGGCCTGCGCACTCTGGCGGCGATGCTGAATGCCCGGGAGGACGATTTCGATTCGACGGAATGAGCGAGGTGCGGTCGTGATTGAAATGCTCGTTCCGCATCCGAGGCCGTTGCGCAGAGCCGACTGACCGATTGAAGCCGCAATCCGTCCCGCCAATCACCACGCGCATTACAATCGTAACGCGGTTTTTCTTCACAGCGCACCGAGCCGGTGTAGAGAGTGCTGCATCCCTCGCGGTGGAGTGATTGAGACAAGAACGCCTGATATTCCTCAGGCGCGTCATCAATCGATCAAGACGAGTCCCAGCATCTTCCCGCGACCGGAGATCGTTCGAGTTCGACGAAAATGACAATCTTGTCGCGCCTATTGGCGCTTGTTGCGGTCGCACTGCTGCCCGCGATCGCGATCCAGGCGTACAACGAATTTGACCTGCGCCGCACGCGCCAGGTCGAAGTACAGAATCAGGCGCTCAGCCTGGCCAAGCTCGCCGCCGAAGAGCAGCAGCAGATCGTTCAGGGAATCCGCCAGGTCTTGATTGCCCTGTCGGAACTTCCGGCGATAAAGGCGAAGGACAGGTTGGCGTGCAATGCAGCCCTCGGCGGAATGAAGTCGCGGTTTCCGGCTTTCCTCACTCTCATCGTTACCGACGTGAATGGCCAACCTTTCTGCGATACGAACGGCGGCCACAGGCCGGCCAACGTATCCGGGCGGGCCTACTTTGCGAACGCGCTGAAGACCGGTGCGTTTACCGTAGGCGAATTCTCGATCGGTCTCTCCGTTCCCGAGAAGGTCATTCAGTTTGCGCTGCCCTTCTACGGCGACGATGGTCAGATAGCCGGCGTCGTCATCGCGCCTCTCGCCCTCGATTGGCTGGCTGACTACATTGCTCAGATGGATGTTCCAGCGGGAGACGCGCTGGCCGTCACCGACCGTAATGGCACCTATCTTGCTCGCTATCCCGACAATGGCAGGTTCGTCGGCAGGAGGCTGCTTCCGGTCGGCAAAGAACCAATGCTTGGCCACGGAGTCACGGCAGATCTCGTTGACGTCGACGGTGTCGAGAGGATCGTCGGCTTCTCGGCGCTCGGGCCCGATTCCGGAGGACTTCATGTCAGCTTTGGCCTCGACAAGACCAGGGCCTTTGCCGAGATCCAGCGTCGCACGCGGCACGACGTCCTGCTGATCACCCTGAGTGCCCTGATCGTGCTGGTCCTGACTTTGCTCGGCGCCCGGTACTTCATTCATCGCCCGCTCGGGCTGCTGGTCGACGCCGCGAACCAATGGCGGCTCGGCGACTATGCCCGCCGCGTGAACATCCACGACAGGTCCGAAATCGCAGGGGTCGCCGACGCTTTCAATACCATGGCCGATGCGCTGGAACGCCGCGAGCGCGAATTGTCAGACGCGAAGGAAAGGGCCGAGGATGCCGCGGCTCGGCTCACGATGGTCTTCGAAAGTACCACCGACAGCGTGCTCATCATCGGTCGCGACTGGCGCATCAGCTTCTTCAACCAAAGGGCCTGGGCGCAGATTGCCGAAGGGCGAGATCTCATCGGCATGAACCTGCAGGAGGCCCTTCTGGACGACCCCGAGACGGAAATTCTTGGCCAGCTTGGAGAAGTGATGTCGGAGCGCCGTCCAATGTCGTTCGAAGCGTACTGCTCTCGTCGTGGTGTCTGGTATGCGGTCAATGCATTCCCTTCCGGCGCAGGTCTCGCGATCTTCTTCCGAGACATCACCGAGCACAAGCATGCCGTGGAAGCGCGCCAGCTCATCGAGGAGCAGCTTCATCAGAGCCAGAAGATGGAGTCCGTCGGCCAACTCACGGGCGGCGCTGCCCATGACTTCAATAACCTGCTCGCCGTCGTCTCGGGAAACCTCGAGCTCATCGAGCGCATGGCCGACAACGGCAAGGTCCGCCGGTTCGCCGCAACCGCGCGGCGCGCCGCCGATCGGGGAGCGAAGCTCACCGCGCAGCTCCTCTCCTTCTCCCGCCGGCAGAAACTCAACCCCAAACTGGTCAACGCCAACGAGCTGATCTCGGAATTCCGCGGGCTCGTCGTTCAAGCAGTCGGCGGAGGATGCGAGGTCAGGCTGCGGACCGAGGAGCGACTGTGGCTCTGCCAGGTCGATCCGTCCCTGCTGGAGACCGCCCTCCTCAATCTGGCGCTAAACGGTCGCGATGCGATGCCGGGTGGCGGCGTGCTTGAGATCGAGACGCGGAACGTTGTCCTCGATGAGGGAGCCGTAACCGGGTGCCCGGCCGGATCATATGTAAGGCTGGCCGTCGCCGACACTGGCCACGGGATGTCTCCTGAGGTGCGGGATCGGATTTTTGAGCCCTTCTTCACCACCAAGGAAGTCGGTAAGGGCACCGGCCTCGGTCTTAGCATGGTCTATGGCTTCGTCCGGCAATCCGGCGGGTATGTCACTGTCGACAGCGCGCCCGACGCAGGAACCACGATCGCTCTGTATCTGCCGAAAGCCACACAGGAGCCTTATGCCGAGGCGGAAACCGACCATACAGGGGCCATGCCGGGAGGTTCCGAGCGAATTCTTTTGGTCGAAGACAATGAGGATCTATTGGAAGTCACATCGGCAATGCTAGCCAGCTCCGGCTATCGGGTTCTCTGCGCCAGGAATGGTAGCGAAGCCATCCGGATTCTCGATAGCGGCCGGGAATTTGATCTCCTTCTCAGCGATATCGTAATGCCGAATGGACCGAATGGTATCGAGCTTGCCCGCGAAGCGAAGCGACGGAGCAACAAGATCAAGATATTGCTTACTTCGGGCTACGCGGGAGATGTGCTCGCTCGTCACCGGGCAGTAGACGAATTTCCTATTATTCATAAACCCTTCCGCGTATCCGAGCTGGCTCAACGCCTGCGTTCTGTTCTGCAGGAAGCCGATGACCAGGCACGAAAGCAACGGGGCACGTCTCACCGACGCCCCGCAAACCGGCAGAATCGCCTCCCAGGTTAGAGTTGGCCTGCCACTCTTTCAGACCTTTGCGTCTTCTGTGCGAAGAGAGGGTTCCCAACAAAGCCGACACGCCGCGCGGCCTGCGCCAAAAAACACCCTGACAGAACAAATCATCACGCGGTAACCTCGCCTGGTTAGGGGGAGACCAGCGCCCATGGACGTCGGGACGTGGCTCGCCAGTCTCGGCCTCGATCAATATGAAGCCCTGTTCCGGGAACATGAGATCGATGCCGATGTGCTGGCGGAGTTGAGCGATCAGCATCTGAGCGATCTCGGCATTCCGCGTGCTCATCGCGCGAGGCTGCTTCGGGCTATCCGCGCGCTCGTCGGCGAGACGGAGCAGCAGGCACCCGGCGCGCTCGAGCGGCGGCAGCTCACCGTTCTGTTCTGCGATCTGGTCGGCTCGACCGCGCTGACCGCCCGGCTCGACCCCGAAGACATGGCCGACCTGATCCGCGCCTTCCAGGGCGCGGTGGCGGCCGCGGTCGCCCGCTTCGACGGCCACATCGCCAAATGGATGGGCGATGCCGCCATGATTTATTTCGGTTATCCGCGCGCCCATGAGGACGCCGCCGAACGGGCGGCGCGCGCGGGGCTGGCGCTGATCGAGGCGGTTGCGCAACTGAGCCGCGAGCATGACGTCGACCTCAAGGTCAGGATCGGCATTTCCACCGGCCTTGTCGTGGTGGGCGAGCTGATCGGGGAAGGCGAAGCATGGCTGCGCGGCCTCGTCGGCGACACGCCCGATCTCGCCATGCGGCTGCAATCGCTCGCCGAGCCCAACACCATTGCGGTGTCGGAGGCGACGCGGCGGCTGCTCGGCACCACATTCGAGCTGAAGCCGCTTCCCCCGCAGACGTACCGCGGCGCCAGCGTACCGGCTCCGGCCTGGCTGATCGCGGGCCAGCGCGAGAATGTCAGCCGCTTTGAGGCATCACGTTCCGAAGCGCTGACGCCGTTCGTCGGCCGCGACGACGAGATGGCACTGCTGCTCGAGCGCTGGCGCCGCGCGGTCAGGGGCGAAGGCCAGGTGGTGATGCTGTCGGGCGAGGCCGGCATCGGGAAGTCGCGCATCGTGGCTGCCCTGCGCGAACGCATCATCGGCGAACGCCACATGGCACTGCGCTATCAATGTTCCCCGCATCACGTCAACGACGCCTTCTATCCCGTGATCGGCCAAGTCTGGCATGTCGCGGGCTTCGTCAGCGGCGAGCCGGCTGCCGCGCGGCTCGACAAGCTGGAGAAGATGCTCAGGATCGCGGGCCTGCCGATCGAGGAGATCGCCCCGTTCCACGCCTCGTTGTTGGCGATCCCGACCGGGAATCGCTATCCCCCACTCGACCTGCCGCCGGCCGAATTGAAGGAGCGGACCATGGCCGCGCTGATGGCGCCGGTCATCGCGCTCGCCAAACTGACGCCGGTGCTGATGGTGCTGGAAGATGCGCACTGGATCGATCCCACCTCGCTCGATCTGACGAGCCGGATGGTGGAACTGGTGCAGCACATGCCGGTGCTGTGGGTGATGACGTTCCGTCCGGAGTTCTCACCGCCCTGGGCCGGGCGCGAGCATGTGACGGCGGTCTCGCTCCACCGCCTGGAGCGCGATGCGTCGGCGGCGATGGTCGATCGGATCGCAGAGGGAAAGAAGCTGCCCGCGGAAGTGCTCGGCCAGATCCTGGCCAAGACCGACGGCGTGCCGCTGTTCATCGAGGAGCTGACCAAGAGCGTGCTGGAATCGGAGTTGCTGCGGGAAGAGCGCGACGCCTATGTGCTGGCCACCGTGCTGACGCCGCTCGCGATCCCCTCGACCCTGCACGACTCGCTCTCGGCGCGGC
Source organism: Bradyrhizobium sp. (assembly GCA_035568535.1). Classification (GTDB taxonomy): domain Bacteria; phylum Pseudomonadota; class Alphaproteobacteria; order Rhizobiales; family Xanthobacteraceae; genus Bradyrhizobium. The sequence continues at coordinate 7,947 of DATMNV010000063.1, forward strand.
TCGACCGGCTGTCGCCGATCAAGGAGATCGCCCAGATTGGTGCCGCGATCGGTCGCGAATTTCCCCGCGCGCTGCTGGAAGCGATCTCGCCGATCAAGGGCGCGGCGCTGGACGACGTGCTGCGCCAGCTGATGGAAGCGGAATTGATCCACCGCCGCGGCACCCCGCCGCAGTCGAGCTATGTGTTCAAGCACGCGCTGGTGCAGGACACCGCCTATGGTTCGATGCTGCGCAGCCGGCGCCAGCGCATCCATGCGCAGATCGCGACCGCGCTGAAGGAGCATGTCACCGAAGAGGAGTATGCACCGGCGACCATCGCGTATCACTTCACCGAAGCGGGTCTGGCTGCGCCCGCTTCATCGGCCTGGCTCGCCGCCGCCGAGCTCGCGCTGTCGCAGTCGGCGCCGGTCGAGGCCGAGCGGCATGCCCGCGCAGGGCTGGCGCTTGTTTCCGGGATCGCGGAGCCCGGCGAGCGCGATGCGCTCGAACTGGCGCTGCGCGTCGCCCGCGCCAACGCGCTGGTACCGCTCAGAAGCGTGTCGGCGCCGGAAACTTTCGAAGCAATGATGGCGGCCAAGCGGCTGCTCGACCGCGGCATCGGCACGGATCTGCAGCGTGTCTCCATTCTGTATGGGCTGTGCGCCGGCACCACGCTGTCGGCGCGGCTCAAGGAGGCGCTGAATTTCGCGCAGGAAATCATCGAGGTGGCCGAGCAGCAGCCCGATCCCGCCTATCGCCTGGTCGGCTATCGTCAGCTCGGAGCGCTGCAGTTCTACCGCGGCGACAATCGCGCGGCACTGGCGAACCTGCAGAAGGCCGCTGCCCATCGCGACGCGCGCCAGCAGAAGGCGCTGAGTTATCGGTTCGGATGGGACCAGGGCATCTCCGCACTTTCCTTCGAAGTGCTGGTGCGGCTGTCGCTCGGCCTGCTCGACAGCGCGGCCGCAATCAGCGAGCAGGTGCGCGCCGAGATCGCGCATCACGGTCATGCCGCGACCTTCGCGTCAGCCACGTTCTGCGCGATCGCCTGGCCGAAGCTGGTGCTCGGGGACGCCGAGGGGCTGGAGCGCGACAGCACCGAACTCGCTTCCTTCTGCTCGGAGAAGAAGGTCGAGCAGATCCGGCTGCTCGCGGCCCTGCTCGGCGCCTTTGCCCGCGCCATGCGCGAGCCGGTCGAAGCCAATATCGTCGCGATGCGGCAGGCGCGCATCGCGCTCGGCAAATCCGGCGGCACCACCGGAAATTCGATCATCATGTCCAGCCTTGCGCAATGCCTGCTGCTCGCCGGCGATCTCGGTGCAGCCGAGGCGGCGCTCAACAAGGGCTTTGCCTTTGTCGAACAATCCGGCGAGCGCTATTGGCTCGCGGATCTGCATCGCCTCTCCGGGCAAGTGGCCTTGCGGCAGCCTGATCCGGATCGCGCGCGCGCCGAAGCCTGCTTCAACAAGGCGATCGAGGTCGCGCGCGGCCAGGACGCGCGCCTGCTCGAGCTGCGCGCAGCAAACGATCTGGGCGAATTATGGCGAGGTACCAGACCCAGCGCCGAGATTCGCGCGTTGGTCGAGCCGATTCTTGGCCAGATTGAGGGCGGCACAACCGCTCTCGATGTGTGCAACGCGCGCGCGCTGCTGGCCGCGGTCGTTTGAGAACAGCTTTCACGTTTGGCTGTGTCAACAGCACAGAACTGGTGCGCATCGCTGCAGAAATTGCTAAACTGTGTGGTGAAAGCGCTTCGGCCGCCGATCGAATTGCGGCGCCGGGCCGGCCATAATTCAGCGCCGATGATGCGCGGAAATACACAGGAGAGCCGCGATGGAGTGGAAAGTCCCGCCAGCCTTCCAGCCACGCCCCGACGACTGCGGCTTCGATCTCAACCGCGTGCTTTCGTCGATCGTCGGGCTGCACTCGATCGTCCCGCCGGACGGCTTCACTGCGGAGACGCTGGGCACCGAGCGCGCCGGCAACGGCGTCGTGATAGATGATGGTCTCGTGCTCACCATCGGTTATCTCATCACCGAGGCCGAGGCCGTCTGGCTGCATCTCGGCGACAACCGCGTGATGGAAGGACACGCGCTCGGCTTTGACGCGGTGACCGGCTTCGGCCTGGTGCAGGCGCTCGGCCGCATGAACGTCGATCCGTTGCCGATCGGCTCGTCCGCCGCGACCAAGATCGGCGACCGCGTCGTGCTCGGCGGCGCCGGCGGACGCACGCGTTCGGTCGCAAGCCAGATCGCGGCCAAGCAGGAGTTCGCCGGCTACTGGGAATATCTGCTCGATGAGGCGATCTTCACCTATCCCGCGCATCCGAACTGGGGCGGCGCCGGGCTGATCTCGAACAGGGGCGAGCTGATCGGTATCGGCTCGCTGCAGCTCGAGCGCGAGCGCGCAGGCAAGGCCGAGCATGTCAACATGATCGTGCCTATCGATCTCCTGAAGCCCGTGCTCGACGACCTGCGCCGCTTCGGCAAGGTCAACCGGCCGGCGCGGCCGTGGCTCGGCATGTATTCGACCGAGATCGATAATCGCGTGGTTGTGATCGGCATCTCTGGCAATGGGCCGGCGGCGCGCGCCGAGCTCAAGGCCGGCGACGTCATCCTCGCCGTGAAGGGCGAGAAGATCACGAGCCAAGCGGGCTTTTATCGCAAGCTGTGGTCGCTCGGTGCCGCCGGCGTCGATGTGCCGCTAACCGTGCACCATGAAGGCGTCACCTTCGACGTCACGCTGGCCTCGACCGACCGCGCCAAGCTGTTGAAGGGCCCGAGGCTGCACTAGCGCATGATCCGGAAAGGTGGGCACCGGTTTTCCGCGCGACAAACGCGAAGCGTTTGCGCGGAGATCATTCGCGAATAAAATCCGTCGAACAGAGGGTAGAGCAATGAGCGAGGCCGTGGTGGACGACATCGTGGCCGTGCTGCCGCCACTCCTGCAATCGCTGGAAGCGCTTTCCTTCGTTGCCCGCCATCTCAATCCGCCGGATTTCGGCCGCGTGATGCAGGCAATCGGTGCGCCGGAAGAGACGCTGCAGGCTGCGCGCGCCAGTCTTGCGGAATGGCCGGAAAACTTCGCCGAGGTACGGGCATCGCTGGATGCCGCGAGCGACGCCGCGCTGTCCGCCTTTGCCGGCTTGCGCGCCGTACAGCACGGCCAGGGCGATCTGATCGCGGTGTTTCGTGCGCTGCGCTATGCGCCGCGGGCGATGGAAGCGCTCTATCCGCTGGCGCAAACATTTCCGCCAGTCAGCGATTTCTTCCTTGATCCGGCCTTGCGCGAAGACGAGGCGCTGCAGGCGAGGCTCGCGCAGCCGGCCGCTCAAAATACCGGCGTCATGCACGATCACAACGAACCCGGCAGCCGCGGCGGCTTTTCGCTCTACGTGCCCGAATATTACACGCCGGATCGCGCCTGGCCGCTGGTGATGGCGATGCATGGCGGCAGCGGCAATGGCCGCAATTTCCTGTGGAGCTGGTTGCGCAACGCGCGGAGTTCTGGCGCCATCCTGATCGCGCCGACGGCCACCGGGCCGACCTGGGCGTTGATGGGTGAAGACAGCGACACGCCGAACCTCATGGGCATTCTTGAAGCGGTGCGAAGCCGCTGGAATGTCGATTCCGAACGCATGCTGCTGACAGGAATGAGCGACGGCGGCACCTTCTGCTATGTCAGCGGGCTCGACGGCGCCTCGCCGTTTACGCATCTCGGCCCCGTCGCCTCGACCTTTCATCCGCTGATGGCGGAGATGGCCGATGCGCATCGGCTGCGCGGCTTGCCGATCTTTCTCGTGCACGGGAAACTCGACTGGATGTTCCCCGTGCAGGTCGCCCGACACACGCAACAGGCGCTGTCCGCCGCCGGCGCCGACGTGACCTACCGCGAGATCGACGATCTCAGCCACACCTATCCGCGCGAGATCAACGCGGAAATGCTGCGATGGCTGAACGGCAAATGACCGAGGAACCGGCGGCGCCTCGCGCCGCCGGCCCGAACTTTCACGCGTTGTCGCGCGGATGCAGCAGATCGGAGAAGCCGACCCGGTGCAGCATCTCGCTGCGGACCCGATCGATGACACCGAAGGCGACGTCAGCCCCGTCCTGGGTCGGGTCGATATGGACGCGGAACGGGCGCTTGCCGAACGGCGTATCGACCACCTTGACGATAGCGTCTGCGACCAGCGACGCGTCGGCATCGGCGGGCACGATCGCCGAAAACGCCTTCATGATCTGATCGCCGAAGCCGGCATAGGGGCCGGCTTCATATTCGGCGAGGCGCGCAGAATCGGCCGGTCGGCCCGAATGGGCGAAGTGATTGGTGCCGCCAGTGAAGGCGCCGGGCACGATGATCGAGGTCTCGATGCCCCAGCGCGAGAGTTCACGCGCATAGACCACGGCAAGCGCATCCATGCCGGCCTTCGCGGCGAAATACGGCGCGAGGTAGGGCGGCGTGCCGCCGGCGGAGCTGCTGCTGGACACCCAGACCAAGAGGCCACTGCCCTGCTTGCGCAGCTGCGGCAGCGCTGCGCGGTTGACGCGCTGGGTCGAAAGCACGTTGACATCGTAAAGCTCGGCAAGCTGTTCGGGCGTGAACGCTTCCGCAGGTCCAAACACCATATGGCCGGCGTTGTGCATCACGACGTCGAGCCGGCCCTGCTCGGCGACGATCCTGGCGATGCCAGCGTCGGCGGAGGCCTGAGAGCCGACATCGAGCTCGAGCGCGCGCAGATCGACCCTGTTATCACGTGCGAACTTCTCGACATCGGCCACGACGGCCGCGTTGCGGCCTTTGGTCTCGCGCATCGAGGCGTAAACAATGTGGCCGGCCCTGGCGAGTGCATTGGCGGTCAGGCGGCCGAAGCCGCTGGACGCACCGGTGATGACAATGACCTGTTTCATGACACGTATCCTTTTCTTTCGCTGAGCTTGAGGGTTCGTTCAGACCAGACCGCCATTGGCGCGCAGCACCTGACCGTTGACCCAGGAGCCGTCGGGGCCCGCAAGAAACGAGACGACCGCGGCAATGTCCTGTGGCGTACCGAGCCGCTCCAGCGGATTGCCTTTCGCAAATCGCTCGATCAATTCCGGCGACTTGCCGTGCAGGAAGAGATCGGTCGCGGTCGGACCGGGCGCGACCGCGTTCACGGTGATTGAACGGCCCCGCAATTCCTTGGACAGGATTCCGGTTAGCGATTCGATCGCGGCCTTGGTTGCGACATAGACGCCGTAGGTCTCAAGTTTGGTGCCGACCACGCTGGTCGAGAAGTTGACGATGCGCCCGCCGTCGCGCAGGCGGCGCGCGGCTTCACGCAGCGTGTTGAAGGTGCCCTTGAGATTGATCGCGATGTGCTGGTCGAACAGCGCGTCCTCGCTGTCGGCGAATTTGGCGAGTTTCATGATGCCGGCATTGTTGACAAGCACGTCGACCCCGCCGAAGGCGGTTTCCGCCGCGTCGAACATGCGCCGCACCGCGCTGGGTTCGCTGACATCGGCCTGCGCGGTCAGGGCCCGGCCACCCTTGCTTTCAATTCGCTGTGCCACGGCTTCGGCTGATTTGGCGTCTCCAGCATAATTGACGATGACGGCAAAACCGTCGGCGGCAAGGCGCTCGGCGACGGCGGCGCCGATGCCGCGGGAAGCGCCGGTAACGATAGCTACTTTGTTGGTTTGGTTGGTCATTTCTGGTCTCCCATGGTTTGGCGGGTGGTCCGCTTGATCCGATGGGGGATAGGTAGATGCTTCCCTTTTTCGGATAATGATGCATTATTTGGCATCAATATCCGGATATAGCGAACAATAGATGGACCGGTTCGAGGCGATGCGGGTGTTCACCCGGGTGGTGGAGCGGCGCAGCTTTACGCATGCGGCCGACGATCTCGGCCTGCCGCGCTCGACCGTCACCGATGCGGTGAAGCAGCTCGAAGCGCGGCTTGGCATTCGGCTGCTGGAGCGGACCACGCGGCAGGTCCGCCCTACCCTCGACGGCGAGGCCTATCACCGGCGTTGTCTCGCGCTGATCGCCGATCTCGAGGAGGCCGAAAGCGCGTTCAGCGGCGCCAAGCCGAAGGGGCTGGTACGGCTCGAAGTGCAGGGCACGCTCGCGCGCCACTTCCTGGTGCCGAACCTGCCGGATTTCTTCGCGCGCTATCCCGATATCGAGCTCAACATGAGCGAGAGCGAGCGCTGGATCGACATGATCCACGAAGGCATCGACTGCGTGCTGCATTTCGGCCATTCACCCGACATCGACATGATCGAGCGACAGGTGGTGGTGCTGGAACGGCTGACCTGCGCGTCGCCGGACTATGTCGAGCGCTGCGGCAAGCCGACCGATCCCAAAGCACTCGACGGCCATCGCATGGTCGGGCTGCGCTCGCTGACGACAGGCCGGCTGCGGCCGATGGAGTTCGTGATCGACGGCAAGCCGCATGAAGTGCCGCTGCCGGCGACGATGTCGGTGAACGGCACCGAGAGTTTTCTCGCGGCCGCACTGCTCGGGTTCGGCCTGGTGCAGATGCCGCGCTTCCACGCGGAAAAACCGCTCGCGGAAGGCACGCTGGTGCAGGTGCTGTCCAACTATCCGCCGCCCTCGGTGCCGGTGACGCTGCTCTATCCCCGCAACCGCCAGCTCTCGCCGCGCGTTCGCGTCTTCATCGACTGGATGATGCGCGTTTTCGCGGGAACGTGACCCTGTTCCGGGCGGGAACCATCATTGCCCGACAGCGTTGATGGCGGTCACTGGAGGGTTTTACAATGCAGACTTTCATCGGAATGATCCTGGGCGCGCTCCTTTTGGGCTTCGGGGTCTATCTTCATGACTCGATCCAGACGTCGAGCGTGGCCAACGGCCAGGTCGCGCAGACAAATCGCACCATCGTGAATTGGGACGTGGCGTCAGCCGACTGGGACAAGCTGAAGACCCGCGCCCACGACGATTGGATCAGGATCTCGTCGAAGTAAGGCCGCTTCGAAGCGACATCGCTTCGACGCGTGCCGGAAAGCGCCTCCGCGGCGGCGAAGGCGCTTTTTGTGCGACTAAAGCGGGATGAAGTTAGGTTCGTCCATATCCTGAATTTGCCAGGTAGCTTGCGCATTCTTCGGGTGAAAAGAGTCTGAGAACGTGGCCGATGGCGAGGCAAACGGCTTCGACCGTTCGGGCGGCAGCTTTTCGGAGGAAGTGTTTGAGCTTGGCGAAGACCTGCTCGATGGGGTTCAGGTCGGGCGAGTATTTCGGCAGGTAGAAGAGCCTGGCCCCTACTGAGCGGATGAGCTGGCGCACGCTTTTGCCTCTGTGGCTGCCGAGGTTGTCCATGATGACGATATCGCCGGGACGAAGCGTCGGAAGGAGCACCTTCTCGACGTAGAGGCGGAAACTCTCGCCATCGATCGGCCCCTCGAGAAACCATGGCGCCTCGATCCGGTCGTGGCGCAAGGCGGCCAGGAAGGTCATGGTCTTCCAGCGGCCGTGTGGAACTTTGGTCGGAAGCCTCTGACCGCGCGGCGCCCAGCCTCGCAAGGCCGCCATATCGGTTCTGGTCCAGGTCTCGTCGATGAAGACCAGGCGCTCAGGTTCGACGCGATCTTGATATTTTACCCACTGAGCTCGCCGTCTGGCGACGTCCGGACGATCGCGTTCGCCAGCCACCACGCTTTTTTTTGAAGCTGAGCTTCTCGGCGTGGACGAACTCCCATACCGAACGGTAATCAACCTTCAACCCGTGCTCAGCGAGTTCAGCGACCAGGCCGCGCAAGGTGAAGTCTCGCTTGGTTCTTTCCAAAACCCAGACACGGTGTTCGCCCGAAATCGCCTTCTGCCTGTGGCCTCCTATCTTGCCGGGCGCCACGCTCCCGGTCTCGCGCTGCCGTCGCACCCATCCAACGGCCGTGCTGACGGCAACCCCGAACTGCTTAGCGGCCTCATTGCGCGACAACCCGCCGGTCAAAACCGCTGCAACGACCCGCTTCCGAAGATCCTCAGAGTAAGGCTTGCCCATCCATGCTGGCCTCCAGCCCAGCCTGCATGGTGAATCAGAAACGCCCCGATTCGGGAATCTTGAGGGTTCTGTGAGGTCGCGCTCACGGAACGGCGCCGCACGTACTTGTGCGCGACCTCATAGAAGCCGGATTGAACGAAGCCGCGGGTTGTTTGGCGCTATGGGAATAGTGGCCAGGGCGTGCTGGCGAGACT
>DATMNV010000064.1:0-14060 GCA_035568535.1 Bradyrhizobium sp.
GTTCCGGCATATCGACGATGGGCCGGAACCATAATGGATGCGCGATATCAGCGCAAAGTGCGAGAAACGTCCTAAAGCGCGATGAGATTAGGTTGAATCGTCATCGCGCTTTAGCTTTTTGATTGAGCATGATCTCCGCGCAAACGCTACGCGTTTGTCGCGAGGGAAAACTGCTACACACTTTTCCGGATCATGCTCTAGCGCAGCGGCTTCTTCAACAGCGAGAAGCGGTCGGGATCGAGGCCCTGCGAAGGCTGCAGCATCGGCGCCTCCACCGGCGAAAGGACCCGCTGAGCCGGCCGTTCGTTGAATACAGGGTCGGGTGTGTGCGTGTCGCGCTGCGAGGTCGCGCCGCGCCAGCGCTCCAGCACCGCGCTGACGAAATGCATGTCGTGGCCGGCCGCCACCGTCGGCACGGTCTTGATCGCGGCATCGCTGCGCGGCAATTGATGCGGCGGTACTTCCTTGAAGCGCAACCGCGTCGGCAGCGCCACGCCTTCGCCGAAGGCCAGCACTTCGCGGGTGCCGAGCGAAGGCACGAAGGAGAGCAGATTCGCTGCGGCGTCCGAGACCGCCGAGCGCAACAGCGCCTGGTCGCGGTCGTTGGCAAGGCGCATCGAGAACAGCGTGTTGCACTGGGAGATGATGGTGGCGTCGAGCTCGGCCGGGCGCTGGGTCACCAGGCCGAGATAGACGCCGTACTTGCGGCCCTCTTTGGCGATGCGCGAAATGGCCTTGCGGGTCGGGCCGAAGCCGATATTGCGGTCGGCGGAAGCGTAGCGGTGGGCCTCCTCGCAGACGAACAGCAGAGGCGAGACGCCGTCGCTCCAGAGACCAAAGTCGAACGCCATACGGCACAGCACCGAAACGACGGAGTCGATGACTTCGGCCGGGAAGCCGGCGAGCTGCATCACCGTCATCGGCCTGCCATTGGCGGGCAGGCGGAACAGATAGCTGATCACCTCAGCCATGGTATCGCCGCCGACATTGGCATTGTCGAACATGAAGGTGTAGCGCGGATCGTTGCGCACGGTTTCGATGCGCGAGATCAGCTTGTGATAGATGATGCGCGACGAGCGGTTTTCCAGCTTGCCCATCCGCTCGTCGATCAGCGAGATCAGGTCAACGAGGCGGTAAGGCACCGGCGTGTCGACGGTGTAGCCGACCTGCTTGGGATCGACGCGCTTCAACCCGACGCGGTCGGCGTTCTGGTATTGGGTGTAGATGCCCTTTGCCATCGGCACGACTTCGGCGAGGATGTCCAGTTCCTCGGGCACCCCGGGACGGCCCGCGAACAGGACGTCGACGATTTCCTCGAAATTGAACAGCCAGAACGGCAGTTTCAGGTTGCGCGGGTTCAAGACCTGCGCGCGCTCGCCGAAGCAGCGGCCATATTCGTTGTGGACGTCGAGCAGGAACAGGCGGAGATTCGGGCGCGCTTTCAGGATTTCGTTGAGCAGGAGCGAGACGCCGGTCGATTTGCCTACGCCGGTCGAGCCCAGCACCGCAAAGTGTTTGGAGAGCATTTCCTCGACATCGACATAGGCGATGACCGAGGGGTCCTGCTGCAGGGTGCCGACATTGATCTGGTCGGAGCCGGAGGGCGCGTAGACCGTGCGCAGTTCCTGATTGGTGATCAGCTCGACGGTGTCGCCGATGGTCGGATAGTGGGTGACACCGCGCTGGAATTTCGGCCGGTCGCCGCCGACGATTTCACCGAGCAGGTCGACGCCGGCGCTCGCGATGTATTCAGCCGAACTCGGCACATTTTCCGACGTGGCGTCGGTGATCATGGCAATGATGATGGCGGTGGCGCAGCGGATGCTGACGAAGCGGCCGACAGTGCCTCGAACCTCCGAGAGCGGCGTCTGGCGTTCCGCCAGAAGGCCTACCCGTGCGAGCGAGCCGCGCACCGAAATCACACGTCCGAAAGATGTCACGGGCTAGCCCTGGAAAATCATGAGGTGGATCCCGCGACCACTATGGAAGGCGTCATTGCACAAACGGTTAAGCCGCCAAAGCCGCGAGTCCGTTAAATCTATCGTATTTTGGCGGAGTTGCCGTAACGAGCCGGGCCGAAATCGTTAAGAGCACCTGAGACACCGGGGTTTTTTGCATCTTCCAGCTGCCGGCTGCCGTTAACGTCCGGTTTACCAACGCCGAAGGTGGGCATTTTGGCGCGGCAACCTGCGGTCAAGTGACGCCGGTCCACAGGCGGGCAAAACCGTGATACTCGCGTGAGAAGGGGAAACGCGAAAAGCCTTTGGGATGGATCGGACCGAAATATTGATCATCGGCGGCGGCATTGCCGGCATCACCACCGCGCTCGACCTGCTCGACCGCGGCAAATCCGTGCTGCTCCTCGACCGCGACGAGGAAGCCGGATTCGGCGGGCTGGCGCGCGAAAGCTTTGGCGGCATGTTCTTTGTGGATTCGCCGGAGCAGCGCCGCCAGGGCATCCGCGATTCCCTCGATCTGGCGCTGCGCGACTGGTGCAGCTTCGCCGAGTTTGGGCCTGAGGATCGCTGGCCGAAGGCGTGGGCCGACACTTACGTGTCGCGCTGCACCGCTGACGTCTACCCCTGGGTGCGCCGGCGCGGCGTCAGCTTCCTGCCCGTCGTCAATTGGGTCGAGCGCGGCGAATTCGTTCCCGGCAACTCGGTGCCGCGCTTTCATGTGACCTGGGGCACCGGCAAGGGGCTCGCGGAAGCGCTAATTGCCTCGCTGCGCGGCCATCGCAATGTCACGCGCCTGACCTTGCGCTTCAACCAGCGCGTCGAGCGGCTCACGCTCGGGGGCGGCAGGGTCGACGGCGCCGCCGGTGTTGACGAGAAGACCGGCACGCCGTTTGAGGTGAAGGCTGAGCAGGTCGTGGTGGCAGCCGGCGGCATCAATGGCGGCGATCTTGCCCGCGTGCGCGCAAACTGGCACCGCGACTGGGGCAAGCCGCCCGAGACGCTGCTTTCCGGCTCGCACCGCTTTGCCGACGGCAAACTGCACGACGCCACCGTTGCGGCGGGCGGCGTGCTGACGCATCTCGATAACATGTGGAACTACGCCGCCGGCGTGCATCATCCCAGACCGCGCAAGCCGATGCATGGCCTTTCGCTGGTGCCGCCGCGCTCGGCACTGTGGCTGAACTGGCGGGGCATGCGGATCGGGCCGCAGCCGCTGGTGTCGGGTTTCGACACGCGGCGGCTGGTCACCGACATCTGCGCCCAGGAGAAGCAATACTCCTGGCAGCTCATGAACATGAAGATCGCGCTGAAGGAGCTGGCGATCTCCGGCGCCGAGCACAATCCCTCGATCCGCGACCGGAAGAAGCTCGGCTTCCTTCGCGACATCCTGTTCGGCAATCGCTGGCTGGTGAACGAGATGATCAGCAATTGCCGGGATTTCGTCAGCGCCGGCTCGCTGCCGGAGCTGGTCGAGAAGATGAACGCATTGCAGGGCGATAATGCCGTCGAGCTCACGCTGGTGCAGGAGGCGGTCGATCATTATGATGCGACGATCGCGCGCGGCGCGAAGCTGATGAATGACGAGCAGCTGCGGCGCATCGCGGCGTTGCGAAAATATCGCGGGGACCGCATCCGGCTCTGCAAATTCCAGGAGGTCAACGACGCAAAGGCATTGCCGCTGATCGCGGTTCGTGAATTCATCATCAGCCGCAAGAGCCTGGGCGGCATCCAGACCGATCTGCAGAGCAGGGTGCTGGATGCATCCGGCCAGCCGATCCCGGGGCTCTATGCCGTCGGCGAGGCCGCGGGCTTCGGCGGCGGCGGCGTGCATGGCCTGCGCGCGCTGGAAGGGACGTTCCTCGGCGGCTGCATTCTCTCGGGACGCATCGCCGCCGCCTCGATCGACGGAAGAACATTAGGGAGTGAGCCACCATGAAGAGAACGGGAGCCTGGCTCACGGTTTATGCGCTGGAACAGATCGGCGCGCGCTTCACGTTCGGGATTCCCGGCGTGCACACGACCGAACTGTACGATGCGCTGAACAACTCCAACCGGATCACGCAGGTCCTGGTCACGCATGAGGGCGGGGCGTCGTTCATGGCCGATGCGGTCGGCCGGCTCTCCGATTCCATCGGCGTGCTGACGGTGGTGCCGGCCGCGGGGCTGACGCATGCGGCAAGCGGCATCGGCGAGGCCTTCCTCGATGGCGTCCCGATGCTGGTGCTATCGGGCGGGCCGCGCAGCGACACCGGCCACCGCTATCAGCTGCACCAGATGGACACCCACAAATTCATGAGCGGCCTGACCAAGGCGACGTTCCGGGTCGAGCGCCATGACGACGTCGTGCCCACGCTGTTCGAGGCCTACAGGATCGCGACCTCGGGCGAGCCCGGCCCGGTGTTCGTGGAGCTGCCGGTCAATATTCTCCTGTTGACCGAGGAAGTCAGCGGCGAGCTGCCGCAGTTTCAGCCGCCTTCGCCGCCGCGCGTCGAAGCCGCGGCCGAGATCGCGCGCGCTGTCGAGTTGCTGCGTGACGCCAAACGTCCTTGCATCTTTGCGGGCTGGGGCACGCGCGATGCGACGGCCGAACTCATCCGCCTTGCCGAGTGGCTGGACGCGCCGGTTGCCACAACCCTGCAGGGCCTGTCGGTCTTTCCCGCCGATCATCCGCTGCATGTCGGCTTCGGCTTCGGCGCTTCCGCTGTCCCGGCGGCGCAGAATGCCTTCAGGAATTGCGACTGCATGATCGCGATCGGCACGCGGTTTTCCGAGATCGCGACCGGCAGCTATGGTGCCGAGGTGCCGGCCGATCTCATTCACATCGACATCAATCCGGATGTCTTCAACGCCAATCATCCGGCCAAGGTCGCCATCGCCGGCGATGCCGCCGCTGCGCTGAAACCATTGCAAAGCGAACTTGAAGCGAAGCTGCCGCGGCGTGACACCAACAGCGCGCTGCGCGAGCAGATCAGAAAGGACAAGGCGGCCTATCGCGAGAGCTGGTACCGCAACGATGCAAAGGACATCGTCAATCCCGCGCGCTTCTTCGACGCCCTGCGGCGCCAAATGCCTGACAACGGCATCATCGCCATCGACGACGGCAACCACACCTTCCTCACCGCCGAGCTGATGCCGATCCACGCGCCCAAAAGCGTGATCCTGCCGACGGATTTCAACTGCATGGGCTATGCCGTGCCGGCCGCGATCGGCGCCAAGCTCGCGTGCCCCGACCGCACGGTGCAGGCGATTGTCGGCGACGGCGCCTTCATGATGACCTGCATGGAAATATTGACCGCTGCGACCAACAATCTCGGGGTGGTCTATTATGTCTTTAACGACGGCGAACTTGCACAGATCGGGCAGGCGCAGGCCATTCCTTACGGCCGCAAGCCCTGCACCCAGATCGGAAAGCTCAACATCGAGGGCGTCGCGATCGCGACCGGCGCGGCCTACCTGCCGATGAACGACAACGATTCGATTTCCGGCGTGATCGGCAAGGCCAACGAGATCGCCGCCGGCGGCCGGCCCGTGATCGTCGGCGTGCGCATCGACTACTCCAAGAAGACGGCGTTCACCTTAGGGGCGGTCAAGACCAATTTCGGCCGCTTCCCGCTGAACGAAAAGCTGCGCTTCCTGACCCGCGCGGCCGTCCGGCACGTGGTGGGATAGCTTTCGCATTGTTGGGATGTGTAGGGCCGGGTTGACAGCGCTCGCATCAAGGTTACGCTCCTGCCCACAAAACAAGAACAGGGCAGGGTGGAACGCCGTGAAACGCGTCGTCGCGTCTTGAGCGGGTCCGCGCGAATTTCCGCGCTCGCGCCCTTCAGCATTCGCGCTTATCGGTTCCAATGGCCCGCCGATCTCATCACCTCGTGGGCGTTCGAGGTCGAGAATCTCGTGCTCGGCTGGTACATCATGACCGAGACCGGCTCGGTACTGCTGCTCACCGTGCTCGCATCATTGAATTATGCCGGGACACTGATCGCGCCGGTATTCGGCATGGTCGGAGACCGCATCGGGCATCGGGGTCTTCTGGCCACGATGCGCTTTGCCTACACTGTATTTGCCGCAACCATCATGACGCTGGCGCTGACCGGCCATCTGGCTCCGATCTATGTCATGATTATCGTTGCGATCATGGGCTTGATCCGCCCCTCGGACCTCGGCGTACGTGGCGCGCTGCTGGCCGACATCATGCCGCCCGAGCGACTGGTTGGCGCGATCAGTCTGTCGCGCACGACGATGGATAGCGCGCGCATCGCCGGCGCATTGACCGGCACCGGACTGTTCGCCGCTTTTGGCATTGGCTTTGCGTATCTGGCGATCGCCGGTCTCTACCTCACGGCCACACTCCTGACGCTATGCATGCGCGGGACAGCAAAGCCTCACGGCGTGGCTGATCACTCGGCGGACGACTGGCCCGCGTCGTCCCTGTTGCGCGACCTGAAGGAGGGCATTGTCTATGCCTGGAGCGGTCCGGGAATGCGCGCGGTGCTCTGTGTCGCCTTTCTGGCCAATCTCACCGCATTTCCCTTCACAAACGGATTGTTGCCGTACGTCGCGCGCGAAATCTTTCATACCGACCAGGCCGGTCTCGGCTATCTCTCGGCGAGTTTCGCGGCCGGCTCGCTCATTGGTTCGATCACGCTCAGCCTGGCTGGTGGCGTGCGCGTCGCTCGCCTTTTGATCGGCGCAACGCTTGCCTGGTATGCGATGCTGCTGGTGTTCGTGGAGATCAGGACGATGCCGGTGGCGATGGCCTGCCTGATGCTTGCCGGCATCGCGCAGAGTCTCTCGATGATTTCGGCCGCCGTGATCCTCATGCGCACCGCGAGCGCACATCTCCGCGGCCGCGTGATGGGCGTGCGCATGATGGTGATCTATGGCCTGCCGCTGGGTCTTCTGGCCGCCGGCAGCCTGATCGATCTGATCGGCTATACCGCGACCGGTACGCTCTATGCAGCGTCCGGATTGATGGCCATGGCCGCGATCGCGCTGCACTGGCGCCAGGATTTGTGGCCCGTGCACGCGCCGGCCAATGCGCGATGAGCCTTGCGCGCAAGGGACACTCCTTCTGACATAAATCGGCCAAGTTGGACGTCTACCGCGTGCCGCGCGCTAAGTCGTCGCGCTCGCGGTGGTTGATTCGCGCCGACCTCCGCGCTACGCTCGCGTTATTGATCGACTTGATTTTAATATTTGCGTTACCGTAGGTGATTGCGATGCAGCGCATACTGGTCAAGGCTGCGCCTGGTCTTTCCGAGACGAAGCTGACATTTGGTGCGACGGCTGTCCCTTTCGAAGTGGAGCCGCTGTTCAAGAGCATCGGTACGCAGTCCGCTTTCGGTGCCGCCGCCGATGACATCTGGTACATCCTGAAGCCGAGAGAGGCGGTCGACGAGAAAAATCCCTGGGATCTATGCCACAGGCTGATGCAGCAGGGTTTCGGAGTTGTGGGCGCCGCTCCGCCGAAATTCGCCGAGCCGGACATCGAGCAGAAATGGATAACGGGGAGTTCTGCAGAGGCCGGGCAGTCGCTGGTGCAGTCCTGCGATGTCCGGGATCCGCAAAATCCTGGCTTCCCGGTCAACACCGACAATTATTGGTTCCGCGACGCCACGCACTCGCAATTTGACGCCGCACTGGCCGCGATCGGCGGGCCTGATGTCGCGTCGAAAGTCCGCATCGCCCATTTCGATACCGGCTACGACCCGCATCATCATTCGCTGCCGAAGCGACTGCGGCGGGACATCGCGCGCAACTTCGTCGATGACGGCAATCCCAACGACGCGAGCGATCACACCACCGGGTTGCTGACCAATCTCGGTCACGGCACCGGCACGCTCAGCATCCTGGCCGGAACGGCCATTCCGCCGGCAACTGCGTTGGGCGGGGCGCCGTTTGCGGAAGTGGTCCCGGTTCGGGTTGCCAACCGCGTCGTGCTCTTCAGCAACAGCGCGATCGCAAAAGCTTTCGACTATGTGCACGAATTGAATGTCGCGGGCACCCGCGTCGACATCATCACGATGAGCATGGGCGGGCTCGCCTCGCAGGCCTGGGCGGATGCGGTGAACGCATTGTACGAGCAAGGCGTGTTCATCGTCACGGCCGCCGGCAACAATTTCGGCAACCTGCCGACCCACAACGTGGTCTATCCCGCGCGCTTCAACCGCGTGGTGGCCGCATGCGGCGTCATGGCGAACGGCAAGCCCTATGCCGATCTCGCGCTGAACCAGATGGCCGGCAATTACGGCCCGATCGACAAGATGTCGACCGCGATTGCGGCGCCTACGCCGAACGTGCCGTGGGCGCGCCTGGGCTGCCCCGACATGGTCGACTATGACGGCTCAGGGACGTCGGCGGCGACGCCGCAGGTTGCGGCGGCAGCCGCGATCTGGCTGCAGAAGAACCGCGCCGCCGTCGATGCCTATCCGGAAGGGTGGATGCGGATCGAGGCCGTCCGCAAGGCGCTGTTCGAATCGACCGGACTCGACCACGTCGATCTGCATCTCGGGCGTGGCAAATTGCACGCGAACGACGCGCTGACAAAGGCGCCGTCCTCGGCATCCGCGCTGCGCAAAGCTGCGGTCGACACGGTGTCCTTGCCCATCCTGCAGGTCCTGGGCGGCCTCGGCATAGCCGCAGATGACGCAAGGCAGCGCATGCTGCAACTGGAGGCTCTGCAGCTCTCGCAAAGCACCGATATTGAAAACCTTATTCCGCCCGATCTGGCGAACGCGCCGCAAGCCGATCAGCTGCGTTTGGTGTACGCGATCGCCGCACACCCGACTGCGTCGAACGCGCTCCGGGAGGCGCTGAACAATGCAGCCGCCAGTGTACCCTTCGGAGCGCAGAAGCAACCGACACCGCCGATCCCATTTGGCAATGCGGTGCTCAATCATCAGCTGGAGCATGCGAAGAATCCGACCCCGCCGAAGCCTGCGGTGCGGCCGTTGCGCGTCTACGCCTACGATCCATCGCTTGGCGCCAGGCTTGATACAGCCAGCATCAACGAAGCGACGCTCGAGGTTCGATGGGAGGACGACCTGGAGCCTGGACCGATCGGCGAATATATCGAGGTGATGGACGTCGACCCGGCAAGCGAATGCTGCTATGCGCCGGTCGACCTGAACCATCCGTACATCCTGACGCGGTCGGGACTGACCCCCTCGGAAGCAAGCCCGCAGTTCCATCAGCAGATGGTCTATGCGGTTTCGATGAAGACGATCGAACATTTCGAGAAGGCGCTTGGCCGCGTCGCCCTGTGGGCGCCGCGCGAGATCGAGCTTCCGCCGGAAACCAAGCCCCAGCCGCCTTCGGCGGCGCAGCCTGCGAAAACGGAAGACGCCGTCACCGAGCCGAAGAAGGTGCACAAATATGTGCAACGGCTGCGCATCTATCCCCACGCACTCCGTGCCAAGAACGCCTATTACAGCCCGGAACACAAGGCGCTGCTGCTCGGCTATTTCAAGACCACCGACTCTCCGGCTGAGGGATTGATCCAGGGCAGCGTTGTCTTCACGGCGGTGTCGCATGATGTCGTCGCGCATGAGACGACGCATGCGCTCCTGGACGGCGTGCACCGCCGCTTCCGTGAAGCGACCAATCCGGACGTGTTCGCCTTTCATGAGGCCTTCGCCGACATCGTGGCGCTGTTTCAGCACTTCACGCTGCAAGAGGCGTTGCGGCAGCAGATCGCGGCGACCCGCGGCGATCTGGAGGAGCAGAACCTGCTTGGACAATTGGCCGTCCAGTTCGGCGAGGCGACCGACCGCTACGGCGCGCTGCGCGACTATATCGGCAAGATGCAGATGCCCAAGGAGGGCAGCGACGACCCACCGAAATGGGTGCGCGCCGTGCCGAAGCAAAGCGATTATGAAGAGGCCCAGAAAACCGGCGATCCGCATATGGTCGGTGCGGTCCTGGTGGCCGCGGTATTCGATGCGTTCCTGCAAATCTACAAGCGCAGGACGGAAGACCTGCGCCGGATTGCCACCGGCGGCACCGGTGTGCTGCCGCAGGGCGCGATTTCCGCCGATCTCGTGAACCGGCTCGCGCGCGAAGCCAGCAAGGTGGCGAGCCAGATGTTGAACATCTGTATCCGCGCGCTCGACTATTGCCCGCCGATTGACATCATTTTTGGCGAATATCTGCGTGCGCTGATCACAGCCGACACCGATCTCGTGCCCTACGATCGACTCGGATACCGCGTTGCCTTCATCGAGGCGTTCCGAAATCGCGGGATTTATCCGCGCGACGTGAAGCATCTCTCGCCCGGCAGCTTGCGCTGGGAAGCGCCGCCCCTGCCGCTGCAACAGGCCAAGGTGCGGGAGGTGCTGAAGAAGATGTCGACTGATTGGGACCTGAAGAGCAGACGCGAGGACGCATACGACCTCTCTAACCAGAATGCGAAGACGTTCTGGCACTGGCTGATGGACCCTGCATATGTAAGCGACGAGGAACTCGCGGCGCTCGGTCTGCTTCGGATTCAGGAGCCACAGCCCTATCGTATCGGAACCCATGACGGCGAGCTGCGGCGGATCGAGGTGCATTCGGTGCGACCGGTGCGGCGTGTCAGTCCCGACGGCAATATCCTGTCCGATCTGGTCGTCGAGATCACACAGAGTTTCCGGCCGAAGGGTATGCCCGGGGAGCGCTTCCGCGGCGGCTGCACCCTGATCATCGACCTCGCCACCGCAGAGGTTCGCTACATGGTGCGCAAGAAGGTCGACAGCCCCTGGCGGTTCGACAAGCAATTCGGGTTTGCTGCCGCCGCGAACGACCTGGGCGCCAATTACTTCACCGACCAGACGGCCACCCGCGAACCCTTTGCGATGATCCATCACGTGCATGGATAGGAGAAGTCCGTTGGCACGAGCATCGAAGAAAAAGCCGGCCAGGAAATCCGCGCCGAAAAAGCGGTCGGCGCGAGTTACAACGGCCGGCCCCGCGGCCGCCGCGGCCTACCGGGCGAAGATCAGAATGTACCGTCAGGGGCTCGGCGACTGTTTTCTGGTCTCGCTGCCGCGCACGGACGGGAACAGCCGGCCGTTTTACGTTATGATCGATTGTGGCGTGGTTCTCGGCACCTCCGACCCGGGCACCATCATGACCAAGGTGATGGACCACATTGTTGCGACGACAGGCGGTGAGATCGACCTCCTGGTCGCCACCCACGAGCATTGGGATCACGTGTCGGGCTTTATCCAGGCCAAGCCGTCTTTTGAGCGGCTGAAGGTCGGACAGGTCTGGCTGGCCTGGACCGAAGATCCGAAGGACACGCTGACGCAGGAGCTCAAGCAGGAAAAAGCGCATGCGCTGGCGGCCTTGCGCATGGGTTTGAGCCAACTGCAGATGGGAGGGGATTCGGAAGGTGCCGAGGAGCTTGGCAGCATCCTTGAATTTTTCGGCGCAGCCAGGGGGCCGACGACCGCCGACGCCCTCGCCAATGTCCGCGCCAAGGTCGGCGCGCCGCGATACTGCCTGCCCGGCGATCCGCCGGTGGTGCCACCAGGCGTCAGTGCCCGCTTCTATGTGCTCGGGCCGCCGCACGACAAGAAGATGCTGCACAAGATCAATCCGTCGGCGAGCAACCAGGAAACTTACGGCCTTGCGATGGGCTTGGAGATGTTCATGGACGGGGCAGGCACGGCGTTTGGCGACACAGATGAAGGCCGCCCCTTCGACCAGCAATATGAAATCCCCTTCACCTATGCCCGGACCACGCCCGAACTCGAGTTCTTCCGCGAGAATTACTGGCAGCCGGACGGGTCCGCCCCCGACGCCTGGCGAAGGATCGACGGCGATTGGCTCGGCGGTGCATCGGAAATGGCGCTGCAGCTCGACAGCCTCACCAATAATACGAGCCTTGTGCTGGCCCTCGAGCTTGCGCCTGATGGCGACGTCCTGCTGTTTGCGGCCGACGCACAGGTGGGCAACTGGCTGTCGTGGCAGGATTTGAAGTGGACGGTTGGCAACAAGACCGTCACCGGGCCGGATCTGCTTAACCGGGCGATCTTCTACAAGGTCGGCCATCACGGCAGCCACAACGCGACGCTCAAGGAGAAGGGCCTTGAGGAGATGAAAAATCTCCGCGTCGCCATGATCCCGGTCGACCACGCGATGGCGCTCAAGAAACGCTGGGGGAAGATGCCGCTCGATGAGCTTGTGGACGCGCTCAAGAAGCAGGCCAAGGGCGTGGTCCTGCGGGTGGACGATCCGGCGATGCCGGCATCGCACGAGAATGTGGTCGAGGACCCCGGCAAGCTGTTCTACGAGGTCACGTTCTGACACCGGCGCCGTCGTGCCCGCAGGCCGGCGCGCCAGGTGTTAAACCCGTTGTGCCGACCCGATCGCGATGAACCGCTTGCGGGCGGCTCGCGCCATCATCCCGTACCCGTATTCCTTGTTGACCGGACCTGATCTTTTGTACATTAGTACAAATAGCATGGTCCGTCGTTCCACCAGCCCGAAAGCCGCCAGCCGCAAGCCGAACATGCGCGAGGCGATCCTCGCCGCGGCGGAGGAGCTGTTTTCGACCAACGGTTTCAACGCAGTATCGGTGCGCGACATCGCGCAGGCCGCCGGCGCCAATCCCGGCAGCGTCACCTACCATTTCAAGACCAAGGACGGCCTGCTGCTGGAAATCTATCGCCGCCATTGCGGTCCGATGAACCATCGGCGCGCGGAACTTCTGGCCGCAGCCAGGCGCGTGCGCGACCTGCAGGACCGGCTGGAGGCGATCGTGCGCGCCTATGTGCTGCCGGCCTTTTCCTCCGGCAGCGATCTCGCCGGCGGCGGCGCGCGCTTCACGCGATTGCGCGCGGTGATGTCGGCGGAAGGCAACGAGGTGGCGCGCAAGATCATCGCGCAGACTTTTGACGACACCAGCCACGCCTTCATCGATGCGATCCAGGAAAGCCTGCCGCACATCCCGCGCACCGAGATCGTCTGGCGCTGCCACTTCCTGCTCGGCGCGCTGTACTACTCGCTGGTGACTCCGGAACGCGTGTCCCGCCTGTCGCGCGGCGAGGCCGATGGTTCGGACGCGGCCAGCGCGATCGAGCAGCTGGTGCGCGCGACGGTGGCCTCGCTGCAGGCGCCGGCGTTCGAAGAGCCGGCGCTTGCGCCGCCGCGATCGGCGGCTGCGCAGAACAGGAACGGGACCAAGGCCGGCACCAAGACCGTCCGCTGAAGCCCATGGCATGCATGCGACAAGGGAGGGGTGTCATGAATACATCGTCAGCAATGTTGTCGGGGTCCGCGGATGCAGGCGAGCTTGGCAAAACGGTGCGCGCCGGTCTGCTCGGTGGGCTGGTCGGCGGTGTCGTCATCTGGATTTACGAAGCGATTGTCTGGGTCGGCGTGCAGCAATTGATGCCGCTGGCCGGCATTCCCCGTAACGCGACCGGCCTCGTATTCGGCAAGGACGTCCAGGACTCGCTGGGTGCGCTGGCTTATGTGGTCGGCACCGGCATCCACTTCTTCTTCGTGTTCGCCTGGGGCGTGGCGTTCGCTTTGGTGTGGCCGGCCTTCGCCCGCCGCGGCTACGAAGCGACGCTGGTCGCCATGTTCTTTGCCGTGTTCGTATGGATCGTCATGCATGTCGCGATTGCGCTCGTCTCCTCCAACCATCCGAACTATCTCGATCCGAATGTGATCATCGGCGGCTTCATGTCGCATTTGTTCTACACGGTGCCGCTGGCGCTGATCGTCAAGCATCAGCTTGCCAAGGGCTGACATCTCGAAAGTGCATATGTTCAAGCCGACCATTCCGGGACCCGACCCGAACACCAGGACGCCGATGTTCAGGCTGCCGGCGCTCGCCTGCGACGCGCACTGCCATATCTTCGGGCCCGGCGCGAAATACCCTTACGCGCCCGACCGTCCCTACACGCCGCCCGACGCGCCGCTGGAGGATTTTCGCGCGCTGCATGGCAAGCTCGGCGTTGGTCGCGCCGTGATCGTAAACGCCAGCGTGCACGGCACCGACAATCGCGTCGCGCTGGATGCAATCGCGGTCAGCGGCGGCGCTTACCGCGCGGTCGCCAATATCGATGATACCATCACGGAGCGGGCCTTAAGCGAGCTGCACGACGGCGG
>DATMNV010000065.1:0-74150 GCA_035568535.1 Bradyrhizobium sp.
TCGTCGTCGCAGCCCTTCAACACACTGGCAACATAATCTTGGTTGCGCGCGGTCACGCAGAGCCCGACCACGTCGATCAGCAGGTCCTCGCATTTGCGCGCGGTGATGGCAGGCAGCGCGCCGGGTCTGTGCGCGACGATCTTCTCCGCCAGCGTTTGCGCGACGGAAACCTTCGGCAGTCCTGAATTCATGAAGCGACCGCGATCAGACGTGGAAGATCTTGGAATAGCGCGCCTTGATCGTCTCGCCCTGTTGCTCGACCGCGGCGGCATCATCCTTCATGGTCTTTATATCCTTCAGCGCCTTGCGACCCTCTTTATCCTTCGTTTCCGGATGCACCGAGCGCAGCCCGCCAACGTCGATGATGAGTTGCTGCGCGTCACGTCCCAGGCAGAACGCCTGGAACAGCTTTGCCGCGTTCGGGTTCGGCGACGACTTGAAGATGCCGTTGGGTCCGATGATCAGCGGCGAGCCCTCGGTGGCATAGACCGGCGCGACCGGCCGGCCGGCTTCCTTCATCTGGAAAATGTTGTACTCGTTGCCGTCGGCCATGACCGCGCGCTCGCCGAGATCGAGTTTCTTGGGCGGATCGGCGGAAGATTGCACCTGCATGATGTTCTGCTTGGCGAGTTGCTCGAAAAAGCTCCAGCCGAGATCGCGCTGCATCTGATAGGTCGCAGTCATGATGGTCCCACTATAGCCGGGATGCGCCTTGACGATCTTGCCCTTCCATTTCGGATCGAGCAAATCGGAAAAGCTCTTCGGCGCTTCCTCCGGCTTCACCATGTGGGTATTGTAGGCGATGATCGAGAGCCAGACACGGAAACTTGCGAACTGGCCATCGGCGTCGCGATGCTCGGCCGGATATTTTGCGACATCCTCGGGAACGTATGGCAGCAGAAGGCCGTCACGCTTCCAGACGATGAAGTGCGCAGCATCGGACGAGTTGACCACGTCGACCGCATGGATGTTGGAGGAATATTCCTGGCCGATGCGCTGGAACACGCGCTCGGCGCCAGTGCGCTCGGTCCGCACCGCAATGCCCGGATATTTCCCCTCGAACGCCTTCGCCACCTTCTCCGCAACCGGCAGGTCGGTCGAAGTGTAGTAGACGACCTGGCCTTCCTTCTTTGCGGCGTCGATCAGGGCCTGCGTGATCGGCTCGGGCGGAGGTGCGCTCGCCAGCACGCGCGTCGACAGCGCGCTGCAGGCTACCACAACACTGGCGCCCTTGAGCACGTCGCGGCGCGAGAATTTCTTGGTTTTCATGGGGCGTTTCCGTTGTTGGTGATTATTGGGGACACCGCAAGTTATCGCTTATTCCTTCAGCGCGCAGCGAGTCTTTCGTCGACAGCAGGTCGCCGGCCGCTGTGTTTGATATCAGCTCTCTCGACCTCTGCCGACATCATAGTCGGCTCGGTCGCGACAGGGCTAATCCGCGGTTTCCCGATCGCAGGCCGGTTCGGGCCAGACCAGCACTCGCCGTATGGAATGGCCGCCTGGCATGGCATCTTTGACCCAAAATGTTCGATCTTGATCGGGTGGCGATGGCAATCTCGTCCTCACCCTTTGATTGAGTTCCGGCCAAAATTGAGTAGCCTTGGCCAGTGCCTGCTTTGCGAAATTCATGATGTGATGCCGTCTGTCGATTTTAGGTCCCTGACGAACTGCCGCGGTGCAGGAACTTCGAATCGGCGGCGCTAGAGGAAGGCTCATGAAGGCTCGACGCGACAGAGCTCTGCGGTCACTGCGCCTGATCTTGGTTGCCTGCGCGACGCTGCCGGCAGCGCTGTTTGCCTATGCATCGTGGGTCAACTACAAATTCGCTTTCGATATCGCAGACAAGAACATCGGGCGATCGCTCGACATCGCGACGGGACATGCGCAAACCGTGTTTCAATCGATCGTCGTCACGATGAACAGCGTCGAGCAGATCACAAGGGGACGCTCGTCCGAAAGCATGCGTCTGGAGGAGTCCGAGTTCAACCAGCGCCTCAGGGAGATGCGCGCTGCGATTCCCGACATCGAATCGATCTGGCTTTTCGATGCCGCCGGCCACCCGATTGCATCATCGCTTCTGATCCCGGTGCCTTCCGACCTTGACGTGTCCGCCAGCGAGTTCTTCACCTCGCAGCGCAATATCCATGCGGCGCTCTTCATCGGCTCGGTCGTCGCGCCCCAGGCCACGGCTCGCAATATTTTTCCGGTGAGTGAGCGGCGGATCGATGATACCGGCAACTTCAGCGGGGTTATCGAGGTCTCGATCCAGCCCACCGCCTTCGAGTCCTTCTTTGCCGGCATCGGCAGCGGGACCACGGCGAGCCTGGCTCTTATCCGTGAGGACGGATCGATACTGGCGCGATTTCCGGCACCGACCAATGTTGGCATCAAGCTCGACTCGACGTCGGGATTTGCAAACATGATCGCAGGTTCGCCACGGGGCGGACGCTATACCGCTGTTTCCAGGGTAGATGGAGTTGAACGACGTTTCGCCGCGCGCAAACTAGAGGGATTTCCCGTTTACGTCACCGCCAGCCTGGCGGCGGGGGACATTCGCCGTGGCTGGCTGATGGCCATGGCGGGCCACCTTGTTTTCGGTCTCCCGGCCACCGTGCTGCTGATCGTTCTGGTGCTGCTGGCAGTGCGCCGGACCGAGGCGTTCTATGTGGAGGCCGAAAGCCGCCAGGCGCTGGAGGCAAACCTTCGCCAATCGCAAAAAATGGACGCGATCGGCCAGTTGACGGGAGGTATCGCCCACGATTTCAACAACCTGCTGACCATCATCATCGGCAATCTTCAGATGGCTCTAAAGCGTGAGCACGACGCCAAGGTGCAAAGGATGCTTTCGAACGCTATGGCAGGGGCCGAGCGCGCCGCAGCCTTGACCAAGCGCCTGCTTTCGTTCTCGCGACGCCAGCCGCTCGACCCCCGTCCTGTCGACGCCAACCGGCTGATTGCCGGACTGTCAGATCTTCTCAACCGAACGCTCGGCGAAAAAGTGTCGATCGAAACAGTCGCCAGCGCGGGTCTGTGGCAGACGGAGGTCGACACCGCCGAGCTGGAATCCTCCATCATCAATCTTGCGATCAATGCTCGTGACGCCATGCCTGAGGGCGGGAAGCTGACGATCGAAACCGGCAATGCATTTCTCGACGAGGACTATTGCCAGCCCTTCGACGATCTTAAGGCTGGGCAATACGTCATGATCTCGGTGAGCGACACCGGCTGCGGCATGCCGAAGGAAATCGTCGACAAGGCGACGGAGCCCTTCTTCACGACCAAGCCTGCCGGCGAGGGTACCGGGCTCGGGCTCAGTCAGGTCTACGGCTTTGTCAGGCAAAGTGGCGGCCACTTGCGAATCTACAGCGAAACCGGTCAGGGCACGACGATCAGGTTGTATCTGCCACGGTGCATCTCGAGCGGGCCTGAGCTTGCACCCTCAAACGCGTCCCAGGACCAACGACCCCAGGAAGGATCTGGCGAAACCATTCTCGTTGTCGAGGACGACCCCAACGTTCGCGCTTACGTCGTCGAAGCTCTGAGCAGCGTGGGTTACTGCGTCGTAGAGGCGGTCGACGCCGAGGCGGCACTGACGCTTCTCGCCTCCAACACCAAGGTTCAGCTGATGCTGACGGATGTAGTCATGCCCGGCATGAACGGTCGCGCATTGGCCGACGCGGTCAGGCAATCCCACCCAAGCGTGAAGACGCTGTTCATGACGGGATATTCTCGCAACGCCATCGTGCATCAGGGGCGCCTCGATCCCGGCGTCTCGCTAATCCAAAAGCCGTTTTCGCAAGCGTCTCTCGCCGCGAGGATACGAAGCATGCTTGACGCGCAGCCGGCCTCCTGAAATTCGAGTTTCGTGAAAGGCCCGCGCAAGCGCCCGCCCGTTCGAACAATCCGCGACACCGAATCTTAAGTCTTATTCCTGCGAGCGCGCGATAGTCTATCGTCGACAGTCTGTCTGCGATGCAGCTAGATTGAGCGCCAACCAACAACATTTCCGGGAGAGGCGAATGAGGGGCTCCAGATTTGTGCTAATGCTGGCGATGACGCTGCTGACGGCGCCGATTGTCAGCTCTTCCGCGTACGCAGAGGACTATCCGAACCGACCGGTCAAAATCATTGTTCCCTTCGGCGCGGGCGGGCCTGCCGACGTTGCCGCGCGGCTGATCGGCAATGTGCTGCAGGAAAGCATGGGTCAACCCTTCGTGATCGAGAACCGCACCGGCGCCGGCGGCGTGATCGGCACGCAGGAGGTCGCGAAGTCGCCGCCCGACGGCTACACGCTCCTGATGATGTCGAACACCCAGACGGCGAATGAATCGCTGGTTCCGGCGGCACAGCGCAAATATGAACTGATGCGCGACCTGCTGCCGATCGCGCCGGTGAATTATTCCGACCTCGTAATCGTGGTGCATCCGTCCGTGCAGGCCAAGACGCTGGCCGAGTTCATCGCGCTCGCCAAATCGCAGCCGGGCAAGTTGAACTACGCCTCATCGGGCCAGGGCACGCCTTATCACATGGCCGGCGAGCTGTTCAAAACCATGGCGGGCATCGATGTGGTGCACGTGCCCTATCGCAACAGCGGCGAGGCGCGATCTGGCGTGATCGGCGGACAGGTCCAAATGATGATCGACGCGGTGCCGGCGATGGCGCCCAACATCGCGGAGAAGCAGGTGCGCGCGCTTGCGACCACCGGCACCAAGCGCTCCGACGTGCAGCCTGATGTGCCGACGGTGATCGAGGCTGGCGTGCCGGGCTACGAGGCGACGATCTGGCTTGGCCTGATGGCGCCTGCGGGCACGCCGAAGCCGATCATCGACAAGCTCAACGCGGCCCTGAATGCGTTCGTTAAAAAGCCCGAGATCGTCAAACTCTGGAAGGAACAGGGCGCGCTGCCGATGTCGATGACTTCGGAAGAATTCGATAAATTCCTCCGCGGCGATATTGCGAAATGGGCAGAAGTCGTCAAAAAATTCGACAAATCCTAGCGCAGCGTTTCACCCGCCATGCCGAGCATCCGATTTCGCCTCAATGGCGCTCCGACCGAGATCGACGCCGATCCCGATGGCATGCTGCTTGATGCCTTGCGCGGGCCGCTCGGCCTCACCGGTCCGCATTTCGGCTGTGGCTCCGGCGAATGCGGCGCCTGCCGCGTACTGGTGGGCGATCATGCGGTGACCTCCTGCGATACACCGATGTGGTCGGTCGCGGACAAGGACGTCACGACGCTGGAGGGCTTGGGCAGCTTCGAGCGGCCGCATCCGTTGCAGCGCGCCTTCATCGCCGAGCAGGCGATGCAATGCGGCTATTGCGTTGCCGGTATCCTGATGAGCGCGGCGGCGTTGCTCCGGCAAAACCCGAGGCCGACGGAAACGGAAGTGCGCGCCGCTCTCGACCGTAATCTCTGCCGCTGCGGCTCGCAGAACCGCATGGTGCGCGCCATCCTGCGCGCCGCGAATGAGGCGGCCGCGACATGAGCAGCGCCGCGCCCACTCTGCCATTCAGCCTCGCCGCCAACCCGCGGCTGTCGTCGTGGATCAAATTCGCTGGCGACGGACAGGTCACGGTGTCACCGGGCAAGGTCGAGATCGGACAAGGCATCGTCACCGCGCTTGCGCAGATCGCCGCCGACGAGCTCGATGTCGATATCGGCTGCGTGCAGATGGTGCGGGCGACGACGGCGGCCAGCCCGAACGAAGGCGTCACCTCGGGCAGTCTGTCCATCCAGCATTCCGGCCGCGCGCTGCGCGCGGCCTGCGCCGAAATCAGGCAGATTTTTCTGGCCGCCGCATCCGACCGACTCGGTGTCGATGCGAGTGCGCTTCAAATCGAGGACGGCACAATCTCGGGCCCCGGCAATGTCAGGACCAGCTATTGGGAGCTCGCCGACGAGGTTTCGCTCGACCGCGACGCGACGCCCGGCTCGAAACCGAAGTCGATTGCAGAGCGCGCGCTCGCCGGAAAATCCGCGCAACGCCTCGACATTCCCGACAAGGTTTTTGCGCAGCGGCGTTTCATCCACGACACGGCCCTGCCCGGCCTGTTGCACGGCCGCGTGCTGCGGCCGGAAAATGCGCGGGCAAAACTCGTCGGCTTGAAGGAAGACGCCGCGCGTGCTGTTCACGGCTTTGGCGCGGTCGTGCGCGACGGCAGTTTCGCCGGCGTGGTTTGCGAGACCGAGGCCGCAGCCGAGGCTGCGCTCAAGGCGCTACGCAAGGGGGCGACTTGGGCCGAGGGCGAAGCGCTGCCGGACGAAAGCGACCTCGCCGCGTTCCTGAGAGCGCAGCCGGTGGAATCGACGCTGATCGACACCAGGACGGCGGCGAACGCGGCCAAGAAGGAACGCACACTCAAGCGGCAATATGTCCGTCCCTACATCGCGCATGCCTCGATCGCGCCGTCCTGCGCGATGGCGCAATGGAGCGGCGCTGATCGCGTCCATGTCTGGACCCACAGCCAGGGCGTCTATCTCCTGCGCAACGATCTGGCGCTGGTGCTGAAGCTGCCGCTGGAGCACATTACCGTCGAGCATCTCGAAGGCGCCGGCTGCTACGGGCATAACCCGGCCGACGATGTCGCGCTCGACGCGGCGCTCCTCGCCAGGGCCGCCGGCTGCAAGCCGGTGCGCGTGCAATGGTCGCGGGCGGATGAAATGACGCACGGGCCGTTCGGTGCGGCGATGGCGATCGAGATCGAGGCCGATCTCGATGCGCAAAACGAGATCGTCGAATGGCGGCATTCGATCTGGAGCAACGGCCACGCGGCGCGGCCGGGCCGTGGCACCAAGCCGACGCTGCTTGCCGGCTATGAGCTCGAACCCCCGTTTCCGATCGCGATCTCCGGCAATCCGCCGCAGGCCAATGGCGGCGGCGGCGACCGCAATTCGGTTCCGCTCTATGATTTCCCGGCGTGGAAGATCGAAAGCCATCGCCTGCTCACGATGCCAGTGCGCACCTCGGCGCTGCGGACGCTGGGCGCGCAGGGCAATGTGTTCGCGATCGAGTGCTTCCTCGACGAGGTCGCGGCTGAGCGCGGCGAGGATCCGGTCGCGTTTCGCCTGCGGCATCTGAAGGATGAGCGCGCAAAGGCCGTCATTCGCGCCGCCGCTAAACGCGCGGGCTGGAAACCGGCGCCGAAGGCCGGCACCGGCCATGGCGTCGGCTATTCCCGTTATAAAAACACTGGCGCCTATTGCGCGGCGATTGCGGAGATCGAGGGCGACGAAGAGATCCGCGTCAGGAAGCTGACACTCGCCGTCGATGTCGGCGAGGCCATCAATCCCGACGGCGTCATCAACCAGATCGAGGGCGGCGCGATTCAGGCGACAAGCTGGGTGCTGAAGGAGCGCGTGCGCTTCGACCGCTCACGCATCACCAGCAACAGTTGGACGGAATATCCGATCCTGCGCTTTTCCGAGGTGCCTGAGGTCGAGGTCGAGGTGATCCAGCGCGCCGAGATCGATCCGGTCGGCGCCGGCGAAGCCGCGCATGGTCCGGTGACGGCTTCGATCGCAAACGCCGTGTTCGATTGTCTCGGCGTGCGCGTCCGCAACCTGCCGATCACGCGCGACAGCCTGATCGCGGCGATGGAACAGTCTTCATGAACAGTCTGAATATTCTGAGCGGCGGCGCAGCGCATGGGCTGGTCGCAAGTCTTGCGCCCGCCTTCAAGACCAATACCGGTTTTGAGATCAAAGGTGAATTCGGCGCAGTCGGCGGCATGGCGGACAAGCTGCGCAATGGCGTTGCCACCGACATCATTATCCTGACGAATGCGCTGGTGGCGAAACTTGCGGACGAGAAGCTCGTCGTCCCTTGCTCCATCACCGACATCGGCGTGGTTGAGACGGCGCTGGCGGTGCGCAGCGGCGATCCCAAGGTCGCGGTCAGCAATGCCGATGATCTGCGCGCGGCGTTCCTTGCGGCGGATGCGATCTTCGTGCCCGATATCAAGGCCTCGACCGCGGGCATTCATGTCGCCAAGGTGGTGGCGCAGCTTGGCATCGCCGATGAAGTCGCCCCGCGCCTCAAAATCTATTTGAATGGCGCGACGGCGATGCGAGAGCTCGCGGCATCGGCCGCAAAACGACCGATCGGCTGCACGCAATCGACCGAGATTATTTCGACGAGCGGAGTCGAGCTGTCGGGATCACTGCCGAAGGGCTGCGAGCTTGCAACCATGTACACGGCGGGCGTCACCACGCGCGCCGCGCGCGCGAGCGAAGCACAGGCGCTGATAGAGCTGCTCACCAGCGCCGACGCGCGAGAACAGCGCGCCCGCGCCGGCTTCCTATGATTTGTGCAGCTGCGTGAGCCCGGTCGGCGGGCCGTCGACCGCGGTCGCGACCTCGTCGGCAGTGCTCCAGCGGTTGAACACGGTATGCCCGGCGTAGAGATTGTAGATGTCCGGCCGCTGCTTGAACGGCCCCGTCAGCACGGTCTCGGCGATGCTCGGCGCGATCGCATTGACGCCCACGCCGGAGCGGGCCGACTTCGGAAGCAAAACCCTTCGCCAGCAAACCGATCGTGGCCTTGGTCAAGCCATAGACCGCAAGCCCCGGCTCGATCGTCACCGCTCGCACGACGAGCACGCCAGGCTGCCGCCCTTCTGCTCGACCAGGATGCGGCCAAAAGCCTGGAAGGACCATACCGTGCCCTTGATGTTGAGATTGATGACGCGGTCAAGGTCCCTCCTCGCGATAGTCCAGGATAAGTCTTGCGGATGTTGAGCCCGGGCGTCGTCACCGCGATTTCGATCCGAGGAAACGTTTCACCCCCGGTCTTCCCCAGCGCCATCACATCGCTGCGGCTTGCGCCATCGCACGCCGCCGATGACGCCGCTCCCTGGGGGAATCGAACCCCTGTTTCAGCCTTGAGAGGGCCGCGTCTTAACCGCTAGACGAAGGGAGCGGTGCTTGAAATCCCCCTCAGAACTGTATTGCAAAATGCGCTACAGAGCTCTATATTTGCTGCCATGGAGGTCCCCTGATGTCCCGAGCCGTTGAGCGCAAGGAGCATCCGCTTTCGATGCGGCTGCCCGAAACCGACATTGCCATCATCGACCGGGCGGCGGCACTGCGTGGCCGCTCACGCACCGATTTCGTGCGTGACGCGGCAGTACGTGCGGCCGAGGAGGTGCTGATGGAGACAGCCCCCATTCGAATGAGTCCCGCCGGATTCAAGGCTTTCATGGCGGCATTGTCCGGACCGGCCACCCCGGTATCGGAAATGATCGAACTCTTCCGACGCGCGGCACCATGGGAGACCAAAGCGTTTTCGAGCGAAGTTGATCCCGGTTCGCGAAAAGAAAACGCGTCAAAGCAAAAAGGTGATTCGGATACCAGGGGCTGAAGCTTGGCAATCTCCGGCCCCGAACCACTGACGCCGGCTCATAGTCTCGATGAGTTCTCCTGCGGCAAACCATCTCTCGACCGGTGGCTCAAGACGCGGGCGCTCTCCAACCAGGCAAAGGGCTTCACAGCGGTAATCGTCGTTCACGAGGCTAGCCGGGTGGTCGGCTATTATGGCCTTGCACCGACAGCGATCGTGCCATCACGCTTGCCGCGGTCCATTCGGACCGGTCAGCCGCCTGACCCTGTCCCCTGCCTGCTCCTCGGACAGCTTGCGACCGATCAAAGCTGGATCGGCAAGGGAATTGGCACCGGCCTGCTTAAACATGCATTGCAACGGTGCGTCATGGCCGCGAGCCTGATCGGAGGTCGCGCGCTGATTGTCAACGCAGTTGACGCGGAAGCTGCTGCCTTCTGGGGGCGACGCGGCTTTATTCCCTCAAAGGACGATCCGCTTATCCTGTTCAGGTCGATCGCTGATATTGCGGCATCGCTTCGCTGAAACCGCGCAGCCGATAGGCGGAATCCGGCGGGGCATGCAAAACGCCTCGCCTTTTATTGGATGCCAATTCCTCCGTGCCGAACAGGGTCTCGGCTCCGGCCGATTCGAAATCGGGAGATGGCAGTTTCGCGAATCAATACGCGGCGCTAATTATCGCGAGGAGCTGCGGATCCAATTCGGAGAAAGTTCCATGGCCCTTCCTCTTGTCCAACAGCAGCCGACCCTGCCTTGGGGCGGCGACATGCCTTCGGCGAGCGGCGATATCCTTGCCGGCTATCTTCACCTTCGGGAAATCTCCAACAGACTTCATGAGGAAGTTCTTAAGTTCATATCCGGCGACACACTGCTGAAACACGCGCGTCGGCTCGGATTGGCACAGGGAAAGACGTTGATCCTCGATGACATGGACGAGATGTACTACGTCTACGACCTTGCCATTTACACAGCGCCGGCGGATCGTTCGCGGGCAATCGACCGCTACGCGAGGTCGGTCAGGTTTGAACCACAGTCCGACGAGCGGCTGATGCTAGACGCGATGCGCGCGTCGCAGTTTGCAATACTCCTGATCGAACAACGTCACGACGCCGCGGGCCTGATCGCCACCGATATTCTCCGCAACTCCAAAGTATGGCTGCTCGACATCGGGCTTGAGAGTTCGATAGGCGACGGAGAATTGATCGCTACAAGGCTGTTGACTCCTGGGCCGTTCTCGATGACCGCCGGCGCCAACGTTCCGTTCGAGATCGAAATGCTTGAGCCGATTTGCACGCTGCTGCCCCGGCGCATGGGCAATAGCAAGCTGAGTGGAATAGCCGACGACAGGCGCTTCGCTGAAGCCGTCTACAGGGTAGGGCTCGCGGACGGCGTCATGGATCGCCTGGCCTATCTTGATCTACCCGATCGAGCCTGACCTCGGATCGCGGGATTGGCGCGATTGCCACCAAGCCGCTCGAAACGGCCAAGTCGCGGCTCGAAGCCGTATCGTGAAAATTGGCGCATTGGCGGACATGGCGCGCCGCTCAGAATAAAACTACGAACTCATATGCAATTGAAAATTGCAATATGATTTTTTGCGCCACCTCGCCTACCATGCCCCCCATTCCGCGAATAGGCGGCGCAAAACGCGCCCACGGCTCTCTCACATCCGCCCAGCGAGGACCGCGATCGTCCGCAATGCGATATCGCGCATCAATCCGATCTCCGTCACATCCCGTCCGTCGACGAGCGCTTTTGCAACGATCGCGAGCTCGCGCCAGCGTAGGTTGGCCTCCGGCGGGGCCTCGCGCATCCATAGGGCCGTGCGCAAAACAATGTCAGCCCATCTATCACGATGTCGCGCAATGACGCTCTGCAACAGATAGGTAGCAAGTTTGGCGCGATCACGGCCGCGGGCGCGCTCCACCGCTTGAGCGACCTGCGGTTCGTCCTCGAACCAGGATTGTGCGACGGCCTCCAGCTCGGCAAGTTCATTGCTCTTCCGCAGCACCGATGCGAGCGTGGCGGGCTCACACATCGCCTTGGGGACCTCGGCGATCAGCCCGGCGAGCGTTTCACCAAAGGCCATGCGCGCGGGCTGCCAATCGGCACCACCGATAGTTTCGGCGACTTGGAGCAGGCCGAACGGCGGCGCTTCTCGTTTCTCTATACTGAGCGCCAGTTCGTGCGCCACGATGCGATCGAGATATGATCGGGATACGGCAAGCGTAGGGGTATCCAACCCGGCGGCGGCGAGACTCATCTCGATCTGGCGGCGCGATTCCGGCTCGCCGCTCCAGGCATCCGCAATCCCGCCTTTGGTCAAGACCGACGAGATCCGCTTTTTCCGTCCGGCCGGGGATATCAGCAGGAATCCCTGCGCTGTGGCACCATCGACGGCGGTGGCGACGATTGCCTCGATGCTGCCGGCCTCCCATGGCGCGCAATCGATCCCAGCCGCTCGCGCCTTGCGTATGACCGCGTCGACTTCGGCTCGCTCGTTCTCGGGTCGCCAATTGCGCATTGCGATCAGCCGCCGGACCTCTGTCGGCGTCAGCGAGGCGGCGACCTGCGCAAGCGCGCCGGCAACCGCCCGGCGCACAGTCGAATTTGGGTCGAGCAGGAACAGAACCGCGGCGCCACGCGCTTCGGGGATGCCAGCAAGCGCCAGGCCCACGGCCAAGGCGCTGCGGGTTTCCGCCGGCATGGCATGACCGCTTTCGATCAGCGAGCCCACGGCCAGGAACGGATCGCCATCGCAGGCGCTGAGGATGCCGGCGAGAGCGGCGTGGACGTCGGTCGGAAGCGGTCCATCCTCGTCCGGGTCGACGGGCTGCCTTGCCGACGCCGCGGCAAGCTCAGGCGATGCCGGGATTTTCGACTGGTGCAGGGCTCCCCCCACAAAGGCAAGCATGCGGCCGTCGACGTTTCCGGCCTCGACCTGCGCGACGACATCGGCCTGAAAATCCGCAATCAGTTTGGCTGCGTCCGCGTAGCCGCGATCGGTGCGATAACGTAGATGCTCGAGCAGCCGCTGCAGCAGAAACAGATAACCGATCGCAAGCAGCTCATCTTGGCCAGCCGGAGGCATGTGGCGAGCCGCGCCCGTGAAGGCGGCAAAGATTTCGCGTGGCGAGCCTTCGCAGTACCGATCGAAGGCATCATTGAACGGGGGCGGTCGACCCTTGGCGATCGCCTGCGCGATCCGTCTCGCATGCTCATCCGTCGGCGAGGATTTTGGCTGGGTTCGGCTCATCGAGGCGCCTCCGCGAATCATTGCCAATGATAGCCGGGAGTTGGTCTCGTTCCTTTCGGAGCTCGCGATATCCACTCACAAAATCCGCGCCCTTGGCGTCGGACAGGCTGAAAAGGAATTATCCGGCTTGGCGGCCTCTTTGTAATTCCGTCCGCACGCTTCTAACGATTTGGTCGCTCGACTGTCGCGTAGCGAGTCGCTCGATCTGACCATCTGGCCGGAAAACAAATCGCGCGCACCCAATATCTCGTAACCAATTGACTGATAGCCAATGCGGCGTTTCGCAGCCATGCGGGCCAGAACCGGCACTCTCATGTCGACATAACCATATATATGATCACCTCGCGCTTGGCGTCGTTTCCATGCAATCGGCGTGGCAAGAAAAAGGGTATCGAGGCGGGAATCATCGAACCCTTCGCCGAGGTAGCGTCCGGTCGCGACTATGACACGTTCCTCGGCCTGGGGAATTGCTGCGAGCCGCGCGACGATGCTTCTCGCTTTGCCCACCGCGCAATACGATCACATGCCTCGCGAAACGCTCGAGACGCTTTGCAATGGTCTCCAAGTGGGCGGTACGTTCCGTTATAACGACAGATCAGCTTTACGCAATCTTGCTTCGCCCGATAGCTGGGCAAGAAAGGGGCCGATCACAATCGGCGGATCCAAGCCCCGAGTTCGCCGTTTTTTTCTGAATGGCGCCAATTTGGCGCCCCGCCTTTCCCCCGAATGCCCGCCGCGGTCGCTTCCGCGCCGGCAGCGTCGCGATCGGCGCAGAGCACGCCGGCGCCAAGCGAAGCAAGCGCTTCGGCAGAAGATTTTCCGATGCCGGAGGCCGCACCCAGCACAACGGCGGTCTTCCCGGAGAGATCGAACAGTTGCGATAATCCGTCACGTCAAAGCCTCCCTATACAACCCAGAATAAGCGTGCTTGCGTCATTCGGCCGGTTCATATACTAATATATTAGTTTAGGGAGCAAGGATGCGCGAACGCGCCACCAGAAAAGCCGAGGCGCCGACGGCCTCGACCGGCCTTCGCCGCAATGGCCGGCCGCGCACGGCTACAGCCGCATCGCGCATCTATGCCGATTTGCGCGCCGAGCTGGTGTCGCTGGAGCGCCGCCCAGGCGAAGCCATCTCGGAAGGCGAGATCGCGGTCACCTATGGCGTGAGCCGTACGCCCGTTCGCGAAGCCATCCTGAAGCTGTCGGACGAGGGCCTGGTCGATATCTTTCCGCAATCCGGCATCAACGTCTCGCGCATACCGATCGCGGCGCTGCCGGAAGCGATCGTCATCCGCCGCGCGCTGGAGGAAACCACGACGCGGATCACCGCGGAGCACGCCAGCTCCAGCCAGATTCTCGCCCTGCATTCGGTAGTGGAGCGGCAGCGCGAGGCCGACGCCGCGCAGGATCGCGAAGCCTTCCACCAGGCCGACGAGTTGTTTCACGCCACCATCGCCGAGATCGCAGGCTACCCCGGCATCTGGAAGCTGATCTTGCAGGTGAAAGTCAATGTCGACCGCTTTCGCCTGTTGACGCTGCCGCAGGCGGGTCGGATGGGAACCGTCATCGCCGAGCATGAGCGCATCCTATCCGCAATCGAGGCGCATGATGCGGACGCCGCAGTGGTGGCGATGGCGAAGCATATCGAGCGTCTGCTCGGCGATATCGCTGCGATCAAGCACATCAATCCGGAGTTCTTTGACGACCAACGCTAGCAAAACAACAATCAGGCTACGAACAGAACGACAAAACACAAGGGAGGGATAGATGAAGCGACGTGATTTTCTAAAATTGAGTGCCGGACTTGGTGCAGCCGCAACGCTGCCTCCGCTCTCGAGCGCGCGAGCGCAGGCAAAGTCCGTGTTCAAGGCCGCCGACGTGCAACCGGCCGGCTATCCGACGGTGGCGGCAACCGAAAGCCTCGGCAAGAAGCTCGAGGCAGCGACCTCTGGCCGGCTCTCGGTCCAGATGTATCCGTCCGCCCAGCTCGGCGCCGAGAAGGAAACCATCGAGCAGACCCAGATCGGCGCGATCCAGATGCTGCGCGTCTCGGCCGGTGCACTGGGACCGATCGTCGACGACATCAACGTCGTCAACATGCCGTTCGTGTTCAAGAACACGGCGCATGCGCGAAAGATGATGGACGGACAGGTCGGACAGGATCTGCTAGACAGGATATCGGCGAATGCCAATGCCGGACTGGTCGCGCTGTGCTGGATGGATTCGGGCGCCCGCAGCATCTACAACACCAAGCACCCGGTGAAAACCGTCGACGACCTCAAGGGACTGAAGGTCCGCGTGATCGGCAACCCGATCTTCATCGACATGATGAACGCGCTCGGCGGCAACGGGATTGCGATGGGCTACGACCAGGTGTTCGGCGCGCTGCAGACCGGCGTGATCGACGGCGCCGAGAACAACCCGCCGAGCTATGTCTTCAGCAACCACTATACCGCGGCGAAATATTACTCGCTCACCGAGCACCTCATCATCCCCGAGGTGCTGGCCTTCTCCAAGCGGGCCTGGACCGCGCTCCCGGCCGACGACCAGGCCCTGATCAAGAAGCATGCGCGCGAGGCGCAAATGGAGGAGCGGGAACTCTGGATCAAGTATGAGCAGACGGCGATGGAGAAGGCCAAGGCCGCCGGCTGCGAGATCATCGAGATCGCAGACAAGGCGCCGTTCCAGAACGCGGTGAAGCCGGTCTGGGACAAATACGGTCCGAAGTATCAGGACATGATCAAGCGCATCCAGGAGATCGCGTAAGGCGCGATCTCCAAGGAGGAGAGTTCTGACATGGCCGGACTGTATCGCCGCGCGATGGACTATCTTTACCTGCTGTGCGTTCTGGTCGGCGGCATCGCCCTGGTGATGATCTCCGCGATCATCCCCTGGGCGGTGTTCACCCGCTATGTGCTCAACAGCGCGGCGTCGTGGCCGGAGCCGCTCGCGATCCTGCTCACCATCGTGCTGACCTTCATTGGCGCGGCGGCGGGATACCGGCTCAACCTGCACATGAACATCTCCTATTTCGCCGACAAGCTGCCGCAGCCGTGGCGGGGACTGCTCGATCTCGTCGTGCAGCTGTTGATGGCGCTGATCGCGATCTTCATGATCGTGTGGGGCGAGAAGCTGGTCGAAGTGACCTGGCACAACACCATCGCCGATTTCCCCTTCCTCTCCGTCGGCGTCACCTATCTGCCGATCCCGGTCGGCGGAGTGTGCCTCCTGCTCTTCATCATCGAGCGCATCTTCCTCGGCGCCCCGCCGGATCCGATCGGCCACCACTCCGAAGCCGTATCATTCGACTGAACAGGTAACCCCTCGTGGAAATCTTCATTCTGCTCGGGACGATGATCGTGTGCTTCCTGATCGGCATGCCGATCGCCTATTCGCTGGCGATGGCCGCGATTGCGGGCGCGTTTGCGATCGGGATTCCGCTGGAAGCGTTGATGCTGAAGATTTCCGACGGCGTCAGCAAGGTCGCGATGCTGACGATTCCCTTCTTCGTGCTCGCCGGCGCGATCATGGCCGAAGGCGGCATGGCGCGGCGGCTCGTCGCCTTTGCCGACGTGCTGGTCGGCTTTACCCGCGTGCGCGGCGGCCTCTCCGTCGTCAACGTGCTGGCCACGACGTTTCTCAGCGGCATCTCCGGCTCGGCGGTGGCCGACACCTCGGCGATCGGCTCGGTGATGATCCCGCAGATGGAGAAGACCGGTTATCCCCGCGTGTTCGCGACCAACCTCACCATCACGTCCTCGGTGCAGGCGCTGCTGGTGCCGCCGAGCCATAACGCCGTGCTGTATTCGCTTGCGACCGGCGGCACGATTTCGATCTCGGCGCTGTTCATGGCCGGCGTGTTTCCCGGGCTGCTGCTCGGTTTCGCCCTGATCGTTCTGTGCCTCGTCATCGCCTATCGCGAAGGCCATCCGCGTGGCCAGAGCGTGGCGGCCAAGGATGCCGTCAAGATCACCATCGACGCAGCCTGGGGATTGATCACGCTCGTGATCATCCTTGGCGGCATCTTGGGCGGCATCTTTACGGCGATCGAAGCAGGTGCCGTGGCCTGCCTCTGGGCGTTCTTTGTCACCATGTTCATCTACCGCGACTATCGCTGGAGCGACCTGCCGGTGCTGCTGCACCGGACCTTGCGCACGGTCGCGATGGTGATGACGCTGATCGCCTGCGCCTCCGCGGTCGGCTACATCATGGCACTGACGCAGATGCCGGCCAAGATGACGGCGTTCTTCCTGTCGATCTCGTCAAACAAATACGTCATCCTGTTGCTGATCAATATCCTGCTGCTCGTGCTCGGCACGCTGGTCGACATGGCGCCGTCGATCCTGATCGCGACTCCCATCCTGCTGCCGGTGATGGCGAATTTCGGCGTCAATCCTGTTCATTTCGGCATGATCATGCTGCTTAATCTCGGCATCGGACTGTGCCATCCGCCGGTCGGCGCGATCCTGTTCGTCGGCTGCGCGGTCGGCAAAGTCTCAATCGAACAGGTGATGCGAAAAATCTGGCCGTTCTATGCGGTAATGTTCATTGTCCTGATGTTCGTGACGTATGTCCCTGAAATATCGCTGTGGCTGCCGAGGCACGTGCTGCGCTAAAGTCGGCGCACACTTCCACACGACAAGGCCCCTTCATGAAAATCGTCGACCTCAGCCGCGAGCTCTATCACCGCACGCCCAGCTATCCCGGACATCCTCCCATCATGCACGGCGTCTGGAAGAACCACGCCGACGCGCTCGCCGACTCCGGCAATGTCTGGGGACTGGCATCGATGTTCATCTCGATGGCCGATCATGGCGGCACCCATATCGATGCGCCCCGGCATTTCGGCCCAAAGGGGATTTCCATCGATCAATACCCGCTCGAAAAATGCATCGTGCCGGGCATCTGCCTCGATCTGCGGCACATTGCGCCGAAGACTGAAATTACGCCGGCTGATCTGGAAGCGGCCGTCGAGAAAGCAGGCGTCGGCGTGCCGAAGGGCGGTACCGTGCTGCTCTGCACCGGCCATCACGAGCGCACTTTCCCGCGGAAGGAATATTCGACCGACAATTCCGGCGTGAATGTCGCGGCAACCGAATGGCTGGCCAAACAGGGCATCGTGCATTTCGGCATCGATTCGATGCGGCCGGGCCCGATGAGCGACGTCAACCTGCTGGTACACAAGGCCTGCCTCGATCTCGACATCACCCATATCGAGAGCCTGTGCAACCTGGAGAGCCTGCTCGGCCAGGGCCAGTTCACCTTCATCGGCTTGCCGATGAAGTGGCGAGAAGGTACGGCTTCTCCCATCCGCGCGGTGGCCGTGTTCGGCCTTTAGGACGCGGGCACGGGAGAAAACGTCATGCGTGAGAAAACACCGCTCTGGTCGCGCCGCGAGTTGCTGCGGGCGACTGGCGCCGCCATCGCCACGGCAAGCCTCAGCCCAAGCCTTGGCTCGAGCATCGCAAGAGCCGCCGGCTATCCCGACCGCCCGATCAAGATCATCGTCCCCTTCGCGCCAGGTGGCCCGACCGACATCATGGCACGTATCGTCGCCGCCCGTCTGGGCGAAGCCATCAATGGCACGCTGGTCGTCGAAAACCGGCCTGGTGCCGGCGGCAATATCGGCATCGGCATCACCGCTCACGCGGAGCCGGACGGCTATACGCTCTTGATCACGTCCAGCGCCTATGTCGTCAATCCCGGCCTCTACGCGAAAATACCCTACGACCCCTACACTGATTTTGCACCGATCGCGGAACTCGGCACGTCGCCCAATGTGATCCTGGTCGATCCCAAGCTCGGCGTGAATTCCATCGCCGATCTGGTCGGGCGCGCCAAGGCAAACCCGAACGAATTGAACTACGCGAGCCCCGGCATCGGCACCACGCCGCATTTGTCCGGTGAACTCTTCAAGCTCGACGCCGGCGTCAACCTCACCCACGTTCCGTTCTCCGGCGCCGGCCCGGCGATCCAGGCGGTCCTCTCGGGCACGACGCAAGTCACCTTTGCCGCGCTGCCGCCGGCGCATCCGCATATCGAATCCGGTGCGCTGAAGGCGCTGGCGGTCACCGGCGAGCATCGCTGGTTCGACCTGCCCGATGTACCCACCATGGTCGAGCTCGGCTACAAGGATTTCATCTCCGACACGTTCCAGGGTTTTCTCGCGCCCGCAAAGACGCCTCCCGAAATCGTCCAGATGCTTTCGGCCAGGTCGATCGAGGTGCTGAAAGTGGCGAAGACGTCGGATCAACTGCGCAATGACGGTTTCGAGGTCATCGCCAACGGCCCCGACGGCATGAAGAAGCGCATCGACGACGAAGTGCCGAAATGGCGTGACATCATCACCAAGGCCGGCATCAAGCCGGTCTGATCGGATTTTTTCCGCTGCGCGCAAGGCGTGTGCCTTGCTGCCGCCCCGTTGCTTGTTCTACCCTCAGACCCAACGAAAACAAAAGCCAGGGAGGACCTCGTCATGACGACACGCCGCGATTTCCTGAAAACAGGCGTCGGCGCCGCCGCCGGTATTGTCTTTTGCGGTTGCGGCATGCCGCATCGCGCCGGCGCCCAACAACCGACACGCCAGACCATCCCAGTGAGCGTTGCCGGCAAGCGGGTCAAGACCATCGACGTACACTCCCACTGTCATTTCCACGAAGCCGGCGCTTTGCTCGGCGCCGATGCGCCAAAGGTTCAGATTCCGCCCGTCAACGGCGCGGAAGATGCGTTCATCGCCGTCGAGAAGCGGCTTGCCACGATGGATTCGCAGGCCATCGACGTCGAGGTGCTGTCGATCAACCCGTTCTGGTATGGCAAGGACCGCGATCTTGCCGCGAAAATCGTGGGGATCCAGAACGAGAAGCTCGCCGAACTCTGCGCCTCGAAGCCCGACCGCTTCGCGGCCTTCGCCTCGCTGACCTTGCAGGCGCCTGACCTCGCCGTTCAGGAACTGGAGACCGCGGTCAAGAAACAAGGCCTCAAGGGTGCCGCGATCGGCGACCGCGTGGAGGATCGGGAGTTCTCCGATCCGAAATTCCATCCGGTGTGGGCCAAGGCGGAAGAGCTCGGTGTACCGCTCTTCATTCACCCGCAGGCCCAGCCCGAGCTCAACAAGCGGCTTGCGGGCAACGGATGGCTCCCTAACGCCATCGGCAATCCCCTGGGCACGACGATCGCCCTGTCGCACCTGATCTTCGAAGCAACGTTCGATCGCTTCCCCGGACTAAAGGTGATCGCCGCGCACGGCGGCGGCTATCTCGGCTCCTATGCCGACCGTTCGGATCATGCATGTCTGGTTGGACCGAAGGGCTGCAACCCCGACATCAAGCTGAAGAAGAAGCCGACGGAATATCTGAAGCAGATCTATTTCGACTCACTGGTCTTCGAACCCGAAGCGATCCGCCATCTGGTGGCGCAGGTCGGTGCCAGCCAGGTCGTGCTCGGCAGCGACTATCCCTACGCCTGGGAAATGCATCCGGTCAATCCGATCTTTGCGACGGCATCTCTCAGCGACGACGAGAAGGCCGACATCCTCGGCCGGACGGCCGCAAAGCTGCTAAACGTTCAGGACTAGGGCCACAACAAGAGGCGGAGTGAGCGCAATGGCGCGAAAGCTGATCGATATTTCCGTGCCGTTGCAAAATGACGTCCCGGCCGATCCGCCGGGCAATAATCCGACCATCACCTACATCGATCACCAGCAAGGCCTGCCGCGCATGCTGCAGTTCTTCGATGGTTTGAAGAAGGAGGATTTGCCTGACGGCCAGGGTTGGGCGGTCGAGCAAGTCTCGCTCTCCACCCACAACGGCACCCATCTCGATGCGCCCTGGCACTTCCACCCGACCATGAACCGCGGCGAGCGCTCATGGACCATCGATGAAGTGCCGCTGGAATGGTGCTTCCAGCCGGGCGTGAAACTCGACTTCCGGCATTTGCCGGACGGTTATGTCGCAACTGCCAAGGATGTCGAGAACGAGTTGAAGCGCATCGGGCATACGCTCGCGCCGCTGGAGATCGTCGTGGTGAACACCTCGGCAGGCGCCAAATATGGCAGGCCAGATTACGTCAATTCCGGCTGTGGCATGGGCTATGAAGCAACCATGTATCTGCTCGAGCGCGGCGTGCGGCTCACCGGCATCGACGGCTGGAGCTGGGACGCGCCCTTTGTCTTCACGGCGAAGAAGTATGCCGAGACCAGGG
This sequence comes from Bradyrhizobium sp., assembly GCA_035568535.1. GTDB lineage: Bacteria > Pseudomonadota > Alphaproteobacteria > Rhizobiales > Xanthobacteraceae > Bradyrhizobium. The sequence continues at coordinate 20,793 of DATMNV010000065.1, forward strand.
ATGCGAGCCTGATCTGGGAAGGCCACAAGGCCGGCCGCCACATCGGCTATTGCCACATCGAGAAGCTGCACAATCTGGAGCAGCTTCCGTCGGCTGGCTTCATGGTATCGTGCTTTCCCGTGAAGATCGAACGCGCCTCCGCCGGCTGGACGCGAGCGGTTGCGATCATCGACGCATGAAGCCTGCCGCTCGGCGCGCCTGCCCAACTCGTAATCATCGACTTTAGTTGCGACCCGCGGAGGCGGCTGGCAGCGCCGTTCCTCTTGCCGAGGTCGCCTGCGCCGTTACAATGGTTGGAAGGCAGCGAAATACTTAACAAGTGGAGAGAAACAATATGAAAAAAACATCCCGATCGCCTGTTCTCCGGTCACTGAACGGGCTCCTCGGAGCCACCGCCCTCGCCCTCATCGCCGCTTCCAGCCCCGCCTATGCCGCCGACCCGATCAAGATCGGCGTGATCGCCGAAGCCCAGGCAATCGCCGGCGCCTCGATCCCGCAAGCTGCGCAGATGGCTGCCGACGAGATCAACGCCAAGGGCGGCGTCGACGGCCGCAAGATCGAAATCGTCACCTACGACAACCACTCTTCGTCAGCCGATTCCGTTCGCGCCTTCCAGCGCGCGGTCAACGAGGACAAGGTCAATATCGTCATCGCAAGCTATATCAGCGAAGTCGTGCTGGCGCTCGAGCCCTGGGCCTCGCGCCTGAAGACACCTTTCATCACGCCGGGCGCTGCCTCCAACGAGATCAGCAAGAGCGTGCATGCCGACTATGAGAAGAATAAATATACCTTCCATGGCTACCTGACCTCGGCCGCGCTCGCGCTGTCGGTCTGCGACGCCGCCAAGGAATTGCTGGTCGAGCAGAAGCACATGCAGACGGCGGTCATCATGAGCGAGGACGCGGCCTGGACCAAGCCGCTCGATGTCGGCTACGAGGAATGCCTGCCGAAGATCGGGTTGAAGGTGCTCGACCACATCCGCTTCTCGCCCGACACCACCGACTTCACGCCGATCTTCAACAAGATCGAGGCCGCAAAGCCCGACGTGATGATCACGGGCATTTCGCATGTCGGCGTGCAGCCGACGGTGCAGTGGAAGAACCAGCAGGTGCCGATCGCGATGTTCGGTATCTCGTCGCAGGCGACCAACTCGACCTTCGGCAAGGACACCAACGATGCCTCGAACGGCGTGCTTTATCAGGGCGTGTCCGGACCGGGCGTCGCGGTGACGCCGAAGTCGATCCCGTTCGCCGATGGCTTCAAGGCCAAGTTCGGCAACTACCCGTCCTATGCCGGCTACACCGCCTATGACGAGGTCTACTACATCGCCGACGCCGTGAAGCGCGCCGGCTCGACCGACGCCGACAAGCTGGTCGATGCGCTGGAAAAGACCGACTGGGAAGGCACCATCGGCCGCGTCCAGTTCTACGGCAAGGATGATGCCTTCACTCACTCGATCAAATACGGCAAGGGCCTGATCACCGGCCTCATGCTGCAGTGGCAGGACGGCCAGCAGATCGCGGTCTGGCCGAAGGAAGTGGCCAAGACCTCAATCAAGTTCCCGGCCTTCATCAAGGTCACCGCGAACTGATAAGCATCAGGCAGGCTCCCGGCATGTCCGGGAGCCTGATGGTATGGGCGATTCGTTGAGTGAAGGCAGCGGTGCTGCCGCGGCCGAGATAAATGCTTACCTTACAAATCCTGATCGACGGCTTTGCCGTCAGTGCCCTTTACGCGTTGGGCGCCACCGGTTTCACCCTGATCTTCGGCGTTTCCGGCGTGCTCAATCTCTCGCACGGCGCCATCATGGTGGCCGCCGCGGTGGCGGCGTGGGCCGCCGCGAGCGTGCTGCACACTGATACTTATACCGGCGCGCTGATCGGCGTCGCCGTGGCGCTCGCCATGTCGTTCGCAACCTATTTCGCGGTCGTGCAGCCGATCCAGAAGTCACGGCGGATCCCGGGCGAGGAGAAGGAAATCTTCGTCCTCACCGGCACGCTGTTGTGGGGGATCATGATCCAGGAGCTGATCGCCTACTTCTTCACCAACAACGCCAAGACGGTGCTGCCGATCGTCGAAGGCGTGGTCGATGTCCTGGGCGTGCGGACGCCGAAGAACGAGATCTTCACCGCGGTGGTTTGCTGTCTTGTGATCGCGCTGCTCTGGCTTCTGGTGAACCGCACCCGCACCGGCAAGGCGGTGCTGGCGGCCTCGATGAACCCGCGCGGCGTCACGCTGTTGGGACTCGAGCTGACCAACATCTATATCGTGGTCTGGGCCATCTATGGCGTGCTTGCCGGCATCGCCGGCGTGCTGCTCGGCATGTTCCTGGGCGTAAGCTCCTACAGCGTCGGACCGCTGACCGCGAGCGCGTTCTCGATCGTGGTGCTCGGCGGCCTCGGCAGTGTCTCCGGCTCGCTGATCGCAGCCTTTGTCGTCGGCTATCTCGAGACCATCACTGCCTATCTGATCTCGCCGGCCTACCGCACCATCCCGGCGCTGCTGCTGCTCGTCGTCGTCATGTACATCCGGCCGCAGGGCCTACTCGGGAGGCGATGAGCATGGGTGACTTCTTCAAATCCCGTCTGTTCCTGATCTCGATCGCCGTCGTCGCGATTGCGGCAACGCTGCCGCTCTACGTCTCCGGCTACGTCCTCGGCCTGCTCACGGTCGCCTATTATTTCGGCGTGTTCGCGATGGCCTGGGACCTGCTGTTCGGCTTTGCGGGCGAAGTGAATTTCGGCCCGACTTTCCTGATCGGCGTCGGCGCCTACACCGCAGGCATTCTCAACAACCAGTACGGCTGGTCGGTCTATATCTGCATCGTGCTTGGCGCGCTCGCCGCCGTCGTCGCCGGCTTCGTGCTGGCGCTGCCCGCACTGCGCGTGCGTGGCCCCTATTTCGGCCTGACCACGCTGGTCGCCGTCTTGATGCTGCAGAACTTCATCGTGGTGTTCGCGGACCTCACCGGCGGTGAAATCGGTCTTACCATTCCCGACGTCATCACCATCAACGCCAACGCCAATTACTGGATCGCGCTCGGCTTCATGGCGATCAGCGCCGCCATCCTTTACGGGCTTTCGCAATCGCCGCTTGGCCTGGTACTGCAGGCGAGCGGCCAGGACCCCGTGCAGGCGGGCGCGCTCGGCTTCAATATCGTCAAGCACAAGCTGTTCGCCTTCATCGTAAGTGCGTTCTTCTCGGGGCTCTCGGGAGCGCTGCTGGTGTTTTATTTCGGCACTGCCTCGGTCGGGACCGTCGTCGACGTGGCCGTCGGCGTCAACGTGATTGTAGCCGCCGTGCTCGGCGGCCGCCGCACCGTGCTCGGCGCAGCACTTGGCGCGATTTTTCTGATCGTCGCCGGCGAGTTCCTGCGCCCGACCGGCGAGTTGGCGACCTTCATCGTCTCCTTTGTCGCCCTTCTGGTCGTGCTGTTCTTCCCCGGCGGCTTCCTCGGATCGGCCCTCTCGCGCGAGGCCCGCTCGTGATGGACGCCAAAACCAACGCCGCCCCGATCCTCGAAGTCCGCGGACTGACGAAGCGCTTTGGCGGCCTGACCGCGGTGAAGAACCTCAGCCTCGACCTGCGCGAGGGCGAAATCTTCGGCCTGATCGGGCCGAACGGCTCCGGCAAGTCGACCGCCATGAAATCGATCATGGGCATCGAGCGTCCGACCGCGGGCGACGTCGTGTTCCAGGGCGAGAATGTCGCGGGTCTTCCGGCGCACAAAATCGCGCGCAAGGGCTTCGGCATGGTGTTCCAGCATTCGCGGCCGCTGAACCGACAGACCGTGCTGGAAAACATCATGGTGGCGCTGTTGCCTGACAGCCTGTTCATGTTGTTCGCCGACAAGGCGCTCACCGAACGCGCCAAATGGATCGCCGATCGCGTCGGCCTTGGCTCCGTGACGGATCGCCGCCCGCCGACCTTGCCGTTTGCCGACCTGCGCCGGCTCGAGCTTGCGAAAGCCATCGCCCGCGATCCCAAGGTCGTGCTGGTGGACGAGCCCTTTGCCGGGTTGACGCTTGCCGAAGTCGGCGTCTTCTCCGAGCTGATCAAGAGTTTCCGCGACGAAGGCCGCGCGGTGCTGCTGGTCGACCACAACGTCAAAAGCGTCGCCGCCCTCGTCGACCGCGTGCTTGCGATGTATCTCGGCGAAGAGATCATCACCGGCCGCGCCGACGAGGTGATGAAGAACGAGACCGTGCGGCGGGTCTATCTCGGCGGCGCGCTCGAAACCCATGCCCGCCCCGAGACCAGCTTCAAGGACAAGGTGCCGGCGCTGCAGGTCGAGAATCTCAGCGTGCATTACGGCAAGGCGCAGGCGCTCGAGAACATCTCGATCCACATCCATCACGGCGAATTCGTCTCCGTGGTCGGCCTCAACGGCGCCGGCAAGACCACGCTCTTCAACGCGATCTCGGGCTTCCTGCCCTATTCCGGCGACATCGTCCGCGACGGCGAGAAGCTGCGCGGCATCAGTCCGGCGAAGATCGCCCGCAGCGGCATCGTGCAATGCCCGGAGTCGCGCGAGCTGTTCGGCGAGATGACGGTGCGCGAGAACCTCGATCTCGGCGGACAGCATCTCTCCGACGAGGACAAGGCCAAACAGCTCGCCTGGCTGTTTGAGCTATTCCCGATCCTCAGAGAGCGCCAGAGCCAGCTCGCGCAGACACTCTCCGGCGGCGAGCAGCAGATGCTCGCCATCGGCCGCGCGCTGATGATGCAGCCGAAGATCCTGATCCTGGACGAGCCGACGCTCGGGCTGGCTCCGGTCATCCTCGAACAATTGTCGAAGGCGCTGGAGAAGTTGCGGCAGACCACCTCGATCACGGTGCTGCTCGGCGAGCAGAACGTGACCTTCGCGCTGCCCCATGCGGACCGGGTCTATGTGCTGGAGCACGCGCGCATCGTCTGGGAAGGCGATCCCGGGCGCTTCGCGGCCGAAGCCGGCGAAGGCTATCTGTAAAAATTGCGGAAGTGCCGGCCTGGCCGGCGCTCCGACAAGCGTCAATTCGACCTGACGATCCGCGTCTGCTCCGCGGGTTGCGCGATCTGCGTCGGGGCGGCGGTCGAAATGTCAGGGTTGACAAATTCGGCCTGGGCCGCAGCCGAAATCCACTCGGATGCCGAGGGAGTGCTGAGCGCGAGAACCAGCAGCACCAGCACGATAATGCCGTTGATTGCGAGAAGCGTGGTGATTTCGCCGGAGGAATCGCGGCGACCGGTCGGTTTCCATTGGTCGTGGGGACGCTGCAGCATCGGTGCCTCCTGTCAGCGGAGATGCACCGGGTCATTAGCGTAGCTTATGAAAAGCAAATGCGATCTGCGTCACATTTGCGAAAATTCTCCAGGCCGCTCAAGCCTGAGCGATCGTAAAATTCCCAAAGATACAATTTTAAATTGATATTCCGCTTCACTCTTCCGAGCTCGTGCCCGCCTCGGCGAGTTCGCGCAGCGAGACGGGATCAAGCACGACGATGGCGCCGTGCTCGAGACGGACCCAGCCCCGCACGGCCCATGCGCGCAACTGCTTGTTGATGCTTTCGCGCGTCATGCCGACCATCTCGCTGATCTCCTGCTGCGTAATGGAGATGGTCTGGCTCTCCGGCTCGAGCTTGCGCCGGTCGGCCAGGCCAAGCAGCGCGCTGGCGAGCCGGCCCGGCAGATCCTGCAGGATCACCTGCTCGACCTGGTCGCTGGTCCGTCGCAGCCGCGTACACAACAGCTCGATGAACTTCATGGAAAGCGCCGGCTGGTTGCGCATGAAGGGCAGGAAATCGCGGCGATCGATGACGTAAATCTCGCAATTGGTGTTTGCGGTGGCGTCCGCGCTCCGCGTCTGTCCGTCGAGCACGGACATCTCGCCGAACGTCTCGCCGGGGCCGACCAGATTGAGGATGGCATTGCGGCCGTCCGGCGAGGAGATGCTGATCTTTACCGTCCCGGAGACCACCGCATAGAGACTGTTGCCGGGGTCCCCCTTGGCAAAGATCGTCGCACCGCGCTTGAGCACGGTGTGCTTGGCATAGCGGCCAAGCTGCTCAAGCGCCTCGTTGTCGAGATCGCTGAAGATCTCGTGCTTGCGCAGCGCCGACAATTTGCCGGTCGGGCGGCGAGCATCCCCTGTGTTATCCTGCGGCACGCCGATTGGAACTCCAGAAGGAATAGCAAGGCACTATGTTCCTTCCGTAGTCAACGGCGGTCACATTTTCAACCGGAAACCGCCTCCCCGGCCCCGGACCGGGGGCCAAATGCGAAGATGGAGCCCAGTACCAATGCTCCCGGATCGATCGTTCCGGACAAGTTGCAACCTCTGAGCCGTCTCGCAGGCGCGTCTGGAGCCCGTAAGACAGAACAAAGGCAAGCAAAAACCGGTGGGTTTTGCTTGCTCGATCGCCTCCAAAAGAAGATTACGAACGCCGCCTATTTGAGCGAGGAGTTGGGGCAGAGGACGTGCATGCCGATATGGACGTGGCCCTTGTGCACGAAGGTCCGCACGTGCAGGTCGTGGGTACCGTCGACATTTTCGCCGACCTTCAGCACCATCGGCAACGGATGGGAGGACTTGAGGTTGGTCGAGATCACCTCGGTCAGCTTGTTGCGGATGGGCTCAGGGATATCGCCGGAATGCTTTTCCCAGCTGGCGTGCCCCTTGGTGGAACCGGAATCATCCGCCCAATCCTCGGCCTTGGGCACGATATGCTTGGTGTAGCCCTGGCCGAACTTGTAGGGCCCGTGCTGCTTTTCAAAGTCCGCGAATTTCTTGGCGGTCTCGTGAATGTTTTGATGGCTGTATAAATCGTTGATTTTCTGTTCGAACTTGCCGCCGTAGACAAACCCACCCATTCTGATCTCCCCTGAATCCGCCAGCACCTAGTGGTTGTATCGAAAACAAATTACACGTCCGAGAATTTGGAAAGAGTTGCCCTAATACGCTCCATCTGTACAGTCATTTTTGATCGATCGAATAATGCGAGCGCCTGAACTAGCTCGTCCTGAGCCTCGGCAGTCCGGCCGGAATCGGACAAAAGCCGGCCCAGCGTTACCCTTGCGGCGGCAAGCAGCGGCCCAGCCTCAAGCCGGGCCGCCAAGTCGATGGTCCGCTTCAGGCAATCCATGGCGTCTGCCCGACCCGACGTTCCCTGCGATGCCAGCATGTTGGCCTCATAGAATGTGGCCAGCAACTCAATGCCGCCATATCCCTTCTGTCGTGCTCCCGCCTGGCAGCCCCGCACCAGAGTGAGGCCGTGCTGAACTTCGCCGAGCTGCGCATAGGCGGCCCCGAGATAGGCCGGTACCGCAACTTGGCTCACCGCATGCCCGAGGATATCCGCCTCGTTCTTGGCCTGTAGCAGGATATCGCGCGCACGCGCGGCCTGTCCCTTTTGCACATGGAGGTTTCCGAGCGCGGACAGAATAAGGGGAAGAAACAACCGTACTTCGCTTTCGCGCGAGACGCGCAGCGCGTGGTCGAGCGCGGGCTCGGCCTCATCCAGATGACCACGTGCCAACTGGACGACGCCGCGGCCATAGTCGGCGGCGACCGTGTCGTACGGCCGGTCGTGGGCCTGAGCGAAATGGCTTGCTTGCAGGCAAGCGCGCTCCGATTCATCAAATTCACCCAACCACGCATAGCCCAACGCTTTCATCATGTAACACACCACGAGGAGGCTTGGTCCCGTCGTCCCCGGTGGGGCATCGTCCGGGTGGGCGGTAAGTTGTGCGATCGCCTCGGAGCTGAGCCGATCCGCATCCCTGTATCTGCCAGCGAGAAAATACGACTGGCCAAGACCATAGAGGGCAAGACAAAGCCAGGTCGTGTTGCCGAGCCGCCTCGCCAGCGCAACGGCCTCTTCACCAGCAGAGATGGCTTCATACGGCGTGGCGTAGAAGTTCAGCGCTGCCGCCCGGATCGTGATGGAGGCGAGCCGGCGGCCTTCGTCGCCGATCCTTTCGGCCCGCGTCTCGCCGTCTCGACCCATGGCGAACCAACGTTCGATGTCTCCCAGAGAAACAAAGGCCAACCGCGACTCGATCCGCAGGTCGACGGCCCGCTGCTCCCGCGCAACGGATTCCGGCTGCTTGTCGACCGCATCCATTGCGATCTCGAAATATTCCGTCGCTTCGCGAAAGGCCGAGCGGGTAAAAGCTTTTTTGGCTGCCATATGTCCGTAGCGGTCGGCCTTCACCCAGTCCTGCGCCTTCACCGCATGCTGGCACAGCGCTTCGGCGATTTCTTCCTCGCGCCCCGGCGCGCTCGCCTCCATCGCCCGCAGGATCCGGTTATGCAGCTCGCCGCGATGCGAGCGCAGGATCGAGTCATAGGCGACCTCGCGAATGAGGTCGTGGGCAAATTCGTATTCCACCGAGGCGAGCCATCGCGACTCCACCAGGAAGTCGACGATCTCCAGCGACCAGAGCCGGCTCTGCAGCTGCGCCATCGGCATGCCGGTCACCGTCGTCAACAGCTGCGGCGAAACCCGCGTGCCCACTGCGGAAGCAAGCTGCAGCAGAGTCTTGTCCTCCCTCGGCAACCGGTCGATGCGCGAGGCGATCACGCCCTGCACCGTCGGCGGAACTTCCAGCGCCTCCCAGGAGGCCTTCGAAAGCAGCTGGGAGCCTGCCTCGGGAAGGCCACGCTGGACCAGTTGGCGCGCGACCTCCTCGATGAACAACGGCACCTGTCCGGTATGCCGCAGCACATGGGCCTTGAGGCCGTCGAGATGGGCGGCTGTCCCGAGCATGATGTCGAGCAATGCCTTTGCCGCGGTCGCATCGAGCGAGCGCAACCAGATCCGGCGGACATCGAGCCGCGCCAGCCATCCAGGCGTGTTCTCGGTCCGCCAGGTGAGGAGCACCAATAACGGGCGGCGCGCGGCGAGCGACAGCACCGCTTCGATCGCGGCTTCGCTTTGTCCATCGATCCAGTGCAGGTCTTCGAGCAGCAGCACGGTCGGCCGGGTCCCGATGACCTTGTCGAGGACATCGAGTACGGCGTCGCTGATCACCCGCCGTCGCAGCAGCGGCTCAAGCTCGCCCCAGCGCGGATCGGTGACGGGCTGATCGAGCACCGCATGCAGCGCGGCCGGCCAGAGCTCGGCGTGCAGGGACGGCTCCTCGCCGGGCGCGGTGGCCGCGTCGTCCGGCGTCAGGTTGCCGGCCGAGAGCGCGCTTTGCAGCAGCTTCTTGAACAGCGCATAGGGAACGGCCTGCTGCAGCGGATTGCCGTCGGCCTCCAGCACCTTCCAATCCTGCTGGCGCAGGTCGCCGACGAATTCGTGCGCCATGCGGGACTTGCCGATGCCGGCCGTCCCCACCAGGGCGATGATCTGACCTGCGGTACCGACCTCCCGCGCCGCTTTTTGCAGCTGCAGGACCTCATCCGTGCGGCCAACAAAGGACGACAACCCCTTGGTGGAGCGGGCCCGCCAGCGCGTCACTCCGCTGATCTCGGTAAGCTCGTAGCAGGGTACCGGCGCCGCGAAACCTTCCAGCCGCTTCGGCGGCAGCGCGTTGAAAACCGCAAGTCCCGACGACAGGCTCTGGCAGGATTCCGACACCAGGATCTGGCCGGCCTGTGCCGCGCTTTCGAGTCGCTTGACCAGATGCACCGCTGGCCCGCCCGCTTCATAGATCGAGGACAGATCGGCCTCGATGACGTGGGCGACGACATAACCGGCGTGAATGCCGACCCGGACATGAAGCCCGGGGTCATTGAGGAGCTTGATGCGGCGAACCAGTTCGATGCCGGCATGACAGGCCAGCACCGCGTGGTTGTCGTCCGCATGCGGGGCCCCGAACAGGGCGATCAGGCCGTCACCGCCCTCCTTGCTGACGATGCCGCGGTTGCGGCGGACCGCCAGACGCATGGCATTCAGGGCCGGCTCAAGCCGAAAAATGGCGGATTCGGGGTCGAGATCCGAGATCAGATCGGTCGAGCGCTGCAGGTCGGCACAAAGGACAGTGAGGTACTTCCGCTCACCGGTGATCCGGTCGCGAACGTCGCTGACCGGCCTGGACGGATGGTCCGACACCGACGCGCCACAGGATGCACAATAGAGGTCGCCGGGTTTCAGGGTCGACGCGCAGACTTGGCAAAACACCCTTGGCTTCCTCCAACCATCCGGTTCAGACTAGCGAAAGATCGTGGCGGAACAAGCGTTTAGGTCCATCACTGAAGGTAGGCGAGCAATGCGTCGGCGGTAGGTTTTCGCGATGCGAATGACTGTAGAACAATTTTAGACGAGTACAGGGCGATGGCGGTAGCACACAACCCGACTCACACCTTAAAGTGTGGAGAAATCCGGCCTGGCCGGCCGGCTGGAGCAGCCGTTTGGACGAGATGCGAATCATCTTATTCGTTGCCGATGCCCATCTCCTTTATCAGCCGCGCATATCTGGCAAGCTGATCGCGCGTCATGGTGCCCAGTTCTTGCGGCGAACTGCCGCGCACGGCGAAGCCCAAATCCTCGAGCTTGTGCCGGACCTCTGCGTCGCCCAGCGCCTTCACGACTTCCGCATTGAGCCGCGCGACGATCTCCTTCGGCGTGCCCGCCGGCGCGAGAATCGCAAACCAGGAATTGAAGAAGAAGCCGGCGAGCCCTGACTCGTCGATGGTCGGCACGTCGGGAAAAGTCGGCAACCGTTTCTGCGTGCACACCCCGATCAACCGAAGCTGGCCGCCGCGTACCAGCGCTGCGACCGTCCCCAGGCCCTGAAAGCCAACCGGAATCTGCCCCGCCGCAACATCGGTCGCGGCCTGGGTCGCGCCCTTGTAGGGCACATGCGTCAGCGAGATGCCGGCGCTGGACGCAAACATCGCCATCGCCAGATGCTGCGGGCTGCCCGGCCCGCCGCTGCCGTAATCGATCTTCCCGGGTGCTGCCCTGGCCGCCGCGATCAGGTCGGCCGCGCTCTTGAAGCTGGTCTGGTTGCTGGCGATCAGTCCCCACTCGACGGTAGCCACTAGAGATACCGGCTCAAAATCCTTCAGAATGTCCCAGCGCATCTTGGCTTGCAGGTTCGGCACCATTGTCATGATGCTGTCATTGAAGCCGCCAATCGTGTAGCCATCCGGATCGGCATGAGCGACCTGCTCCGCGCCGATCAAGCCGGATGCGCCGGGCTGGTTCAGGATCACGAACTGCTGGCCCATGTTGTCCGCCATCTTCTGCGTCACGATGCGCGCGGCGACATCGACGGCGCTCGCGGCAGCGAGCGGCACGATCATCTTGATCGGACGGTCGGGGTAACTGCCTTGGGCAAAGGCACTGGTGTTGCCGGCGATCAGTGCCAGCGCGAGCCATCGAAACAGGCGCATCTTTCCCCCTATCGGCCGGCCAGCTTTTCTGCAAACGGCGCCAGCCTCTTTTGGCAAAGATTGCTATCCCGCCTCAAGCTTGGCAAGGCAACGAACTGATACCAAAGGTCAAAGAGGTGCTTCCAACGCCCCCGTCAGAGGTTGCCGCCCTCACGGGGAACTATAATATCGCCGCCGAGGTCCAAGCAAAGCACCATGCCGGCACCCCGGAAACCTGCAGTCAAGACCGCATCCAGCGCCAAACCGGCGCTGCCCGCGCAGCGCCCCGCCCCCAATCCGCGGCTCAACAGCGCCATGGCCTGCGATACGGCGTTCCGGATCGTCGCCCGGCGCCATCTCGATGCGCTGAACGCGAACCGTGACGCAACCGGAAATGGCGACCCCAACGCGCTGCACCAGATGCGCATTGCGCTCACGCATCTGCGCACCGTCATCCTGTTTTTCTCGCCGATGGTCCATGATGCCGTCCGCGACGAAGTGCGCGACGAACTGAAATGGCTCAACAGCGAGCTTGGCGGCGTTCGCGATCTCGATGTCGCGGTCGACCGAATCAAGTCGCTCGACAAGAAGCGGCCGCAGGCGGTGGCCGCACTCGGCTCCTGGGACGAGAAGCGCGCGGCGGGCCACCAGCATCTCGCGCGCATCTTGAGTTCGGTGAGATATCGGTGGCTGATCGAGCAGACCTCCGGCTGGATCGAAAATGGGCCGTGGTCGACCAAGAAGGGCAAGCAGGCGGCGAAGGAGCGCGCTTCCCCGGTCGGCGCCTACAGCGCGAAGAAGATCGAGGAGTGGGAGGAAAGGCTCCTGAAAAGAAGCCGCAAACTTCGCGAGATGGGAACCAAGAAGCGCCATCGCCTGCGGCTATTCAACAAGAAGCTCACTTACTCCATCGATTCCCTTGAAGACCTTTTCGCCGACAAGAAATTTTCAAAGCAAAAGAGCGCGCTCAAACATCTCAGCAAGGCGCAAAAATCCCTCGGACAATTGAACGACGGCGCCAGAGGCCATGAGCTTGCGGCCGAGCTGGAGCGGAAGGGCGTGCAGACGCCGCTCAAATTCCTGAATCCGAAGCAGAAGAAGCGGCTGTTGAAGAAGACCTCCAAGGCCTATCGCAACCTGGAAAAGCTCAGATAAAGGCGTTCACAGAAGCTTGCCGTCCGCCGCAAAGAATGGATGCGGCCCGTCGAACTCGCCGATCGGCACCTGGTGGGTCACGAGCTGCCCGAGCCCCTCGCCTTCGAACCAGGTGTGGAGGTGAAAAGCCGGTGGCTCGATCCTGAAGGACGGCTTGCGCAACTTCGCAAGATCGAGATCGACCGCGTGATTGGGCGCCGGGCAGATCGTGCAGGGCACGCCGGCAAACATCGTCAAGGTGGCGCGATGGACATGGCCGGTCGCGACGAGCTTGATCCGAGGGTGACGGCGGATGATCGGTGCCAGCTCTGCCGCATTGTGCAGATTCTGGTGATCCATATGCCAGATGCCCGCGACGAACGGCGGATGATGCAGGAACAACAGCGCCGGGCGGTCCGTCGAAGACGCGAGCGTCGCCTCGAGCCATTGCAGCGTCGGCGGCTCCAATTCGCCATGCGGCTTGCCGGGCACGCTGGAATCCAGCAGCAGCAGATCGAGCTCGCCGACCGCGAGCTTCTGGTTGAGCGCGCCCGACGGAAACGCGTAAGCCGCGTTCGGGAATGCGGCACGCATCAATTCGCGGCCGTCATGATTGCCGGGAATGCCGGCGAACGGAACTTTCAGCGGCGCAAGCAAGCGCTTGAGATACGCGTACTCTTCCGCCGTCGGCGTATCCACGAGGTCGCCGGAGATGACCACGAAATCCGGAGACGGCTCGAATGCATTCAGCGCCGCCATGCAGCGCTCCAGCGCTTTCGCCGTATCGACGCGGCCATAAGCGAGCGTACCCGGCGGCTTTATATGCAGGTCGGAAATCTGCGCGATGCGAATTTGCTTGTGCGGCATCGGTGTTCTCAATCCTCGGGGGGTAACAGGCGCACGGCTTCCGGCGCGATCGACAGGCCGACGCGCTCACCCACCTTGGCCCGCAGTGTGTTCGGCGCGTCGACGGTCAATGTCTTGTCGGCGGCACCGCTCACGACCAGACGCTGCTTCTCGCCATTGAAGGCGATGCTGTCGATGGCACCTGACAGCGGCGCGCTGCCCGCTTCCACTACTCTGATAGACTCCGGCCGAACCATGGCGACCGCAGCGGCAAGATTGATCTGGCTCGCGATCGGCTGCCGCCCGCCCGGCAACACGAGTTGGCCATTCTCGAGCGCAGCTTCGATGATATTCGCCGCGCCGATGAATTCGGCGACGAAGCGATTGCGCGGCGTGAAATAGATGTCGCGCGGCGTGCCGATTTGCGCGATCGCGCCCTTGTTCATCACGACGATGCGGTCGCCGAGCTCCATGGCTTCGGACTGATCGTGGGTGACATAGATCGCAGTGATGCCGAGTGCGCGCAACAGGCGATTGAGCTCGCTGCGCAGCCGTTCACGCAGGGCCGCATCGAGCGCGGTCAGGGGCTCGTCGAGCAATAGAATACCCGGACGGATCGCCACCGCGCGCGCCAGCGCCACGCGCTGACGCTGGCCACCGGAGAGCTGGTCAATGCGGCGGTTCTCCAGGCCCGTGATGTTGGTCAGCCGGACCAGTTCGGCAACGCGCGCGGCGCGTTCGTCTTTCGATACGCCGCGGATTTTAAGGCCATAGCCGATATTGTCGGCAACGCTCATGTTCGGAAACAGCGCATAGGACTGGAAGACCATACCGACATTACGCTTTTCGATCGGCACCTTGGTCATGTCCTTGCCGTCGAATAATACCTTGCCGCCTTCATCCGGCACCTCGAGGCCGGCGATGATGCGCAGCATCGTGGTCTTGCCGCAGCCGGAAGGCCCGAGCAGTACCAGCGTCTCGCCGCGCGCGATGTCGAGTGTCGCGGGCTCCAATGCCCGCGTGCCATCCGCAAAGGTCTTGCCGCAGTTCTCGATGCGCATGGAAGCGCCATGTCCCGCGACGTCGCTCATCGCGCGCGCTCCTTCTCGGCGAAGAGCTGCATGGCAACGAGCAGCGGAATGATCATGATGAAAAAGATCAGCGTATAGGCGGAGGCGACTTCCAGCCGCATCGAGGCGTAGCTGTCGGCCAATCCGATCGGCAGTGTCTTGGTAAGCGGCGTGTGCAACATCCAGGTCAGGTTGAATTCGCCAAGCGAAAGCGTCACCACCATCAGGCTGCCGGCCAAAATGCCAGGCACCGCGTTGGGAACGATCACGTCGCGAAAGCGACGCCAGGGCGAGGCGCCGAGGGAAGCTGCGCCTTCATCCAGCGTCTTGATATCGACGGTGGCGAACACCGCCATCACCGAGCGCACCATGAAGGGCATGGTGAAGACGACATGGCCGACCAGGATGAAAAGCCAGGAGCGGCGGAATTCGCCGAAGCTGCCAAAGGTCAGGAGCAGCGCGAGCGCGATCGCCAGGCCCGGAATCGCGAGCGGCAGCGTGATGATCTCCTCGACGATGCGCGACAGCCGCCCTCCCCGCACATGCAGTGCGTAGGCCGCGGGCACGCCGACGACGAGCGTCACCGCCAGCGTCGCAAACGCGATCAGGAACGATAATGCGATTGTGCCGGCGTAGACCTCCCAGACCTGCGCCACCCATTGCAGGGTGACGCCAGACGAGATGCCACGGAAATAATTTACGGTGATTCCGGCGGTGATCGACAGGGCCGCCGGTACCACCAGGAAGGCGGCGACGATCAGGGTGAAGAGCAACTGGCTGGCGAAGATCAGGCGGTCGCGCATGGTCTTATCCGGCCGCCGCGACCGCGCTGCCCGAGAACGAGCGGGCGAGCGCCAGGATGAACCAGGTGATGACGCCGAGCCCGACCGAGAGCGCCGCCGAGGTCGCGAAATTGGCCGCCAGCGTAAACTCGGTATAGATCAGCATCGGCAGCACGTCGATGTTGGTCGCGAGCGTGAAGGCGGTGCCGAACGCGCCCATCGCGGTCGCAAAGGCGATTGCGCCCGAGGCGACAAAGGCTGGCGCCAGCGCCGGCAGCACGACGTCACGCTGCACTGCCCAGGGGCCTGCGCCGAGCGAGCGAGCGGCCTCCTCGAGGCCGGCGTCGAGCTTCTGAACTGCGGCCATGATGGTGAGGATGACGCGCGGGATCGAGAAATAGAGATAGCCGAGGAAGAGCCCGTAGATCGAATAGGCGAAGACGAATTTCTGTCCGAGCAGGCGATTGCCGAGATCGCCGATCAGGCCCTGCCGGCCCGCCAGCAGGATGATCATGAAGCCGACCACGACACCGGGAAAGGCCAGCGGAAAGGTCAGCATTGCGATCAGCACGGCACGGCCCGGGAAACGGTGCCGCTGCAGAAACATGCCGGCGATGGTGGCGACGACCAGTGTCACCACCGTGGTCGCGGCTGCCAGCAGCACCGTGTTGATCAGGGTCGAGCGGTAGCGGGGCTCAACGAGGATCGCGAGATAGCCCGCCAGTCCCTGCGGCCCTTCCGCGCCGGTGACGACGAGGCGCATCATCGGCAGCAGGAAGAACGCCACCGTCACCACCGCAAGCGGCAGCAGGCACAGCCAGACAAACGAACGATGCGACATCAGCAATGGTGCCCCGAGCCGTAACCCGAGGCACCATACTGCATTAGCGGACCTCGGCGAGATAGCGGTCGACAAAGCCTTTTTGGACGTTTTCCATCTCGCCCCAGTCGACACTCTTGGCGCGGGCGTAGTCGCTGTCCGGCAGGAACTTGTTCTTGACGGCCTCGGGCAGCTCGATCGGGCGCGCCGGACGCAGGTAAGCGTTGGTCCAGATCGCCTGGCCCTTGTCGGAGAGCAGATAGTCCATCACCTTCTTCGCCTTGTCCTTGTCGGGCGCGCCCTTCACGAGACCAACGACATAGGGAAACACCACCGAGCCTTCGCAGGGGATCACGAACTCGAAATTGCCCTTCTCGGAATATTTGGCGCGATAGGCGTTGAAGTCATAGTCAAACAGGATCGGCATTTCGCCGGAAACAACACGCGCATAAGAAGTCTGCTTCGGAACGATCGGATCGTTCTTGTGCAGCTCCTTGAAGAAGTTAATCGCGGGGTCGAAGTTCTTGGACGAGCCGCCGAGCGCAAGGTTGACCGCGACCGCGCCGACATAGCCGACCGCGGCCGAGGTCGGATCGAGATAACCGACCATGCCCTTGTAGTCGGGCTTCAACAGATCCTTCCAGCAGGCCGGCACCGGCTTGCCGCCGAGCGCATCCTTGTTCACGAACAGGCCGAGCGTACCGGAGTGGATGGTGGTCCAGTACCCGTCCGGATCCTTCAGGCCGGCCGGCACCTGGTCCCAATTGACAGGCTTGTAGGGTTCGAGCGCGTCCTGTGCCTTCGCCTTCATGCCGAAAGTGACGCCGAAATAGCCGATGTCGCCGACCGGATTGGCCTTCTCGGCGAGGATCTGCGCCAGCGCCTGGCCGGAGTTCTTGTTGTCGTGAGGAATGTCGTAATGCAGGTCTGCCTTGATGGCCTTGAGCATCGAAGCCCAGTCCGCCCATTCCGGCGGGCAGTTGTAGCAGATGACGTCAGCCGCTTTGGCGGACTGCCATGGCGCAAGGCAAGCGATCGCCAGCAGGATCAGGGCAAAACGGATGGTCTTCATGACACAGGCTCCGATTTCTGGGGGATCATGACGAAGTCGGGGACCAAGTATAGGCCGCGGATGAAGGATTTGCGACGGGGCCTTTTGCCCTGCAACAAAGCTGGGGAGTGCATGAAAGGCCCTGCCCGCCTTGCGACAGGACTATAGTTGCAGATATCCTTGCCCTCAGGAACGCCGCCAAAAGACGTCCCGTTCAAACGGAGAAAGCCCTAATGAATCCGCCCGTCAGCGCCCCCGCCATCAAAGTCGTCAAATCGGTCCGCGAGCAAGTGAGCCCCCAAGAGTGGGATGCGCGCATCAACCTCGCCGCCGCCTACCGCCTCACCGCGTTGTACGGCTATACCGAGATGATTGCGAACCACATCTCCTGCCGCGTGCCGGGCCATCACGACCAGTTCCTGATCAACCCCTACGGGATGCTCTATGAGGAAATCGACGCGTCCTGCCTGATCAAGGTCGACGTCGAGGGCAACACGCTGTTCAACCAGACCGACTACAACGTCAACGTCGCGGGCTTCGTCATTCACAGTGCGATCCACATGGCGCGCCACGACGTCGACTGCGTCGCGCACACACATACGCCGGCGGGCATGGCGGTGTCGGCGATGGAATGCGGGCTGTTGCCGCTGGCGCAGACTTCGATGCGGTTCGTCCACATCGCCTATCATGATTTCGAGGGCATCGCCGACGACCTCGGCGAGCGCGAACGGCTGGTGCGCGACCTCGGCGAGCACGAGGCGATGGTCTTGCGCAACCACGGGCTTTTGGTGGTCGGCCGAACCATTCCGGCTGCCTTCAACCTGCTGTACCGCATGGAACGCGCCTGCGAAGTGCAGGTGATGGCGTTGTCCTGCAACACCAAGCTGATCATTCCCTCCACCGAGATCCTGGAGAAGACCTTCGACAAGGTGAAGCCGCGCCTGGATAAGCCGAACCGCAACGGCGACCTCGCCTGGCCTGCGCTGCTGCGCAAGCTCGACCGCGTCGATAGTTCATACCGCAACTAAGCTGATCAGTTGGTGGTGCTGCTTAACGCGGCACCACCGCGGTCGCTTCAATCTCGACCCGCGCGGCCTTCTCCACCAAACGCACGACCTGCAGCAGCGCCATCGCGGGATAATGCGCGCCAAAGATCTCCCGATAAACCTGGCCAAGTTCTTTCAGGTTCGAGAGATACTCTTCCATATCGACGACATACCAGGTCAGGCGGACGAGGTGTTCCGGCCGCGCGTCGCCCTCGGCGAGGATCGCCGCAATATTGCTGAGTGCCTGCCGAACCTGCGCGACGAACCCGCTGGCCAGACGTTCCTGATGATCCCAGCCGATCACCCCGCCCGTCACCACGATGCGGCCATAGGCGGCCATGCCATTGGCATAGCCCTTTGGCGCTGGCCAGCCACTCGGCTGCAGGATTTGCGCGGCCTCCGACATCTCGCTCCTGGCGGCGAGGCTCGGCGCATCAGTCGTGCTCACGAGAAATTCTCCATCATTCTGCGGCGACGCCGGGCGAACTCGCTTGCGCCTGCGCCGTCTGGCGCAACGCAAAGCGCTTCAGTTTGCCCGTTTCCGTCTTCGGCAGCTGCGTTACAAACTCGATCGCGCGCGGATATTTGTAAGGCGCGATCTCGCGCTTGACATGTTCCTGCAGGGCCGTTGCCAGCGCATCGTCCGCGGTGGCGCTGGCGGCGATGACGACATAGGCCTTGACGATCATACCGCGGGCTTCGTCGGGTGCGCCGACAACGCCGCATTCGGCGACCGCGGGATGCGACAGCAGCGCGGCTTCGACCTCGGGACCTGCGATGTTGTAGCCGGAGGAAATGATCATGTCGTCGGCGCGCGCAACAAAGGAGAAGCGGCCCTTCTCGTCGCGAACGAAGGCGTCGCCGGTCAGATTCCAGCCGTCGCGGACATAATTCGATTGCCTGCTGTCGGCGAGATAGCGGCAGCCAGTCGGCCCTCGTACCGCAAGCTTGCCGACAATGCCGGCCGGCAACTCGTTCATCTCGTCATCGACGATCTTGGCTTCGTATCCGGTGACCGGAAGCCCCGTCGTACCCGCCACCGCGTCGCCCTCGCGGTTGGTGATGAAGATGTGCAGCATTTCGGTGCTGCCGATGCCATCCAGAATGGTTTTGCCGGTCTTGCGGGTCCAGGCTTCGAACACCGGCGCCGGCAACGTTTCGCCGGCCGACACCGCAAGACGCAGCGATGAAAGATCGGCGCCCTTGTCCATCGCCGCCATCATCGCGCGATAGGCGGTCGGCGAGGTGAAGCAGATCGTGGCCTTGTAGGTCTCGATGATCCTGACCATCTCCGGCGGCGCGGCGTTTTCCAAAAGCGTCGCGGTCGCGCCGTAACGCAGCGGAAACACCGCGAGCCCGCCGAGCCCGAAAGTAAAGGCGAGTGGCGGCGAGCCGACAAAGACATCGTCCGGCGTGACCTTCAGCACCTCCTTCGCATAACCATCGGCGACCGCAAGGATGTCGCGGTGGAAATGCATGGTGGCCTTGGGCTCACCCGTGGTGCCCGAGGTGAATCCGAGCAGCGCGACATCGTCGCGGCCGGTCTTTACCGCCTCGAACTTGACCGGCTTGTTCAGCGCGATCCGGTCGAGCTCGGCGTCATGGTTCGATGTGCCGTCGAAATTCACGACCTGCCTGAGGAAGCGGCTGGTCTTGGCGCAGGCGACCAGTTCGTCGGCGATGCGGCTGTCGGTCAGCGCCAGCGCGATCTCCGCCTTGTCGACGATCTTGGTCAATTCGCCGGCGCGCAGCATCGGCATGGTGTTGACCACGACGGCACCGGCCTTCGTTGCCGCAAGCCAGGCCGCCACCAGCGCCGGATTGTTGCCGGAGCGGATCAGCACGCGGTTGCCGGGCTTGACGCCGTAATTTTCGACGAGCGCATGTGCCAGCCGGTTCGACCAGTCCGCCAGTTCCTTGTAGGTGCGCTGCCGGCCGTTGCCGATGAGCGCGATATTATCGCCCATTCCCTGCGCGACAATGCGGTCGGTCAGCTCTACGGCGGCGTTGAGATATTCCGGATATCGAAACTCCGGCCGGTCGAGCAGCATCTGCGGGCACTGCTCCGCCGGCGGCAGGTTTCGCCGCGTGAAGTCATCGACATGACCCGACGGGCCAAGATTCAGCGTTCTACCCGACATTTGCCCCTCGCTCTCAGAAAGGCTCAAAAACAACGGAAGCCGCCCCGGCAGCGTTTTATCCTTAAACATTTTAGACTTAAAATAATTGGGCGCAAGAGCGGAAATCCTGGCAATCCAAAGGGAATTCACCGGCGCGCCAGCTCCTTCAGCCGCAACACCATCGGCGACGCGGGATCGGCGAGCGGCGCGATCGCGGTGAAATGATTGGCGCCGGCAACCGTGCCGTAGCGGGTCGACAGCCCCGCCTTCGCCCAGGCCTCCGTCATGGTACGGCTCTGGCGAAAATATTCGGCGCTCTCATGGCCGCCGACGACGGCGTCGAGGCTCCCACGGCTCGGCGGCTTCCAGAACAGGGGGCTCGCGGCCCTGGCGCTCGCCGTATCGAGCTGCAGCGCCCTGTTGATGGAGGTTGCGACCAGCGGCACGAGATCGAACAGGCCGGAGATGGCATAGGCGGCGATCACGAGGTCGCCTGCCAGGGAAGCGTCGAGCGCGCGCCAGTCCGTCGCCAGCAGGCAGGCCGCCAGATGCCCGCCCGCCGAATGGCCACTGATCAGGAGTGGCCGGCCGAGCCGCGCCAGCTCGCGCGCAGCCGCGCGCATCTGCTGGATGATGGTATCGACACCGACCTGCGGGCAGAGATCGTAGCTGGGGATGGCGACGTCGATGCCATGCACATTCAACCCGCGCGCGCAATGGCTGAACGAAGAACCATCCAGCGCCTGCCAGTAGCCGCCGTGGATGAAAGCGACGATCGGCCCCTTCCCGTCACCGGCAAAGAAATCGATGCGGTTGCGGGTGCTCGGTCCATAGGCAATCGAACGCGGCGCGCGCTCTTCACGATAGGCTGCAGCATCTCTCGCCCAGCCCGCCATCAACGCGGGATTCTCGGGAACCCGCGCCCGGTTGTTGTACTCGACCTCGTAGTCGATCTCAGCCACGCGGCTTACGGGGTCCGCCCGTTTGCGCATTTTTGCGCGGAGCCCTTGGCCTTCGCGAGCAGCCGCATCAGTTCGCGGACGTCTTTCGGCGTCAGGTCCGAAAAGACTTCCGCAATCCAGGTTTCGTGCTCGGCCGCCATGCGGCGAAACTCGGCGCGGCCGGCCTTGGTCAGGCGAATGACCTGAACGCGGCGATCGGATTCCGAGGTGCGCCGGTCGAGATGTCCGGACTCGACCAGGCGCTCTACCAGTCCGGTGACATTGCCGTTCGACACCATCATGCGCTTGGAGACATCCGACAGCGTCATGCCGTCGGGCACGCGGTCGAGTTGCGCCATCAGGTCGAAGCGCGGCAGCGTGACATCGAACCGCTCACGCAGGCGGCTGCGCACGGTGCCTTCGATCAGGGTGGTGCAGGTCAGGAGACGGAGCCACAGGCGGAGCTCGTCGCCGTGATCACTCTCGACGGCCTTGGTCTCGGAATCAAGGATCATGCTTGCCATCGTATTTTGCCCGCGGCGCCGGCCGCGTTCCGGCTTCGGCGATCGTTTTGACCTTCAAATAATTTGCCGCGCGCCGCAAGTCAAAACGCCGCGGGATCTTCGAAATTTCTTTAGGCTTCAAGCAATTGGCGCGCGGCTTGCATGCCGTACCCTGTGACGGCTTTCCGCGCGCGGCCGCTTCGCTTGCGGCGGCGACCGTCATCAGAATAAGCTTGGATGCGAGGGGCTAGTTCAGAGTCAGTTGCGGTTACGCGTGAGCCGCCGGTCAGGAGGAAGCAATGAAGCAGCGTTTTGGCTTGGCTGGACTGGCGGTCCTGCTGGGGTTTGCGATCGGCCCGGCGGTCGCGCAGGACAAAATCAAGATCGGCGTGATCGTCACATTGTCGGGACCGGCTGCGGCGCTCGGTCAGCAGGTGCGCGACGGCTTTGCGCTTGGGGTCAAGGACCTCGGCGGCAAGATGGGCGGCAAGGAGGTGGAGGTTGTTGTCGTTGACGACGAGCTGAAACCCGATGCCGCCGTGACCAAGGTGAAGGGCCTGCTCGAACGCGACAAGGTCGACTTCGTGGTCGGCCCGATCTTCTCCAACATCCTGCAGGCGATCCACAAGCCGGTCATCGACACCAAGACATTCCTGATCAGTCCGAACGCCGGGCCATCCAGCTACGCCGGCAAGGAATGCAGCCCGTTCTTCTTTGTGACATCCTACCAGAACGACCAGGTGCATGAGATCCTCGGCAAGGTCGCGCAGGATCGCGGCTACAAGCGCGTCTATCTGCTGGTGCCGAACTATCAGGCAGGCCGCGACTCCGCTGCCGGATTCAAGCTGGACTACAAAGGCGAGATCGTCGAGGAATCCTACATGCCGCTCGGCACGCTGGATTTCCAGCCCGAGCTTTCCAAGATTTCCTCGCTCAAGCCCGATGCCGTCTTCACCTTCATGCCGGGCGGCATGGGCGTGAACCTTGTCAAGCAATATCGGCAGGCCGGTCTTGCCGACAGCATTCCGGTGCTCTCGGCATTCACGGTGGATGAATCGACGCTGCCGGCGCAGCAGGACGCCGCAATCGGCATGTTCGGTGGTGCGGACTGGGCGCCGAACCTCGACACTCCCCAAAGCAAGAAATTCGTCGCCAGTTACGAAGCCGCCTATAACGGCGTGCCCGGCACCTATGCCATGCAGGGCTATGATGCGGCGATGCTGATCGACAGCGCCGTGAAGGCCGTCAAAGGCGACCTCGGCAACAAGGACGCGGTTTCGGCGGCGTTGAAAAAGGCCGACTTCACTTCGCTGCGCGGCGGCTTCAAGTTCAACACCAACGGCTATCCGATCCAGGACTTTTACCTGACCAAGGTCGCGAAGCGTCCGGACGGCAAGTTCCAGACCGAGATCGTGCAGAAGGTTTTTGAGAACTACGGCGATCGCTACGCCAAGGACTGCGCGCCGGGCAAATAAGCCATAGCGTTTTCAAGCGAAGTGGGGGCCGGTTCGCGTGAAGAAAACGCGTCAGAAATCAAAGAGAGAGGGAACGCAACAATGAACACCGAAGTCGCCGGCATCACCCGCGCCAACGAAGGTATTCAGGGAATTACTTGGAACATCCTCGGCCAGACCTATGTGCCGAAGAGCCGTACCGAGCACAGCTTCTCCTGGCACGCGACATTTCCGCCCGGAACCTTCGTGCCGCCGCACATCCATCCAGACCAGGACGAATATCTCTACATCCTCGAGGGCCGGCTCGACTTTTTTCTCGACGGTGCCGAGGAGTTCGCCACCGCGGGCGACACGGTGCGGCTGCCGATGGGCAAGCCGCACGGCATTTTCAACAAGTCGCAGCAGAATGCGAAGACACTGTTCTGGGTGTCACCGACGCGCCGGCTCTATGACCTGTTCTGGGCCATCCACAACATGAAGCAGCAGAACCCGGATGAAGTCGTGAAGCTCGCGGCCGAGCACAACATCCACTTCCTGCCGCCGCCTCCCGGCCAATAAGCTTAATTAGCGCGACACCACGCGCGCGGCGAAGCCGGCCTTGGCAGCATAGCCGCGCACGATCGCCTCGCGCGCTTCGTAGTTCAGGATGGTATCGACGTCGGTAAAGCCTTGCGGCGCGAGCTGCTCGACAGCGTCGATCACGCCCTCGGGCCCACCGCGGCGATTGGAAGCGACGACATCGGCCGTCATCGGCAGCCGCTGGCGTTCATAGACCGCCAAGGCCTGACGCGGATGCTCAGAGCGCGCCAGCGCGTCTGCAAGGCACCGTGCATCAAGGATCGCCTGCGACGCACCGTTTGATCCGACCGGATACATCGGATGCGCGGCATCGCCAAGCAGCGTGACGCGGCCGCTCGACCAATAGGGCAGCGGGTCGCGGTCGCAGCAGGGATATTCCCAGAACTCCGGCGTCGCGTTCACGAGCGCCGTAAAGTCGACCTGCGGAATGGAGAAGCCTGTCACGTAGGGCATCAGCTCTTCCCGCCTGCCGAGCCGCGACCAGTCTTCGCGACGTGCGGGCGGTGCACTGCCGTCGCTGACCCTTACCAGCACGGCCCAGTTGGTGAGGCGGCTGGCAGGGCTTGAGCCTTCCGCGATCGGATAGACTACCGCCTTGGCATTCAACCCGCCCGCGATGATCATCGAGCGTCCGGTGAGGAAGACGGGCCAGTCAGCCGCGCCGCGCCACAGCATCAGGCCGTTCCAGCAGGGCGGACCTTCCTCGGGGAACAGCGTCTGTCGCACTTTGGAATGGATGCCGTCGGCACCGATCAGGATATCGCCTCGCGCGGTGTGGGTATGCGCGCCGCTGCGGTCGAAGAAATAGGCGGTGACGCCGCCCTCGTCCTGCGTGAACGAGCCGAGCCGGCAGCCGGTACGGATCGCATCGCTGCCGAGCCGCTCGACCGCGGTCTGATGGATCACGCCCTGCAGGCGGCCGCGATGGATCGAGAATTGCGGCACATCATGGCCGGCGTCGAGACCACGCTTCTCGTGCCAGACCTGCTGGCCGTGGCGCGTGAGGTAAAACAGCTCATGAGTGCGAACGGCGACTGCGTCGAGGCGGTCTAACAGGCCGATCGCGGCAAGCTCGCGGATCGCGTGCGGCAGCGTATTGATGCCGACGCCGAGCTCGCGGATGGAATCCGACTGTTCGTAAAGCTCGCAATCGATGCCGCGCGCCCGCAGCATGAGCGCGGTGGTGAGGCCGCCGATGCCGCCGCCGACGATGATCGCCTTCATGGTCCAAAACTCCACTCAAGACGCAAAAAAGACGCCGGCTAGGGTCGCACGGTCCCTTATTCGGCCGCAAGCGGCTTTGTAGCCTCCGCCTTGAGCTCGGCCCGGGTTTTCGGCTTAGCCTTAATTTTGAGGTCTTCGAAATCCTGCCGGTCGCGGACGCTGTTGCGGAAAATCTGCTCCTTGCCAGGCAGATATTGCGGCGGGCAGAACACGTCGGATGCGCCATACCAGGCGGCGGCCTTCATGGTGAAGGCAGGATCGACAAGATGCGGCCGGCCGAGCGCGACAAGATCGGCGCGGCCGGCGGCGAGGATGGTGTTGACCTGGTCGGCGGTCGTGATGTTGCCGACGCACATGGTGGCAACGCGGGCCTCGTTGCGGACCTGATCTGAGAACGGCGTCTGGAACATGCGGCCATAGATTGGCTCCGCATCGCGCACGGTCTGGCCGGTCGAGACATCGATCAGATCGACACCGGCTTCGGCGAAGGCGCGTGCGATCTCGACTGCATCGTCTCCTGTGATGCCGCCCTGGGCCCAGTCGGTTGCGGAGATGCGCACCGACATCGGCTTATGCGAAGGCCAGACCGCGCGCATCGCCTCGAAGACTTCGAGCGGAAAGCGCAGGCGATTTTGCAGCGAGCCACCATAATCGTCCGTGCGCTGGTTGGTGAGCGGCGAGATGAAGCTTGCCGGCAGATAACCGTGGGCGCAGTGCAGTTCCAGCATGTCGAAGCCGCAGCGCTCGCCGCGCTCGGCCGCGGAGACAAATGCCGCCCTCACCGCATGCATCGCGGCGCGATCCATCTCGCGTGGTACCTGGCTGTCCGGAAAGTACGGAATGGGCGAGGCCGAGATCACATCCCAGGCGCCCTCTTCCAGCGGCCGGTCCATGCCGTCCCACATCAGCTTGGTCGCGCCCTTGCGGCCGGCATGGCCGAGCTGCAGCGCAAATTTCGCGGCTGAATTGGCGTGGACAAAATCGACGATGCGCTTCCAGGCCGCTTCCTGCTCGTCATTCCACAGGCCGGCGCAGCCCGGCGTGATGCGCGCATCGCGGCCGACACATGTCATCTCGGTGAAGATCAGACCCGCGCCGCCGATGGCGCGCGAACCATAATGCACCAGATGAAAATCGGTCGGCATGCCCTCCTTCGCCGAATACATGCACATCGGCGACACCACCGCGCGGTTCTTGATCTCCATCTCGCGCAGCCGCATCGGCTGGAACATCGGCGCCAGCGGTTTTGCGACATCGACGTCAAAACCCTTGGCGCGCACCTGTTTTGCGAAAGCCCTGTCGACTTCGGCGACAAAATCGGGCGCTCGCAGGTTGAGATTATCGTAGGTGATCGCCTTCGAGCGCGTCATCACGCCAAAGGCGAACTGCACAGGATCGAACTCCCAAAAGCGATCGACATGCTCGAACCAGACGAGCGAGACGTCGGCGGCGTGCTGGGTCTTCTCGACCTCCTCGCGGCGTCCATGCTCGTAATGCTGCAGCGCTGCGGCAACGGTCGGCGCGCGTTCCATGGCATCGGCCAGCGCAATCGCATCTTCCATCGCAAGCTTGGTGCCCGATCCGATCGAGAAATGGGCCGTCGCCTTGGCGTCGCCCAACAGCACCATGTTGTCCTTGACCCAGCGCTGGCTGCGGATCATGGGGAAATTGCGCCACATCGAGCGGTTGGTGAGCAATTGATGCCCGCCGAGGAACCAGCCAAAAATTTCCGCCATCCGGTCGGCGGACTGCTTTTCGTCGAGGCCCTTCAACCCCGCGCGTTCAAAGGTTTTCGGATCGGTCTCAAAGATCCAGGTCGAGCGGCCCGCCTCATACTGATAGGCATGCGCGATGAATGGCCCCCACTCGGTCTCCTGAAAGATGAAAGTGAAAGCATCGAGCGGCTTGGTCGAGCCCATCCAGGCGAACTGGTTGGAACGCACGTCGACTTCGGGCTCGAAGTGATCGACATGTTTTTCCCGGAAGCGACTGTTGATGCCGTCGGCGAGGATGATCAGATCGGCGTCGGCGAAGCGCGCCTCGTCGTCGATCTCGACTTGGAACTGGAGGCTGACGCCGAGCTCGCGCGCCCGCTCCTGCAGGATCAAAAGCAGCTTGCGCCGCGAGCAGCCGCAAAAGCCGTTACCGCCGACCCGATGCACCGTGCCGCGGAAATGCACGGCGATGTCGTCCCAATAGGCGAATTCCTGGGTGATGCGGCGATAGCTTGGCGGATCGTATTTCTCGAAATTGTCGAGGGTGGCGTCGGAAAACACCACGCCGAAGCCGAAAGTATCGTCGGCGCGGTTGCGCTCATAGACCGTGATCTCGGCCCCGGGCCGCTGCTTCTTGAGCAGGATCGCGGCGTAAAGACCTGCCGGTCCGCCGCCGATGATCGCGATCTTCATAAGGGCCTCCAATAAAGCCGCCGACCGAGATATTTTAAACCTAAAATATCTACTGGCAAGCCCGCCTTTGACGGCTTTGGCTCAGTTCCCCTGGAATACCGGTTTCACCTTGTTGGAGAAGGCGACAAAAGCCCGCTCGAAATCGGCCGTGGTCATGCAGAGCGCCTGCGCCACCGCCTCCGCCTCGATCGCCTCCTCGACCGACATCGCCCATTCCATCGCCAGCATGCGCTTGGTCATGGTGTTGGCGAAGGTCGGGCCCTCGGCGACCTGTCGCGCCAGCAATTGCGCTTCCGGCGACACGCGCTCGGGCGTGACGAGGCGGCCGAAAAAGCCCCAGCGCTCGCCCTCCTCCGCGGTCATGAAGCGGCCGGTATAGAGCAGTTCAGAGGCGCGCGATTGGCCGATGATGCGCGGCAGGATCGCGCAGGCGCCCATGTCACAGCCGGCAAGGCCCACCTTGTTGAACAGGAACGCTACCTTGGCGCCGGTCGCGGCCAGGCGCATATCGGAGGCCATCGCGACGATCGCGCCCGCGCCGGCACAGATGCCTTCGACCGCAGCCACGATCGGCTGCGGACAGGCGCGCATTGCTTTCACGAGATCGCCGGTCATGCGGGTGAAGGCGGTCAGCCCCTTGGTGTCCATCTTCACCAGCGGGCCGATGATCTCGAACACGTCGCCGCCGGAAGAGAAATTGCCGCCGGCGCCGGTGACCACCACCACCTTGACCTCGTCATCGAACGCGCAGGCGCGGAAGAAGTCAGTGAGCTCGCGATAGCTCTCGAAGGTCAGCGGATTTTTGCGCTCGGGGCGGTTGAGCGTCACCGTCGCAACGCCATCCACCACCGCCAGCAGGAAATGTTTAGGCGAATAATCGGCCAATGGCACGGTGACGGGGTTGGCAGGTCGGCTCATGGGATCTTCCTCGGACTCTTCTCGGGTTTCAAATCTCGCCGCCGGCGACTGCAATCGCCTGCCCGGTGACCGCGCCGGCGCCCTCGCCGCATAGCCACAGCACAGTGTCGGCAACTTCCTTTGGCGTCACCAGACGGCCCTGCGGATTGTGCTTCGACAATTCGGCCACGGCCTGCTCGCGGCTGCGGCCGGTCTTTTTCATGATGTTGTCGATACTGCCGGCAACAAGATCGGTGTCGGTGAATCCGGGGCAGACCGCGTTGACGGTGATATTCGTACTGGCTAGTTCCAGCGCCAGCGAACGCACCAGACCAATCACCGCATGCTTGGCTGCGCTGTAGGCGCTCACATAGGCATAGCCCTTCAACCCCGCGGTCGAGGCGACCGCAATGATCCGGCCATAGGTCCGATCTTTCATCGAGGGGAGCGCAGCCTGGATCGAGTGGACCACACCCATGAAATTGACGTCCATCATGCGCTGGAACAGCGCGGCGTCGGATTTGACGAATGGCGCGGATTCCGCGATGCCGGCATTGGCGACGAGGATGTCGATGGGCTGTCGCGCTGCGGCTTTCGCGACCGCCGCGCCGATCGCGGCTTGATCCGCCACGTCGGCGACCTCAGCAAAATGCGCATCGCCTGCCGCTATCGCCTCATCCAAGTTTGCGCGCTGGCGACCGACCACCGTGACGGTCGCGCCGGCCCGCGTCAATTCCGCGGCGATGGCCCGGCCAATACCGCGGCCGCCGCCGGTGACCAGCGCATGCGGGGCACTTGGCAGTCCGGACATGCGCTGGCTCCCCGAATGAAAACCACGAGAACAGAGGTTTCCGCGTATATTTTATACTTCAAGCTTTTGCAAGAAAGCGGCGGGCCTGTTAGCATCTTAGCCCATGACGACCCCCTTGAAGACAAAAGACGGCCGCTTCGGCTATGAGGCCGCAGGCGATGGCGGCAAGACGCCGCTCGTATTCCTGCACGGCATCGGCGGCGCGGCACGCGCCTGGCGTAGCCAGATCGCAGGCTTCGGCGATCGCTACCGCGCGGTCGCCTGGGACATGCCGGGCTATGGCGGCTCGACCCCGCTCGCGAGCGTCAGCATCGTGACGTTGGCGGATGCCCTGCAGGATTTTCTGCGGCAGATCGGTGCAAGCCGACCCATCCTGGTCGGACACTCGATCGGCGGCATGATCGTCCAGCAATGGCTGATCAAACACCCACGCACGGCGGCTGCCGTTGTCCTCGCCCAAACCAGCCCGGCCTTCGGCAAGGCCGAGGGCGACTGGCAAAAGCAATTCATCGAGGCCAGGCTCGGTCCGCTCGACCGCGGCGAGACGATGAAATCGCTGGCGCCAACGTTGGTGAAGGAACTGGTGGGCGAAGATCCTGACGCGAGCGGCATGGAAATCGCGCGTGACTGCATGGGGAGCGTTCCCGAAGCGAGCTATCGCGCCATGATGCTGGCGCTGCTCGGTTTCGATCAGCGCAAGGCGCTTGCCAATATCGCCGTTCCGACGCTGGTGCTATCGGGGTCGAAGGACAAGAATGCGCCTGCGCCGATGATGACGAAGATGGCGACGTATATTCCGTTCTCGACCTATGTTGAGCTCGAAGGCGCCGGTCATCTCGTCAATCTGGAGCAGCCCAAGAATTTCGACGCGGCGCTGGATCAATTCCTCAAAACCATCGAAGTGACGGCTTAGATGACGGCACCACTCAACAAGAATGCGGCCACGGCCAAAAAGCTCGCACTGGACGCGCCGATCTTCGACACAAGCGCGTTTCGCCTGAGCGATGAGCAGGCGAATATCATTTCGCGGGCGCGCGAACTCGGTCAGACCGTGTTCGCAGGCCGAGCGGCAGCCTATGATCGCGACGCGATATTCCCGACCGAGAACTACAAGGATTTGCATCGCGCCGGTCTGCTCGGCATTTCCATCCCGAAGAAGCACGGCGGCCTCGGCGCCGATTACCAGACCTATGCGCTCGCCGCCGCGGAGATCGGCCGCTATTGCGGTGCGACCGCGCTGACCTGGAACATGCATGTCTGCTCGACGCTGTGGTCCGGTCCGCTCGCCGACGATCTCGACATGGATGGTTCGATGCGCGCCGAGCATGAGCGCCGCCGCGCGATCCACTACAAGCGCATCGTCGATGATGGCGCCATCTATTCGCAACCCTTCTCCGAGGGTGGTGCCGCCGCTGCTGGTGGCGTCGCCTTCGGCACCGAGGCCAGGCCGGTCAAAGGCGGCTGGATCGTCAACGGCAAGAAGATCTTTGCTTCACTCTCCGGCCACGCCGATTACTACGGCGTGCTCTGCACCGAGATTGCCGAAGGCGAAAAGGCCTCGCGCCGCAACACGCTTTACCTCGCTCTCCCCGCCAAGGCCGAGGGAGTTTCCGTGGTCGGGGACTGGGATCCCCTGGGCATGCGCGGCACGGTCTCGCGCACGCTGCTGTTCAAGGATGTGTTCGTTGAGGAAGATGCGGCACTGATGCCGCGCGGCGTCTATTTCCAGGCCGCGCAGCGCTGGCCGCATATGTTCCTGACGCTGTCCCCGACCTATATGGGGCTGGCGCAGGCCGCCTATGATTTCACCGTGCGCTATCTGCGCGGCGAAGTGCCTGGAACCCCGCCGGTGAAGCGGCGGATGTATCCAACCAAGCAGATCGCGGTCGCGCAGATGCAGATCAAGCTCGAGCAGATCAAGGCAACCTGGTTCCAGGCGGTCACCGAAGCGCGCGCCAATCCAAGCAAGGAGCAGGTGCTGCGCGCCTATGCCGCGCAATACTCCGTCATGGAAGGCGCCAACGAGATCGCGACGCTGGCGATCCGCACCTGCGGCGGCCAGGCCATGCTGAAATCGCTGCCGCTGGAACGCATCTATCGCGATAGCCGCTGCGGCTCGCTGATGCTGCCCTGGACGGCTGAGCTCTGTCTCGACCGTATCGGCCGAGAAGCTCTGTACGAGCCCGGCGAGACGGACGACTGACGGTGGACCTCTCCGGCCTGATCGAACGCAATGCAGCCTTTGCTCCGGACAAGCCCGCGCTTCATTTCGAGGGCGCGACGCTGAGCTATGCGGAATTGGCGGCACGCATCGAAAAGACCGCACGTGCGTTGAAGTCCGAGCTTGGCGTCAGCTGCGGCGATCGCATCGCGATCCTCAGCCTGAACCGGCCGGACTATCTCGTGCTGCTCTATGCTTGTGCGCGTCTTGGTGCGATGCTCGTCCCTCTGAACTGGCGGCTCGCGGTCGCCGAACAGCTTTTCATTCTTTCGGATGCTGCGGCAAAAGTGCTGGTGCTGGAAGAGGCTTTTGCAGCCGTGCTGCCGGCGGTCCAAGGGAACATGCCGGAGACAGCTGTCGCCGGCCTTGATTTCACGCCGCCACGCGGAGTGGGCTTCGACGCGTTGTTGATGCGCGGACGCGGCGATGGCCGCAACCCGCACGGCGACCTCTCCTCTCCGCTTCTGATCGTCTACACCTCGGGCACGACCGGGCGCCCCAAAGGCGCGGTGCTGCGGCAGGAAGCGTTGCTATGGAACGGCGTGATGAGCCAGCACATGCACGGACTCACCTCAGATGACCATGTGCTGACCGTGCTGCCGTTCTTCCATGTCGGCGGCCTCAATATTCAAACCACTCCGGCACTGCAGCATGGGGCGACGGTAACGATCCATTCGCGTTTTGCGCCGGAGATGGCTCTCGCCTGTTTCGAGCGCGACCGTCCGACCCTCACCGTGCTGGTGCCCGCCACCATCCAGGCTGTGACCGACCATCCCGCCTGGGCAACGACCGACCTCTCGTCGCTGAAAGCCATTTCGACGGGATCGACCAACGTGCCGCCGCATCTGATCGGACGCTTGGTCGCGCGCGGCGTGCCGGTGCTGCAGGTCTACGGCTCGACCGAGACCTGTCCGATTGCGGTTTATACGCGGCTCGGCGGCGATCTCTCGCGCGAAGGCTCGACCGGCCTGCCCGGCCTCTGCTGCGAGGCCGCCATCCTTGACGATGCCGGCAACGAATTGCCGCCGGAGACGCCAGGCGAGATCGCGGTGCGCGGCCCCAACGTGTTCGTCGAATATTGGGGAAATGAGGAGGCGACGCGCGAAGCGCTGCATGACGGCTGGTATCGCAGCGGCGATATAGGCCGTCGCGATGCCGAAGGCTATTTCTGGGTGCACGACCGCAAGAAGAACCTGATCATTTCCGGCGGCGAGAACATCTATCCGGCGGAGGTCGAGCGTGTGCTGCTGGAACACGCCGACGTCGCCGAATGCGGCGTCATCGGCCGGCCTGATCCGCGCTGGGATGAAGTGCCGATCGCCTATGTGATCCGGCGAAAAGGCTGCTCGGTCGACGCGGAGGGCCTGAAGGCGCACATCCAGCTGCAATTGGCGCGCTTCAAGGTGCCGCGCGAGATCGTCTTTGTGGAGGATTTGCCGCGAACCGCGCTGGGGAAGGTGCAGCATTTCATGCTGAAGCAGATCGACGCAGAGATGCCTGTGCGGGGAGACGTCGCTTGAAGATCGCGGTGCTGGGCGGGGGGAACGGCTCGTTTGCCGCCGCGGGGGATTTTGCGCTGCAGGGCCATGAGGTACGGCTGTGGCGGCGCGATGCAGGCCAGGTCTCGGCGCATCGAGCAGCCGGCTCGCGCATTCTGGTCAAGGATGTCAATGGCCGACACGACGTCAAGCTGGCGCTGGTGACGACGGATATCGCCGAAGCAATTCGCGATGCCGAGTTGATCCTGTGCCCTGCCCCCGCTTTTGCACAGGCCGACATCGCCAAACAGCTTGCGCCGCATCTGCGCGATGGGCAGGTGGTGTTCCTGCCACCGGCCACTTTCGGCTCGATGATTTTTGCGCGTGCCGCATACGACGCCGGCGATCGCGCCGGTGTCAGCTTTGCCGAGACCGGAACGCTGCCATGGTTGACACGCAAGCATGGCGCGTTCGAGGTTGCCATCACCATCCGTGCCAAGCGGCTTCCGGTTGGCCTGTTTCCGCTCGCGAATGCCGACCACGCGCTGGCTGTGATCGGCCGCGCCTTTCCCGGCGTGATCGAACCCTGCGGCGATGCATTATCCGGCGCACTGATGAACGCGGGTCCGATCATCCATCCACCGCTGATCGTGATGAACGCCGGCCCGATCGAGCATTTTGAGCGCTGGGACATTCACAAGGAAGGCACGCAACGCGCGATCCGCCGTGTCACCGATGCGCTCGACGCCGAACGCATCAAAGTGCGCGAAGCACTCGGCTATGGCGCGCCGCATTTCCCTTTGGCACATCATTACGCCAAGGAAGGCGAGATCTGGATGTATGGCCGCGGCTCGCATGATCGACTCACCGATTCCGGCGACTGGCGCGAGCAGTTGGTGCTGAGCGAGCACCGTTATATGCTGGAAGATTTGCGGCTGGGGCTGTCATTCCTGGTTTCGGTCGCGGAGCTTGCCGGCGTCGCGACGCCGCTAGCGAAATCGTTTCTTGCGATTGGCGGAGCAATCTGTGGTGACGACTTCATGAAGACCGGTCGCACACTGGCGAGCCTTGGCCTTGGCGGACTACACCGCGCCGAACTGCAGACGCTGCTGCGCGAAGGATTTGGCCGATGAGCGCCGCCCGCCCCGCCATCGCCTGTCTCGGCGCCGGCCGCATGGGCCGCGGCATTGCGGTCGCTTTCGCCTATGCCGGCCACGCGGTCACGATGATCGACGTCAAGGCGGGACGGTCAGCCGAGCATTTCTCAAGGCTCGAAGCCGAAGCACTGGATGAAGTCCGCAAGACGCTGGCGAGCCTGGCGCGGTTTGGATTGCTCAGGGATGCGGAGACCGAGATCATCACGGCGCGGGTTTCGGTTGTGCCCGAAAGCGGCCACGCCACGGCGCTCGCCGATGCCGGCATGGTGTTCGAGGGCGTGCCGGAAGTGGTCGATCTCAAGCGCGAGGTGCTGGACTCGGCCTCGAGAGCGGTCGGGCCCGATGTCATCATCGCCTCCACGACCTCGACCATCCTGGTCGACGACCTCTCCGGCGCGATCATACGTCCCGAGCGCTTCCTCAATGTGCATTGGCTGAACCCGGCCTATCTCATCCCGCTGGTCGAGATTTCACCGGGCAAATCCACCGATCCCGACATCATTGCGCGCGTGAAAACTCTGCTCGAAGGCATCGGCAAGGTGCCGGTGGTATGCGCGGCGACGCCCGGCTTCATCGTGCCGCGCATCCAGGCGCTTGCCATGAACGAGGCGGCGCGGATGGTGGAAGAAGGCGTCGCCAGCGCCGAAGACATCGACAAGGCGATCCGCTACGGCTTTGGCTTTCGCTACGCCGTGCTCGGACTTCTGGAGTTCATAGACTGGGGTGGCGGCGACATCCTCTATTATGCGAGCCGCTATCTCGAGCGTGCGCTCGGCAGCGACCGTTACCGCGCACCCGACGTGATCTCCAACAACATGCGTGACGGCCGTATTGGCCTGCGCACCGGGGCCGGCTTTCTCGATTATTCCGGCCTCGATATCGATGCCTATCGCGAACGGCGCCTGGCGGCGATGGTCGACATGCTTCGGCATTTCGGCCTGGCGCGGCCACCGGTACTCTAGCCGAATACGTCCTGCAGCACGCCCTCGCGCACCACGGCGACGCCGTCGAGTTCGATCGTCGTCCCCATCATCGGCAGATCGAAATGACCCGCGGTGTAGCGGCCGGCAAATTCGTTCGCGCCCGTAGAGAACAGGAAATTGCCCGAAACGGCGCGGAGCTCCGTGCCATTGGTATCACGCTGGTCGTACATCGAGAGCGCCTCATAGCGCGCACCGGGGTTCATGCCGAAGCCGACATGCGACACCGCGTAGGCCTCGCGGTCGCCCCAGGCGGCGAGATAGGCGCGCATCATAGCGGC
The DNA here is from genome assembly GCA_035568535.1 of Bradyrhizobium sp. GTDB lineage: Bacteria > Pseudomonadota > Alphaproteobacteria > Rhizobiales > Xanthobacteraceae > Bradyrhizobium. The sequence goes on from DATMNV010000065.1 coordinate 55,898, forward strand.
ATCTGCCCCCTCGCCTTGGAGATCGGTGACGTAATCGTCCTTCAGCGTCATCCTGACCGGCGAGGTCAGATAGCGCTTGAAGGTCAGATTGATGTCGCCGGCTGCCATGACCAGCGTGCCATTGACGGTGCCGCTCTTCGGGAAACTGACGACGATGCCGCCCGGCCAGTGCGCCAGCGTGCCGGGCTTGTCGGTCCAGCCCCAGACGCCGACGGTGGAGGCGCCAACCATGTCGACGTCAAGCGCCGTGCCGGCCTTCGAGGTCACGCGCATGCGCTTCGTCCCCCGCAGCATCTTTGCCGCCGCGCGCACGCGCTTCTCAAGCGCGCTGTCCGGCACCATGCGTTCCAGCGCCTCGGGATGCTCGTTGGAGATCACCAGAATCCGCGCGCCAGCCTTGAGAATGTCCGGCGTTTCCGGCGCATGCATCAGGCCTTCGATGGTGCAATCGACCACGAATCCCGCCTGCTGCAGCGCGGTCACCACAGGCCCCAGGCGCTGGATCGCTTCGCTGGCGCCGGTTGAGCGGATCGGCACGATCTGCTTGTTGCGCGGCGTCGGCACCACGACATGGAACGGCCGCGCACCCATCCGCAGCAGCGCGAGCTCCGCCAGATGCACATTGAGCGCACGCGACTGGGTTTCCGACAGGATCGCGGCGGTATCGCCGGCCTTCACCGCGCAACGCTCAAACACCTCGCAGAACGCGTCGATCCACTTCGCTTCGATGCGATCCGCCAGCATGTTTTTCTCCTAAACTTCGGGAAATCCGCGTAACAGATAAGACCGCAGCAATTCAAGCAATCCGTTGAGGATCAACCCCAGCAGCGAGATCGTGATCAGCGGCACGAACATGTCTACCGCCTGGAACGTCCGCGCCGCCGTCACCAGCACATGGCCGAGGCCATCGGTCGAGGTGATCATCTCGGCGAGGAACACCACGATGCAGGAGATGACAAGGCCAATGCGGCAGCCGGTGAGAATCGAAGGCGCCGCAGCCGGCAGCACGACCTTGAACAGGATCTCGCGTGGCGGTGTGCCCGCGGCCATCGCCGACCAGATCAGCTTCTGTTCCACGGTCGAGGCGCCGTAATAGGTCGACAGCAGGATTGGAAACAGCGCGTCGAAGGTCACCAGCAGGATCTTGGACTGGTGACCAAAGCCGACGAGCAGCAGCAGCGCCGGATAAAGCGCGACCTTCGGCAGTGGCGCGAGCACGCGCACGATTGGCCGCACCACCGCGTTGACCGCGGGATTGACCGCCGCGGCTAGACCGACGGTCACGCCAAGGACGACTGCGATGGAAAACCCCGCGAACAGGCGGAACAGCGTGGCCGCAATTTCCTGCTGGAACGTCGTAGTCAGAAGTTGCTGTACCAAGCGCAGAAATACCTGCCCGGGCGGCGGCAACAGCGTTACCGGCGCGTAGCCGAACGAGACCAGCGCCTGCCACACCGCAACCAACAGCGCGATCGGGATCAAACCCAGCAGAAGATCCGAGGTGACGGCGCGCGCGTTCATGAGAAGCTCAGGGGAATGTCGAATTGCGGCTCGGACCACCGGACCAGGCGCGCGCGCACCCGTTCGAACAGGACGTCGAGGCTGATGCCCATCGCGCCGACAATGATGATCATCGCGAACACCGTGTCGTACTGCCCCATGTCGAGCGCGTTGAACAGGATATTGCCGGCGCCGGATTGGCGCGCGATCATCTCGCTCGTGATCATGGTGATCAGCGCCAGCACCAGACCGGTGCGGCAGCCGGTCAGGATTTCCGGCAGGGCCGCAGGCAGCACGATGCGGATCATGCGCTGCGCCGCCGAAAGCCCCATCGCGGCGCCGGACCACAGCATCTTTTCTTCGACCGCCTTGGCGCCTTCAAAGCTATGATAGATCACAGGCAGGCTGACGCCGAGGAAGATCACCAGCGTCTTGGCGAGATCGCCGATGCCGAGCCACAGCATGATGATCGGCATCAGCGCCGCCTTCGGTACCGGATAGATCACCATCAGCAGCGGATTGAAGAACGACGCCACGGTACGGCTGCGGCCCATCAACAGCCCGAGCGGGATGGAGACCACGAGAGCGACGCCAAAGCCGATCGCCATACGCCGCAGCGAAGCCGCGAAGTTGATCAACGAGTCCTTGTCGCCGAGGATCGCGGGGATTGCTCGGATCGCCTCAAGCGCAGTCGGGAAACTGTCATTCTTGAGCGCCAGCGAGGCGAGCTGCCAGACGAGGAGCAGGCCTATGCAGGCGAGGACCGGCGCGACGCGTCTCATCATGGCCGTAACTCGTTTTCGTCGCTGTCGTCGAACATGCGCTCGATCTCGACGACATATTCCTGATAGCGGGGGTCGAGCAGCAGTTCGGTGCGGCGGCGGGGGCGCGGCAAGTCAATATCGATGATCTGCCGGATGCGGCCGGGAGAGCCCGTCATCATCACGACCTTGTCGGAGAGGAACACCGCCTCCTCGACCGAATGGGTGACGAACAACACAGTCTTGCGGTCGCGCTCCCAGATGTTGAGCAGGTCGTTCTGCAGCCGCGTGCGCGTGTGCGCATCGAGCGCGCCAAACGGCTCGTCCATCAACAGCACTTCGGGATGATAGGCGAGCGTGCGCGCCAGCGCGACGCGCTGCTTCATGCCGCCCGAGAGCTCCTTCGGATAGAAACCCTCAAAGCCCTTGAGCCCGACCATCTCGAGCAGCGCGCGGCTCTGCGCCTCGGCGGCGGCGTATTTCGCGCCCTGCTGACGCGGGCCGTACATCACATTGCCGAGGACGGTTTTCCAGGGAAACAGCGCGAACTCCTGGAACACCGGCCCGCGATCGGGACCCGGTCCCTTGATCGCCTTGCCCTTCATCTTCACCATGCCTTGCGTCGGCTGCACGAAACCGCCAACGATGTAGAGCAGCGTCGACTTTCCGCAGCCGGAGGGGCCGAGGATGGAGACGAAGGCTCCATCGGCAACGCTCAGTGAGATCTCGGACAGGGCGAGGTGGTCCTGGCGCGCCGAAGTCTGGAATACATGCGAGACATGGTCGATCTCGATCATCGCAGCGGCAGGCTTTTGGGCCGTGACCGGCTCAAGGCGCGCTTCCGATCGTGATGGCAATACCGTCATTCCCGCATCTCTCGCCGGCATGGCGTGTTGGGCGGTGTTAGCATAGCGGAAATCGGCGCGACATGGCGATGCGGCTCTCGGTTAACGAAGAGGCTTCTCATCAAACCATGGCCATTCTGCCGCGCCGTCATGGGTCACGGCGCCACCCGGCGCTTGGCCAACCAGCTTTGCATATTTTGCGAGCGCGCCTGCCCGATGCCGCGGCGGCCACGGCTTCCACGCCTTGCGCCGCTCGGCAAGCTCGCGATCTTCAAGAAGCAGGTCCATGCGGCGCACGGCAGCATCGATCCTGATACGGTCGCCGTCGCGCACCAGCGCCAGCGGACCACCAACAAAGGATTCCGGCGACACATAGCCGATGCACATGCCGCGCGTCGCGCCGGAAAAACGTCCGTCGGTGATCAGCGCGACCTTCTCGCCCATGCCCTGTCCGTAGATCAGCGCGGTGACGCCGAGCATCTCGCGCATCCCGGGACCACCGACCGGGCCCTCATTGCGGATGACAAGCACTTCGCCCGCAGCGTAGGTGCGGTTGCGAACCGCATCGACGCAGCTCTCTTCGTCCTCGAAAACGCGCGCCACGCCCTCAAACGCCAGGTTCTTCAGCCCGGCCACCTTGATGACGGCGCCATCGGGGCAAAGGTTGCCCTTCAAGACGGCCACGCCCCCGTCCGGCATGATCGGCTTGCCGGTCGGAAAGATAATCTCGCCGTCGGGCGCGTTCGCCTCGCCGTATTCCTCGACGAGCGTGCGGCCGGTGACAGTCAGGCAGGTCCCGTCGATGTGGCCGCTTTCGATCAGCGCGCGGATCACGACGGCCGCACCACCGATGTCGTAGACGTCCTTGGCGGTATATTTGCCACCAGGACGCAGATTGCCGATCAGCGGCGTGCGCGCAAAGACATCGCCGACATCGTCGATGGCGAAGCTGATGCCGGCTTCATTGGCGATTGCCGGTAAATGCAGTGCGGCGTTGGTCGATCCGCCGGTGGCGGCGACAATGGCCGCGCCATTTTCCAGCGCCTTGCGCGTGACGATCTCCCGCGGCAGCGGACCGCCGCGATCGAGCATCTGCATCACCAGCCGGCCGGCCTGACGCGCGACCTGCGCGCGTTCTGGATAGACGCCGGGGATCATGGATACGTTGGGGATGGTGAGCCCCATCGCTTCCGAGACCATCGCCATGGTGTTGGCGGTGAATTGTCCGGCGCAGGCCCCGATGGTCGGCAGGCAAGTGCGCTCGATCCCTTCGAGCGTCGCCTGGTCGATTTCGCCGGTCATGAAGCCACCAACGGCTTCGTAGGAATCGAGCACGGTGAGTGTCTTGCCTTGGAACCGACCGGGCAGCGCGCTGCCGCCATAGATGAAGATCGACGGCACGTTGCAACGGATCATGCCCATCATCACGCCGGGCAGCGTCTTGTCGCAGCCGCCAAAGCCGATCAGGGCGTCATAGGCAAGGCCATGGACGACGGCCTCGATGGAGTCGGCGATCAATTCCCGCGAGAACAGCGAGAACTTCATGCCTTCGTGGTTCATGCTGATACCGTCGGAGACGGAAACAGTGGCGAACTCGCGCGGCGTACCGCCGGCCTCGGCGATGCCCTGCTTCGCCGCCTCGACCTGGAAATCATGGGTCATGTTGCAGGGCGTCTGCTCGCCCTTCATGCTGACCACGCCGATCATGGGTTTGGCCAGCGCGGCGTCGTCGAGGCCCATCGCGCGCATGAAGGCGCGATGCGGCGCGCGATCGAGCCCATCGGTCGTCACCCGGGATCGCCACTTCTTCATGCGCAAATTTCTCCAGAGGCGGTACCGGACGCGGTCGGGACGCCCCTCGTCTCAAGCGCCGATGCTTATTGCAGCGGCGCGACGATGGTCGGGTGCTTGAACTGCGCGACATCCAGCTTCGGCAGCATCCCGGTCTCGGCATAGATGTCGAGCATCTTCTGAATCGCCGGGAAGTTCGGTGCGGCACCGGGCTCGCGGCCGAAATCATTGTCTTTCAGCAGATATGTGTCGAGCACCGGGATCGGCGCCTTCAGCACCTCAGAAACTACTTTTAAGGTCTCTTCGCGGTTGGCCAGCGCCTTCTTCATGCCAGAGGTGATGTCGCGCACGTAAGCCTTTACGAGATCAGGGTTCTTGTCGACGAAGTCGGCGCGGCAGGCTTCCAGAATATGGACGATGTTCGGCATCGCCTGCGACAGCGAGAACAGTTTTCGCGTGCCGCCCTTGGCTTCCGCGCGCGCCGCGAACGGCTGGTTCATGTTGACGGCGTCCACACGGCCCTGGCGCAGCGCGTCCTCGGAGACGGCAAAGCCGACTTCGACCAGCTTGATGTCCTTGGCCGGATCGATCCCGTTCTGTTTCAAGAGCATGTTGAACGGGCCTTGCGTGCCGCCGCCGATCACGGAGATGCCGACCGTCTTGCCCTTCAGGTCGGCGATGGTCTTGATCGGCGAGTCATCCATGACCGCCCAATAGACCGAGAACCCGCCCGGCTTCTCAAATACGTGCTGTGCCACGATGTAGGCCTTGAGATTGCCGCCGACTACGCCATTGGCGAGCGACAGCGGCGCCTGCGTCGCGCAATCGAGCGCGCCGGCGGCGAGCGCCTGCGTCATCGGCGCGGTGCCCTGGAATTGCGTCCATTCGATATTGTAGGTCTTGCCAATATCAGGGAATTCCTGCGGCCGGCGCATCATCCAGTATTTGGATTCCTCGGCCGGAATGGTCCAGCCGACACGGATCGTCTGCTGCGCCTGCGCCGCGCCTGCGCCGGCCAAAACCGGCGCCGCGATGGCCACCGCCAACATCCACTTTGAAGCCATCCGCATCATCCCCACTCCACTGTTCCGGCGCCGAACGGGCCCCTTCGCCATTCCCTGAGGGATAAACCTTTCATGGTTCAAACAATCAGGCAAGCCGTTGACGAACCGCTTGTATTCGCCTGATACCGCAGGGATATTCGGTCAGGCGCCTGCGCGCACTAGACCTTGGAATGAGGAGGAGCGGAATGACCGGGAATGGCGGAGGGAGAACCGAAAAACTCGGCTATCTCGGGCTTGGCATGATGGGATTTCCGATGAGCCGGCGCCTGCTGAGCGCGGGTCATGAGGTCTCGGTCTGGAATCGCTCGAGGGGCAAGGCCAAGGCGCTGATCGAGGCGGGCGCGAAGCTGGCGGCCAATCCACGCGAGGTTGCAGCCTCGGTGTCCATCATCTTCATGTGCGTGACGGATGCCGCCGCGGTGGAGGACGTTGTGTTCGGCCCGGACGGCATCGCAGCCGTGCCGGGCGACGGGAAGTTGGTGGTTGATTTCTCCTCGATCCATCCGGACAAGGCCCGCACGATCGCCACGCGGTTGAAGGCGGCGAACGGCATGGGCTGGATCGATGCGCCGGTTTCGGGCGGGACCAAGGGCGCCGAAGAAGGTACCCTCGCGGTGATGGCCGGCGGCGAGGCCGCCGACATCGAGCGCGTGCGGCCCTATGTGCTGGCGATGGCGCGGCGGGTCACCCATATGGGCCCGCCCGGCGCCGGACAAATGACAAAGCTCTGCAATCAGGTGATTGTCGGCTGCGCCATGGCGGTGCTGGCCGAAGCAACCAGGCTTGCGGTCAACTCCGGCATCGACGCCGGAAAGTTACCCGAAGCGCTGGCCGGCGGCTTCGCCGATTCCATTCCGCTGCAATTGTTCGTGCCGCGCATGGTGCAAGGCATCCATTCGCCGCCGCTCGGCCATATCGCGACCATGCTGAAGGATCTCGATACTGTGGGTGAAGTTGCCCACGGCACCTCGACTCCGGTGCCGATGGCTTCCCTCGCCGCACAATTGTTCAGATTGGCCAAGGCCGCACGTGGCGCCGACGTCGATGCGCTGGAGATTTACAAAATCTCGGCTTCACAGGCCGGTTAACGTTCGGCTCGAAGTGCCTGCAAACACCAGAGAAACCGATTGCGTCGGCAACGGGAGCGACTAGTCTTCCGCGCCACGGCCTCCAGAAGCCACAAGGGAAACTTAAGCCATGTATAACCCCGCCGGTGTGAAGACCTCTCCCGAGTTCCCCGTTCCAGAGCAAATGAAAGCCTGGGTGCTCGGCGGGCCTGACGAGCTCTTCCTGCGCGACAAGCCGACGCCTATGCCCGGGCGCGCCGAGGTCCTCGTCCGCATCGACGCGGTCGCAATCTGCGCCACTGATCTGGAGATCATCCACCGCGGATCGCCGGCGAGCGTTCAGGGCGGCCTGCCCTTCAACAAGAACTTTACCCCGGGCCATGAATACATGGGCACGGTGGCAGCCCTCGGTCCCCACGTCGACGAGTTCAAGATCGGCCAGCGCGTCACCGTCGAAATCCACGCCGGCTGCGGCCAGTGCAAGCGATGCCGCCAGGGCATGTACACCTCATGCCTCAACTACGGGAAGCCCGAGAAGGGTCATCGCGCCAACGGCTTTACGACCGACGGCGGCTTTGCCGAATACGCAGTCAATCACATCAACACCATCATTACCGTGCCCGACAGCATGAGCGATCCGGAGGCGACGCTCGTCGTTACCGCCGGCACGTCGATGTATGGCTTCTCCGAGCTCGGCGGCCTGGTGGCGGGCGAGAGCGTGGTGGTGATCGGTCCAGGCCCAATCGGGCTGCTCGCGGTGGCAGTGGCGAAAGCGCTCGGCGCAAGCCCGGTGGTGCTGACCGGCACGCGCGACAAGCGGCTGGCGATTGGCAAGGAGTTGGGCGCGGACCGCGTCATCAATATCGGCAACGAAAACCCGGTCGATATCGTCAAGCAGCTCACCGGGGGGATCGGCGCCGACTATGTGATCGAATGCGCCGGCTCGGAAGCCACCATCGACCAGGCCATCCACATGACCAATCGCGGCGGGAAAATCTGTCTCGCGGCGTTCCCGCATGAGCCGGTGACGACCAACATCGCGCATCTCGTCCGCAACAACATCTATGTGTATGGCATCCGCGGTGAAGGCCGCAGCGCCACCCATCGCGCGATGGAGCTGATGGCGGAAAAGCGGTTTGACGCGACCAAGATCCACACCCACACCTTCCCGCTAGCCGATCTGCCGACTGCGCTGCGATATGCGCGGGAGCGGGTCGAGGACGCAATCAAGGTGGTCGTGACCACCCGGCAGGCGAGCGAGATCGCGAGCGCGGCGGAGTAAGGGTCGATCAGATTCGCCCCAGCGCCGTCAGGATTACCTGCGGCGTCAGGGGAATCTCGGTGATGGTCGCACCGAACGGACTGAGCGCATCATTGACTGCGTTGGCTACGGCGGCTGCCGCTCCGGCCGTGCCAGCCTCTCCCGCACCCTTGGCGCCCAGCTCGCTTTCGGTCGTCGGCGACACGACATGGCCCACGTCAATATCGGGCATCTCACCGGACATCGGGACCAGATAGTCGGCCATATTGGCGTTGGTAAGCTGGCCGCGCTCGTCATAGATGCACTTCTCGAACAGCGCCGCGCCAAGCCCCTGCACCACCCCGCCCCTGACCTGTTCATCGACCAGTTGCGGGTTGATGATGGTGCCGCAATCCTCGACCACCCAATGCTTGAGCAACTTGACGAAGCCAGTCTCGGTGTCGACTTCCAGCCATGAGGCCTGAACACCGTTGGTGAAGGCGAACGGGTATTCGCGCGGGACGTAGTGGCGGGTCGCCATCAGCTCCGGCTGGATGCCCGGCGGCAACGTGTCGGGCCGAAAATAGACGATGCGCGCCAGCTCCTTCAGCTCGATCCGTGGCGCACCGTCGCTCGAATTGGCCACTACACCATCGGTGATATCGAGCTCCGCTGGTGTGGTTTGAAGAATCGCCGCTGCGACATCGAGGATGTTCTTGCGCAGGGTTTTCGCGGCCTGCAGCGCGGCCTCGCCCCCGATACCGGCGCCGCGCGAAGCCCAGGTACCGCCGCCATAGGGCGTATTATCGGTATCGCCGAGGATGACGCGGACGCGCGCCATCGGAACGCCCAGCACGCTTCCGACGATCTGCGCGGTAAGCGATTCCGAGCCCTGGCCCTGTTCGGTGATGCTGGTCTGGCAGATCACCGAACCCTGCGCGTCCAGCCGAACCGCAACGCCATCCTGCGACGAAATCTTCGCACCGCCGACGCCATAAAACGCCGCGCTCGGGTTGGTGACCTCGATGAAACTGGCAATGCCGATGCCGCGATGGATGTTTTGCTTGCGCAACTCGGCCTGCTCTGCACGCAGCCGGTCATAATCCATCATCGCCAACAGCTTGTTGAGTGAGGCGTGATGCGACAGGTTCTCGAAACGCAGCCCCGAAGACGACGCACAGGGATAGGCATCATCCGCAATGAGGTTGCGTCGGCGGATTTCGACCGGGTCCATGCCGATCTTCATCGCGGCGAGGTCGACCAGCCCTTCCGTGACCGAGCAGGCGATGGGATGGCCGACCGCGCGGTATTGGCACATCACGTTCTTGTTCTGGAAGACGACGCGCGCCCGCGCGCGATAATTCTTGGTGACGTAGGGTCCGCCGACAAGGTTGACAACCTGGTTCGCCTCGATAGCGCTGGTGCGGGGATACATCGAATAAGGCCCGATGCCGGTGAGATCGTCGATCTCAAATGCCGTAATGGTGCCGTCGCGCTTGACGCCGATTTTTCCCTTGCAGCGATGGTCGCGGGCGTGGATGTCGGTGTTGAAGCTTTCGACGCGGTCAGCGACGAATTTGACCGGCCGCTTCAGCAGCTTTGACAGTGCATACGTCGCCATCTCGTCGGCATAGATATGCACCTTGATGCCGAAGGAGCCGCCGACGTCCTTGCAGACCACCCGCACCTGCCGCTCTTCGAGCCCGAGATGCAATGCCGCGATATTCTGCACCATGTGCGGCGCCTGCGTGCCCTGGTAGATCGTAAGACGCTCCTCCGCCGGATTCCAGTCGGCGACGACCGCGCGCGGCTCCAGCGTCACGCCGGTGTGACGGCCGAAAACAAATTCTGCTTCCACGACGGCGTCGGCGTCAGAAAAAGCCTGATCGACCGCGCCGGGGCTATGGATGCGCTCGAAGGCGAGGTTGTCACCCAGCATGGCGTGAATGACCGGAGTCTGCGGCTCGAGCGCGGTCCGCATGTCGGTCACGACATCGAGTTCTTCGTATTCGACCCCGACGGCTTCCCCGGCGTCCTCAGCCAGTGCGCGGCTAGTCGCCACGATCGCCGCGACAGCCTCGCCCTGCCAACAGGCGCGATCGATGGCGATCGCGTGCTGCGGAGCCGATTTCAGGCCCTTCAGATGCGAAAGCACGCCGACCCAAGGGGTAATGAAAGAAGCAAGCTCCTGTCCCGTGACGACAGCGATGACGCCCGGCATCTTCTTCGCAGCTGCGGTATCGATGCCGATGATCTTTGCGTGGGCATGGGGCGAGCGTAGGAAGACGACATGCGCCATTCGCGGCAGTTCGAGATCGCTGACGTACTGGCCGCGCCCCTGCATCAGCCTGTCGAGATTGGGGCGCGGCACCGTCTTGCCGATATAGGAATTCGGCTGGTCGAGCACCGACAGCGCCTCAGGCCTTGCCGCCCGCTCCGTCATGATGCACCGCCTCTGCGCAAGCGTGCCGTCGTCTCGACCGCATCGATGATGGCCTGGTAGCCGGTGCAGCGGCAGTAATTGCCGGAGAGATGCTCGCGGATCTGCTCGCGACTCGGCTCGGCATGTTGCTTCAGGATATCCTGCGCGGCCATCAACATGCCCGGCGTGCAATAGCCGCATTGCAGCGCATTGCGGTCGCGAAAGGCACGCTGTAGGTCATCGACTTCGCCGCTGTCGGACAACCCCTCGATAGTCTGGACGGACCCGCCGTCCGCCTGCACTGCAAGCAGCAGACAGGCGCGTACGATCTCGTCATTCACACGCACCGTGCAGGCGCCGCACACGCCGTGCTCGCAGCCCACATGCGTTCCGGTCAGATGCAAATGTTCCCTCAGGAAATCCGCTAAATTGAGCCGCGGCAGCACCTGTGTTTCGACGCGCTCACCATTGACTTCGAGTGAAATAGGTATCGCTGCAATCACGCTGCGCGACCCGCGAGTTCAGGCCGGCCAAGCAGCGTAGCGACGCAGCGCGCCAGCAACACCTTCGCCAGGTGACGGCGCATGTCACCTGAAGCCTGCTGATCGTCCTGAGGGTCAAGCTCCCCGCCAAGCGTTGCACAAGCCTTCGCAATCAATGCGGGCGTGACGGCGGCTTTGACGAGCGCACTTGCCGCGCCGGCCAATACCGGCCGGTCGCCGACCGCGAAGAAAGCCAGGCGCAGATCGGCAAACACGCCGCCCTCGACAATGGCCCACGCCGCGAGCCCGGCGATGGCGTAATCGCCGTGACGACGTGAAAACTCATGAAAGAAGTGCGTGACGTTCTTCCGTACGACCGGCAGTTCGACGGCGATCAGCAACTCTTCCGCCGAGAGCGCCGTCTGAAAAATTCCCTGGAAGAAATCGGCGGCGGCAATTCGACGCTCGCCGCTTCCGCTGCGAAGCACAATGACCGCATCAAGCGCGAGCATGCAGGCGGGCAATTCGGCTGCCGGATCGGCATGGGCCAGGCTGCCGCCAAGCGTTCCGCGGTTACGGATTGCGGGATGGGCGACATGCGCGACCGCCTCCGCCAGCAATGGTGCATAGGCGCCGACTTCAGGAGAGCGAAGGAGTTCGACATGGCGGGCCAGCGCGCCAATGCGAAGGACATCATCCTTCACGGCAATCCCCCGCAGCTCGGCGATCCCGCCGATATCGACAACAAGCTCGGGCGAGATCAGGCGCAGATTCATCGCCGGCATCAGGCTCTGGCCACCCGACAGCACCTTGGCACGGTCGCCATGGGCGGCGAGCAACTGCAGCGCGTCATCGACGCTTTTTGCACGCGCATAAGCCAAAGCCGCGGCTTTCATTGGACGAGACCTTCCCGGCCGGATTGTGCTTTTTCCGGATTAGAGGGTCCCATCTGCCAAAGGTCAAGTTTGTTTATCGACCGATTATTTCGTAAAAGCGACGTGGGGAGACTTGTCTTGTGGGGCTAAACGACACACGGTTTGCCTGGTAGAGGCGAACGCCTTGGGGAGGCGCGGGTAATGAATCTGGGTTTCTTTACGATGCCGATCCATCCGGTGGAGAAGGATTGGCGCCTCTCGCTCAGGGAAGACCGCGAGGCGTTCCTGCTGGCCGATGAACTCGGATTTACCGAGGCCTATGTCGGCGAACATGTCACCGACCAGGCCGAGAACATCACCTCCTGCGTCGCCTTCCTCGCCTGGATCGCGGCTGCGACCAAACAGATCAAGCTCGGCACCGGCACCGTCAACATGCCGAACACTCATCCCGCGACGGTCGCCGCATCGATTGCGATGCTAGACCATATGCTGGACGGGCGCCTGATCTTCGGCATTAGCCCGGGAGGCCTGTTGTCGGATGCTGAAGTGTTCGGAAATCTCGATGCCGATCGCAATGCGATGTTCCTCGAGGCGATCAACCAGGTGCAGGATATCTGGGCGAGCGATCCGCCCTACAACATCGCCGGCAAATATTGGAAGATTTCAACCGAACAGACCCTGATGCAGGATATCGGTCAGGGCATCATTGCGCGCCCGCTGCAGCGGCCGCATCCGCCGATTGTCGTCACCGCCGTCGCGCCATTTTCGAAGGGCGTCACCGAAGCGGCCGCGCGCGGCTGGGACCCGATCTCGGCCAACTTCCTGATGCCGGCCTGGGTGAAGAGCCACTGGCCTAGATATGTCGAAGGTTGCGAACGCATTGGCCGCGCCGCCGACGCCGCCAACTGGCGGGTTGCCAAGAGCGTATTTGTCGCCAAGGACGCCGCTACCGCCAGAGCCTATGCCACCGATCCGGATGGGCCATATGTCTATTACTATCGTTCGCTGTTCACCAAATTGAAGAAGAACGGCCGCATCGAGCTGTTCAAGACCCGTCGAGACCAGCCCGACGATGAAGTCACGCTGGAGTCGATCTGCGAACGGCTGATCATCTGGGGAACGCCGGAAAGCGTAGCCGATCAGATACTGGCGTTCCAGGACGAGGTGGGTAAATTCGGCACGCTGCTTTACGCGGGCAAGGACTGGAAGGACCGCGAGCTGGGTCGGCAGTCGATGATCCTGATGGCCGAAAAGGTCATGCCGCGCGTCAACGCCGGAATATCGAGCCGATCCAACGCCGCGGAATAACCGGCGGGCTAATTGCAAGAGGAAACGCCGTGGCGCTCAGCGATCGCATTCCGTATCAGGCCCAGGTCGATCGGCCGAAGCTCAAGCTGCCCGGCGGCAAGAAGCTTGCGGTTTGGGTCATCCTGAATGTCGAGGAATGGCGGATCGAGAACGCGATGCCGCGCGTCGTCCTGAGCCCGCCGATGGGACAGCCGCTATTGCCCGACGTGCCGAACTGGTCTTGGCACGAATACGGCATGCGCGCCGGCTTCTGGCGGCAGTTCAAGGCGCTGACCGACCGCAGAATCCCGGTGACGCTGGCGCTGAACGCCAATGTCTGCAATTCCTATCCGCGCGTCGCCTCCGCCGCGCTGGAAGCCGGCTTCGAATTCATGGGACACGGCTTCGTGCAGGGCCCGATGCACAAGCTCGACAACCAGGCCGACGCGATCAAGCGCGCGGTCGACACCATCGCGAAATTTGCCGGCAAGGTTCCGCGGTCCTGGGAAAGTCCGGGCCTGACGGAAACCGACGCAACCCTCGACCTGCTGCGCCTCAACGGCATCGAATATGTCGCGGACTGGGTGATCGACGACCTGCCGCAGGACATCGCAACGCCGCACGGCACCATCACGTCCATTCCCTACTCGGTCGAGACCAACGACATCGTCATCCACGCGCTGCAGCATTTGCCGTCCGAGCAATTCCTGAAACGCTGCACCGATCAATTCGACCGGCTGTATCTGGAAGGCGCGGACAATCCGCGGGTCATGGCGATTTCGATCCACCCCTACATCACCGGCGTGCCGCACCGCATCAAATATCTGGAAGCCCTGCTCGATTATGTCATTGGCCATGACGGGGTCGCGTTGATGACCGCGAGCGAGATCGGCGACTGGTATCGCGCGCAAATGATTGGACAAATCTAGCTTATGTGGTGATGTAAATTGTCGGCAATATCTGGGACGGGTAAGCATCCGGTAAGCACCCACCCACTATCGCCATCGGCAAGGTCCGCTACCGAGCACGGCCCCACGGAGGCCACTGGTGCGGTTGGGGCGGGCGGGCTCCGGAGTGAGGGCCGGCCGCTGAAAACGAATCGGGCCGCCCAGCATTGGCGCCGCGGCCCCGATTAGTTTCGAGCCTCGGCCGGGCGGGCCAGACTTTTCCTATTTGCGCTTGTCGGACCGACTTGAGAAGAGCGCTATTACAAACATGCCGCAGCATAGAAGAGCTGACACAAGGGCATCGTCTCGAATGGTGTAAAGACGCATTCCAAGCTCATCGTGGGCGAAATATGCAAGTATCATCGCCGCGACCACCGCCGCTCCAAAGAAGACAAGAAGTCCTGCGATTTTGTTAGTCTGTTCCATACCTTGGATTATGTAGGGCTAGCTGACTTGGCGCAAGCGCGAAGAAACGCGGGGCCGAAGCCCTGCCAAGCGGGCCGCCCAGACTCGAGGAAGGCCGCTGGTGAGTCCGGTTTCTGCAGGCTGTCAGGTGCCGGCCGATCACTGCCAACGCATGGCGGCGGCCCGCGCTGAGTCTACGGCACACCCTTGCTCGCCAGCGTCGGACTGCCGCCGTTATCCGGAGCGGGTGATACCGGACGATTTCTAGTAGACCATCGCGATGGCGATCAGCAGAGTGATCACCACTAGGGCGATCAGATTTCCGTCAAGGTGGTTGCGATCGATGTGGAGACGCATAGGCGCACTCCTTTATGCAGACTCTTCCAAAAGAATAATCCTTTGCGGCTGCCATTCCAACAGCGACAGCAATGCGTAAAGCACAGCAGCACGGTTAGGTGCGCTGCAGCGGCAGATGGTGGCCGTGTGTGGTCGACTGGGGATATCCCCGCCAGGCTCGAAATAGAAAAACCCGCTGGTTTTGACCGGCGGGGAATAGCCCTTTTCCGAGTCTACGGAGGCCGGTGGTGCGGGGTTGGCTGGCAGGCTCGGAAGGCGGGTCGATCTTTTGCGTCGCTTAGGCGGCCGACGCTGATTCCTCGCGGGCACATTTAGGACCTTTAGAGGGACTTTGTGTGTTAAGGTCGTAGCACCGGGGGTAGGACCTCAAACCCGGATCGGCTTATGTGTGACGTTCCTCTGGACTTTGAAAGAAAGTTCGAACAGCGATGGGCGGCCAAATTTGCGCGGCCGGTCCCTGCGAAAAAGCAAGAACTTGAAGGGCAGGATCAACGGGCTGCCGAATCCGCCAAATCAAAAGAAGAAACCCGCCGGGTTGAAGCGGCGGACTCGAAACCTTTATCGGCGGCGTGAGCGCGAGGACCGAAGCCCCGCCGGACGTTCCAATGCCACGTGTGATCCTGCTTTTGTCGTGTCTGTGCCTAGGCGCTTACTCGTCTGTTTCGGAAGCCGCTTCACCGGAACCTTCGCCGCAACCCGACGCTGCAAACCTGTTGGCCGGAATACGCACGGCCATCAGCGACGCACATTTCCTTCCTCCGATAGAGGTCACGGACTTGCTCAGGGCGCCTTCGATTTCGTCCAACTCCTGGATGGTGTGCATTCGGGGTACGGCCCCCACAGGGCCGCAAGGGTGGACTTACTCCGCCTTCTTCAAGGACACATACGTTCAGTCGCGCTATTCAGCTGATTTCGACGGTTGCAGCGGGCAGCAATTCCATCCGTTTGTAGATCCCGCAAAAGTCCCTCCGCCAAGCCCGGCGCCCGCCCCAAAGAAACGTCATCCGCGAAATTGAGAGTGCGGGCCCGAAAAGCCCCACGCTTTTCGCACTTACGGCGCGATGTCTGGGCTAAAGTTGCGAATTAATTTTCGATTCGAGCGGGAGGCATTTGATGAAAGCCATTGCTGCCGCACTCATCGCCGCGGCCGTCCTTTATGTCGTCGACTCTCAATACAATGATGGGCGCTACACGCAGGTCCTAGAGCAAGCGGCGACAAGCGTGATTTCCCGCTAAGTGCTGCTCGGCCATCCAAAAGGAAAAACCGCCGGTTTTGGCCGGCGGGTCAAGTCTGCCTGTAAGCCTGTTTGTCGCGGTACGCGATACAAATCCGCGACGATGCCAAGATAGCGCTGGCGGGTTGACGGCCGGTTACCGCGAGAGCTCCGGGGACGCCTGGCCCTGATAGCTCTTTGCCGAGTCGATGGAGGCCGCTGGTGCGGGTTTGGGCCGCGGGCTGAGAAGGCCGGGCGATCCGGGCCACCGCATGGGCGAGTCCGGCGGCGCGGCGGCGGACCTCTTCTCAAAAAGGACCGCCCTGTTGCCGCCATACACTACCGGAATCGTTCGGATCCGTTCCAATCTCGACATAAAGCTGGGGCGGGTAATCGGAGGGTGGCAATGGCGAGCTGCAGATCGAAGGTGCGCGTCGCGGTGCGGGCACTCGTCAAGAGGCGCGAGCGGCCTCGGCGTCGCGTTCGTCGGCTCACTTTATCGACGCATCGATAGTCGGGGCGTAGACCCGCGATCACTGATCAGCAGTCCGGGAAAAGCGCGGGACCGAAGCCCCGCGCCCCGCGATTGCGCCCTCCGAGCCGCAAAGGGGTATGTGTCCTGGATGCAACTCCGGGAAGGTTCCGCTCTATCGAGCCACCATTTTGACTCCACAACCACTGCAGCGTGCGTCACGCTCAAATGGAACGGGGGCGCAAGGGGGCCAAACCCGCAACCATCCCGGGATTTAATTATTCTAACCAAAAACTTACGGCTCCAGCCTGCCGCCAGGACTGGAGCCGTTCGTATGTTCTGGTGCCGCAGATTTGCACTGCTTATCCACAGGACACTCACAAGTGCCGTGTCACCGCCTCAGCCGGTGGGTATGTGCAGCCAGCCGCTGCCGGTGACGCTTCCGGAATCGGCGCCGGCGCTTCTTGTTCGCCTCGCGACGATCGTCCGTGCAAGTCCGGTGAGGGTGCCGCAAATCAGCCAATCGATCGCAACGCTATGCTCTTGCGCGAACAGCACCAAATCTTGGTGCCTCAGCCGCCCCCTTACCCATGCGACTGCCGAGCGTGGCAGGCCGCAGTCGGCTGCGACAAGATCAATCCGCCACCTGATCTCGGCATTGAACCTTGCCCGTTCTTCCCGCCGGTCGGCCCTCATTGCTTGGGCCTCCTGTCGACCAAACCTTGAATATAACCTTCAAGGTATCTGCGCTCGAGCGGGTCGAGTCGATCGATCTTGTCGCTAAACTCCTGATCCAATAATGAGCGGAGCTGAATATAGCTCTCGCCCGAAACCGTCGTAACGTTCGCCGCGGGCGACAATGCGACGGCGGCTTCTGCCGCTTTGGCCGCTCGTTCTTCTGACGTGCCGTTCTTCGATCGCCGCGGGTTGCGGGAGTGCACGCGACGGCTGGCGTTATAGGGGAATTTGAGCACGTTCATGCCGACCTCCCGAGCGACTTGGCCGCGGTCGCGAAAGTCGAGAGGATGCCAAAGTCGGCGAGGATTTCGAAGGCGAGATGAAAGAAGAGCCCGAGCCCCATCTGCCGCGCTTCGTCTTTCGGAAAGGAAGGGTGGCGGGCTCATGGATGGTTGGGGACCGGAAGACTCAGCGTCCCGCTAAAATGCAGCAAGGCGTAGCAGCGAGACTAACTGAGGAGCGAGCGCGTGAAATCAGGGACCAGTTAATGCGCGCCTATGAGGGATTGAAGCCGCTCAAATAGATTGGCCGTTACCCGCCGCGCCGTAGCGGCGGGCCAATGCGTGTTTCTTGCGGCCTCGGCTGACAGACTACCGGGGCGCCCCCTTGGACGCATCAGCGGCGACCTTGTCGTCTTCTTCGCCACCTTCTTGGCCCTCTTGTTCTTGTCGACTGCCTTTCGAGCGGCTGACGATTTGGTTGTCCGCTTGACCTTTTTGGCGGTCTTTTTTGCCCTCGCCGCAAAATCCGACATCGAGTCAATCATGTGCTCTAACAGCGACTTGT
>DATMNV010000066.1:0-14164 GCA_035568535.1 Bradyrhizobium sp.
GTATGGAGCGCGAAGATGTTGGCGCCCGATGCCGGGATCGGCGTCAGGGCGGTGGACGTGCGCTGGTAGGTCGGATTGAAGTTGGCCTGGACCAGCGGGAAGAACTTACCCTCCTGGGCGTAAACCTGCTCCCTGGCGGCGCGCAGCGTGGCGATCGCCGATTGCAGCGTCGGATTGTTGTCCAGCGCGCGTTCGATCAGCGCGTTGAGCGCGGGCGATTTGAACCGCGCCCACCATCGCGCCGGAACGTCGCGGCCCTTGGCGAAGCGCTGCGGCTGGCCGGTCGGTGCATCGGTCGATGCGGTGCGCGGCGCCAGCGGCTCCTGGGTGTAGCCGGCGTCCTCGGGCGCCGCCGGATGGAGGAAGTCCGGACCGACCGCGCAACCCGCCAAAAGCATCGAGGCGGCGAGAGCGGCGGCACCCGCGTTCAACCACCTGACCGACGGGCCGGACATCTGCAACCGACACTACTGTGGCAACTGACGGAGAAACGATCGAACGCCCCACCACTTTTCCGACCGCAGCCTGGCATTATTTCCGATCCGGCAGGTATTGGCTGTGATTAGTGCGCCACACTATCGAATATTCAACCCCGCGATTGAACTGTGATCAATCACAGCGCCTGGCCCGGGCGCGCGGCAGGCCGGCGGCGGCGAGATCTGCCCGCGGGAGGGGTCGTTCGCAGCACACGGCCGCCGGCTCAAGCCGGCGAAAACCGGTGCATATCTCGGGGGTCAACTGTCATGACTCGTACAGGCGACTATGATTGATGCCAGTGGTCCGATTATCGAAGTCGTAAGTTAGTTCGGACGCCTGCGATTAATCACAGTAGACGGCGGCGCCGGGCGAAGGCCTTGTCGCGCGAATTTCCGTCCGGAAAGCGGTTGATCGAATGGCGCTTCCCGTAACCAACAGCCGGGCTGCGGTCATGCTCATGGGCGTGGCCGTCGCTGCCATGCTCTTCGCCTACGGGGGATGGCGCTGGAGCGCTGCGGCAAGGCCCGACCTGGCGACGGCGGCGAACGCCAACGCCGCGCCGGGCGATGCATCCGGCGTGCCCGCCGCACGCGAGCGCGACAGCGTCGACTTGTCGGATGCCCAGCTGGCATACGTGAAGGTCGAGCCGGTCGAAGAGCGCGACTTTCCCGTCGAGAAGGAGGCGGTCGGCAGCATCGATTTCGACGAGGACATGGCGGTGCAGGTGTTTACGCCCTACCAGGGGCGCATCATCGCCCTCTACGCCGCAGTCGGCGATGACGTGAAGAAGGGGCAGACCCTGTTCACCATCGACAGCCCCGATCTGCTGCAGGCTGAGTCCACCCTGATTGCCGCGGCCGGCGTGCGGGAATTCACCACGCGCAACCTGGCGCGGCTCCGCGAGCTCTACAAGACGCTGGCGATATCGCAGCGCGAGCTCGACCAGGCGACCTCCGACCAGCAGACCGCCGAAGGCAATCTGCGGGCGGGGCGCGACGCAGTGCGCCTCTTCGGCAAGACCGACGCCGAGATCGACCGCATCATCGCCGAGCGCAGCGCCGACCCGACGCTGGTCGTGCCGAGCCCGATCAGCGGTCGGGTCACGGCGCGCAATGCGGCGCCGGGCTTGTTCGTGCAGCCGGCCAATGCCCCGGCGCCGTTCAGCATCGCCGACATCGACACGATGTGGATGCTGGCCGAGGTCGCCGAGGCGGACAGCCCGGCGTTCCGTGTCGGCCAGGAGGTGCGCGTCACGCTTGCCGCATTTCCCGGCCGTGTGTTCGACGGCAAGATCACCACGATCGGCGCGAGCGTCGATGCCAACACGCGCCGCGTGATGGTCCGCTCCGTGATCAGCGATCCGCAGCATGAGTTGCGGTCGGGGATGTTCGCCAATTTCGTCATCCGCCTCGGCCAGCCAGTGCGCTCGCCCGGCGTCCCGGCCGACGGCGTCGTGCGCGAAGGCGACGGCACGATGACCGTGTGGATCACCGCCGATCGCCGGCGCTTCACGCGGCGCACGGTCAAGATCGGCGCACAGCACGACGGCTACCGACAGATTGTCGAGGGCGTGCAACTCGGCGAACTCACCGCCACCGAGGGTGCGCTGTTCCTGAGCAATGCGCTCGCCACGGCCTCGCAATGAGCCGCGCGACGCCGGCCGCGAATGGCGGCCGAGATGCCTGACGTCGGAGCGAGATACCAGCCGTGCTCAAAGGGCTTCTCACATTCGGGCTGACGCGCCGCCCGCTTGTCCTGCTGGGACTGCTGGTGTTCCTGGCCGCCGGCCTGTTCGCATTTACCAAACTGAACATCGAGGCTTATCCGAATCCGGCGCCGGTCATCCTGGAAATCACCGCCCAGGCTCCCGGCCTGTCGGCCGAGGAGATGGAGCGCTACTACACGATTCCGATCGAGGTCGGTCTTGCCCCGACGCCCGGCGTAGACGTCATCCGCTCGACCTCGTTCTATGGCCTCTCATTCGTGCGCGTGACCTTCTACTACGGCGTTGACTACTATTTCGCGCTGACGCAGACCGCCATCAACCTCCAGCAGAACGTCAACCTGCCGAATAACGTCACCCCGCAAATCCAGGCCACCAGCCTGGTCGGTGAAATCTACCGTTATCAGGTGACCGGACCGCAGCATTTTGGATTGACCAATCTGCGCACCGTTCAGGACTGGATATTGCAGCGGCGACTCCTGACGGTGCCCGGCGTGGTCCAGCTCAACACCTGGGGCGGGACCACGAAGGAATATGACGTCGAGGTCAATCTGCACAAACTCGACGCCTACAACGTCACTCTGCCCCAGGTGATCAGCGCCATCGGCAACGCCAATGTCAATGTGGGCGGCCGCACCATCAACATGGGCCAGCAGTCGGTCAACATCCGCGGCGTCGGTCTCATGGACAGCGGCGGCGCCGCCGACCTGACCCAGGGTTACAAGGTCGCGGACATCGAAAACGTCCTGCTTTCGCAGACAAACGGCGTGCCGATCTTTGTGAAGGACGTCGCCAAGGTGACGGTCGGCCATGTGCCGCGGCTCGGGAAGGCCGGCCGTGATCACCAGGACGACGTGGTCGCCGCAATCGTCATCATGAACCGCACCCTGCACACCAATGACGTGGTGGCGCGCGTGCGCTCCGAGATTCAGAAAATCAACAGCGATGGAAGCCTTCCGCCGGGGGTCAAGCTGGTCCCATTCTACGACCGCACCCAGCTCGTCAGCGTCACCACCAGCACAGTCCTGCACAACCTCATCTTTGGGTGCCTGCTGATCTTCTTTATTCAATGGGTCTTCCTTGGCGATCTGCGCAGCGCAATTATCGTCGGCGCCAACATCCCCTTCGCGCTGTTTTTCAGCATCATCATCCTGGTGCTGCGCGGGGAGGACGCCAACCTGCTGTCAGTCGGGGCGGTCGATTTCGGCATCATTGTCGACGCCGCCGTGATCCTGGTCGAGAACATCTACCGGAATTTCCAATCACGGCCGGAGGAAAGGCAGCGACTGCTGCGCAGCCTCGCCGAGGAGCGCTGGGGAGCCGATCCCACGCGCACCTCCGATCTGTCGAAAGGCCCGGCCTGGACCGATCGGCTGCGGCTCATCCTGATCAGTGCGCTGCAGATCGACCGGGCGGTGTTTTTTTCGACGGCGATCATCGTCGCGGCGTTCATTCCGCTGTTCACCATGCAAGGGGTCGAAGGCCAGATCTTCAGCCCGATGGCGCGCACTTATGCTTACGCGTTGATCGGGGCGCTGCTGGCGACCTTCACCGTGACGCCCTGCCTCGCTTCGTTGCTGCTCCCGGAGCATCTGGCGGAGGCGGAAACGATCGTCGTGCGCGGGTTGCGTTGGGTATACACGCCGGTGCTGCGCTGGTCGCTGCGCAACACCGCAATCACGATAGCGATCGGCGGAGTGTTTCTCCTGGTCAGCGTTTTCGTTGGCTCGCGCCTGGGCAGTGAATTCCTGCCGACGCTCGAGGAAGGCAATCTGTGGATTCGCGCCACCATGCCGCCGACCATCTCGTTGGAAGCCGGCATGCCGTTCGTCAGTAAAATCCGGGAAATCCTGCTGCGCCATCCCGAAGTCGTGACGGTCGTTTCCCAGCACGGCCGTCCCGACAACGGCAGCGACGCGGCGGGCTTCTTCAATGCGGAATTTTTTGTCCCGTTGAAGCCCTTCGAAGAATGGCCCGCAGGGCTTACCAAGGAAAAGCTGATCGACCAGCTGCAGGAAGAATTTGCCAAGGAATTCGTCGGCGTCGACTTTAATTTTTCGCAGTACATCCAGGACAACGTGGAGGAGGGGCTCTCCGGCGTCAAAGGCGCCAACTCGATCAAGATCATTGGTCCCGATCTCGCGACCCTGGAACAGTTGGCGCGCGTCGCGATCCGCGAAATGGCCAAGGTGCCGGGAATCACCGACCTTGGCGCATTCTGGGTGCTCGGCCAGCCCAACCTGAACATCGTGGTCGATCGCGCCAAGGCCGCGCGCTATGGTCTCAGCGTCAACGACGTCAACAGCGTCGTTCAAGCCGCCCTGGGCGGGACGACGGCTACAACTCTCCTGGAATCCGACCGCCAATTCAGCGTCGTCGTCCGGCTCGCCCCCGAATACCGCAACAGCATCGATGAGGTACGCAATCTCAAGGTCGGCGTTCAAGGCACCAATGGCAACGCGTATATCCCTTTGAGCGACCTTGCCTCGATCACGCTTGATACCGGCGCGTCCTACATCTTTCGCGAGCGCAATCAGCGCTTCGTGCCGATCAAATTCAGCGTGCGCGGGCGCGACCTTGCCAGCGCCGTGGCGGAAGCCCAGGAGCGGATCAACAGCGCCTTGAAATTGCCGACCGGCTATCGGGTCGATTGGGCCGGTGAGTTCGAATGGTTGCAGCAGGCGAAGAAACGGCTCGCCATCATCCTGCCGGTTACCTTCGTCCTCATTCTCGTGCTGCTCTATGGATTGTTCAACTCGTGGCGCGACAGCATGCTGGCTCTGCTCGGGCTCCCGTTCGCCGTCTCCGGCGGCCTCATTGCCCTCTACGTTTCCGGACTGGATTTCAGCATTTCGGCGACAATCGGCTTCATCTCGTTGTTCGGCGTTTCAGTGATGAGCGGCATTCTCATCATCAACTCTTACTATCGGGTCGCGTCAGCCAACATCCCCCCGGCCGAGGCGATGTTTCAAGCGGTCGAACAGCAAACGCGGCCAATCCTGATGATGACGCTGTCAGCCTGCATCGGCCTGTTGCCGGCCGCCATCTCCACGGGCATCGGCAGCCAGGTCCAACGGCCGCTTGCCACGGTGATCGTGGGTGGCATGCTGATCGGGCCGATCATGTTGCTCGTGGTCGTGCCGGCGCTGCAGATGCTGTTCCTGCGTCGGGAACGCGACGCCGCGCCCGCCGCCGAAGCCGGGGCGCCGCAGACCGATGGGTGATGCGAACGATGCCGCGAAGTGACTTGAGGGCTTTTCCGCTGCTTCTCGCAGCTCTTCTGCTTGCTGGCTCCGCGATTGGAGGAGGCCAGGCCGCGGAACAGGGGCCGATCGCCGGACGCGTTACGACAAAGGTGAGCAGGCCGATGGCGCCACGGAATTTGCTGGGGCGGCGGACCTCTCCCGCGGTTCCGGTTGAACGAATTCAGCCCAATGCCATCGGCATAGTTGCCGGTCGACCAGGGCGCGAGAGCGAAACTCGCATAACGATGCCAGCGGTACGCTTTCCGGCGGTTGGCGGGACAAGCGGCGCCGGCTTTGCAAAGCCTGCCGGGCCCCTTGAAAGTTCCCATCAGCCGCAATTGCACACGTCGCCGATCGTCCCCTCAGCCGTCTTGAGCCGGCCGGCGATCAGCGGAACCGGCGCGTCGCGTCGTGGCTACGCTCCTGCCGCCATCGGTGGGCCCGCAAAGACCGCCGGGGGAATCAGCGGCACCGCATTTCGCGTGAAACACTGAGCGTTGGGTTACCCCGGCCCGTGCTCGGAGTATGGCAAGAGGCCGCCCAGGCACTAGACAAAGTACCGACGCAAAATGGCTGTTTTCGCGTCATTTATATGAATTTGAGGCACAAACCGCACGCGTTTTATATGCGTTGCACCAAATAATGTGTGCAATCTTTATTTCCGCACGGCGGCGGCGTATATCTTTTCAAGACGCTCCAAGGTGCGACGAAGCCATGGCGTGGATGCCGCTCGATTGGCTGCGGAGTGATACACCTCACGAGGCGAATTCACCGGCCGCAAAGATTCCGCCCGGTCTGCGCCTGGCAGGCCTGGTTGTGCGGACCGTGTTCATCGTCGCATTGCTCCTGGTAACGCTGCGCGTCAGCATGCCTCAGAGCGAGACCATCTGGACAGCCTATGAGACGCCCGGAGATCTCATCCGGTTGGGGCTTGGCCTGGCGGTGTGCATC
Source organism: Bradyrhizobium sp. (assembly GCA_035568535.1). Lineage (GTDB taxonomy): Bacteria > Pseudomonadota > Alphaproteobacteria > Rhizobiales > Xanthobacteraceae > Bradyrhizobium. Next base: position 6,397 of record DATMNV010000066.1, read on the forward strand.
TGGGCCGTTTCGCAGCTCTTCGTCGTCCCCAAAGACGCCCGCGCTTTTCGCACATGGCTCTATCTCGGGCTTGCGGCGGTGCCGTTTGTGCTGATTCTGGTCGTCGTCGTGTGGTGACGGATCGATCCGGGGCGCGAATCCTTTTGGAAACGCGTAGACATCTTTGCATCGCGCGTTCGGCGTGAAACCCGCGCTAGACTAGGGTTCGATCAGCCGGCCGGTGGTGGCCTTGATGACCGCTTCGGTGCGGGTCGCGGCGCCGAGCTTGCCCCGCGCATTGTCGATGTGGAAATCGACGGTGCGCTTGGTCAAGCCGATGATCTGCCCGATTTCCGCCGAAGTCTTGCCGCGCGCCACCCAGGTCAAAACCTCTACCTCGCGGTCGTTCAATCCGACGGTTTTCGGCCACAGCCCGGTGCGCGCGACGCCGGCGAGCCGCGCGCTGATGATGGTCGCCAGTAGCTCGAAATCGATCGGCTTGGTGACGTAGTCGTCGGCGCCCAGCTGCCGGCCCCTGAGCTCGTTGTCCCGGTCGGTCAGCGCGGTGAGAAATACGAACGGCATTTTCGAGAACCGCGGCGCAAGCGCGATCAGGCGCTCCAGCAGCTCGAAGCCCGACATTACCGGCATGCTGATGTCCGAAAGCACCAGATCGGGCATGGTCCTGAGAATGGCGGCGAGCCCTTCGCGCCCGTCGTGCGCCACGGTGACCTCGTAGCCGCGATCGACCAGCTCCTCGGCGATCAGCGCCGCCGTCTCGCGGTCGTCCTCGATGCAAAGAATCTTCTTGTGCGATTCGGCCATGCGCGCTACCGGACGCCGGCAAGTTAGAGCAAATCTTGCTGGAATCAACGTGCCGGCGGGACGCGGCCGGCGCAATTGAATGCCTCCACCCTGCGGCCCGTAGGGAGGATCGGCGACTGGCCCTCGACGGGATAGTCCCATGCCGCAGCCGCATTCGATCCGTTTCCACCTCGCCGCGGTGTTCCTGGTTTTCTTTCTGCTGGTTGTCGTCCTCGGCCTGTTCAGCATCTGGCGCTTGAGCAACTTCAACCTGCTCTCGGCCGATGTCGCCGAGCGCTGGCTGCCGACCACGCGCGCGCTCGGCGACCTCAGCAACTACACCTCCGACTTCCGCGCCATCGAGGGCAGCAACCTGTTGTCGTCGGATGCGTCGGAGACGGCCGCGACCGAACGGGAGATGGCCAAGCTCGACCGGTCCATTGCCGAGGCCGAGCGCGGCTTCGAGCGGATCAGGCACGAAGCGGCCGAGGACGGGCTTTATGCCCGATTCAAGCAGCGCTGGAACGAGTACCGGGAAATCGTCAACCGCATGCTGGTGCTCTCGCGCGGCGACCGCAAGGCGGAGGCGCAGGCGGTCTATGCCGGTTCCTCGCGGGCCGCCTACGAGGCAGCAAGCGATACGCTGAGCAAGCTCACTGACAGGGCCGTCGCCAATGCCCGGGCCGCCAGCGACCGCCTCGCCGTGGCCTATCGCCAGGCGTTCTGGTTCATCCTCCTAAGCATGGCGATCGCCGCCGTCATGGTCGTCGCCGCGCTCATCCATGTCAGCCGTTCAATCTCGGCCCCGCTGCTGCATCTCGCCGACCGCATGCGCCGGCTCGCCGCCAACGATACCGAGATCACCATCTCGGAGACCGGCCGGCGCGACGAAATCGGCGAGATGGCGCAGGCCGCCGTCGTGTTTCGCAACAACGCGATCGAGCTGATGCGCAGCCAGCGGACGCTGGCCCGCCAGGCGGCGATGCTCGAGGAGCAACTGGCGCAGGAACAGCGCCTCGCGCTGCTGCAGCGCAATTTCGTGTCCATGGCCTCGCACGAATTCCGCACCCCGTTGACCATCATCGACGGCCATGCGCAGCGTCTGATCAAGACCAAGGACACCTTGCCGCCCGCTGAAATCGGCGAGCGCGCCGGAAAAATTCGCGCTGCGGTGCTGCGGCTCACCCACCTGATCGACAATTTGCTCAATTCCGCCCGGCTGTTTGACGGCGGCGCCACCCTCTATTTCCATCCAGCCGAGATGGACATGGCGGCGCTGCTGCGCGAGGTCTGCCAGCTTCATCGCGAAATGGTGCCGGGCGCCGAGATCGCGGAACGTCTGTCAAGCGCGGCGATGCCGATGATCGGGGACGCCAAGCTCCTCTATCAGCTCTTCAGCAATCTCCTGTCCAATGCCGTCAAATACTCGCCGGGCGGCGGCGCAATCGAGGTCGAAGCCGAGATGCGCGTCGACGAGGTCGTCGTCGCCGTCGCCGACCGCGGCATTGGCATTCCCGCGAACGACCTGGAACGGCTGTTCGAACGCTACCACCGCGGCGGCAACGTTTCTGGAATCGTCGGCACCGGCGTTGGCCTCTATCTGGTGAAGATGGTGGCCGACCTGCATCGCGGCCGCGTGGAGGTAACAAGCGCGGAGGGCGCGGGCTCGCGCTTTACCGTGCACCTGCCGGTCACGCCCGCGGAAGCGATGAAGGCCGTGTCGCTCGTTGAGCCTGCCGCGACGCGGGAAACGCCGCTCGCAATGGTGGCAGACGGCGCGACCGCCGTGTCGCCTGACCCCGGCGGCGCGCGCGAAGGTTAATTCCGGTCGCGTCGACGATCTGATATAGCAGGCGCAGGCGCGCGTTTTTCGGATCGGCCGGGGTGGCGCAGACGGTGAGAACCCTAGTATTTGCCATGTTGGTCGCTTTGGCTTGGCTGTCCATCGGCCGCGCCGACGAGGGAATGCCTCGGGCGGCGGACGCGAACGGCCTCATTGTCGTGGTGGACTGGCAGAGCCCGCAAACCCTGCCGCGGCGGTTCCGCAACCATTGCAGCTACGACGGCTACGGCGGTCGCTCCTACTGCTCGGACCATTGCGGCTCCGACTATCAGTTCTATTACTGCTCGCACGCTTCGTTCGGCTGCTGTCGGGTCGGGTCGGGCTACTGCGATTGGTCCGGCTTTCTGCGCTGCCATCCGTGACACCGAGTCGGCCAACGCCCACGGGCTGCGCGCCGGCCCGATCGTTCAAATGCTGGCGATTTCCTTAGGTGGCGGCTTACCATCGCGGCGCAAATGCAGCCGCTGCCGCCGTGATTTAGCGAGTCATTCGCCGCCGCGTGATTGAGATAGGGCAAACAAAGCCGGCGTGCTCATGCGTTCTGTCATCGTCTTTGCCGTCTTCGCGCTGGCCTTAGGCGCCCTGGTCCCAAGCTATCTGACGCGGCGCGACGCCCACCCCCCGGGAGGCGCGCCCGGGCCGGCAGCCTTGGCGGCGCGGCCGGCCGCGCCCGCCGCGAGCGCGGCTGCGGGCTCGCGCGCGACAATCGTGCCGCGCGACGCGCGCGGGCATTTTCTCGTCGACGCGCGGGTCGATGGCCGCCTGATCAACTTCATGGTCGATACCGGTGCCTCCGTGATCGCGCTCACCGTGAGCGATGCGGCGCGGCTCGGCATCCATCCGGCGCAGCGCGATTTCACCGTCGAAGTCCGGACGGCGAATGGCAGCGTGCGCGCCGCGCCGGCGCGCCTCGATAAGGTCGAGGTCGGCGATCTGATCGTGCGTGACGTCGCCGCCGTCATCCTTCCCGATGGGGCGCTGAGCGACAACCTGCTCGGCCTTTCGTTCCTGTCGCGGCTGCGGCGCTTCGAATACAGCGACGGCCGGCTCGTGCTCGAGCAATAGCAGCGTCCGTCCGCGGCCCTCTTTGTTCTGCGCAACGCGCGGTTAACGATGCAGCCGTGATCGGTTGCGTTGCGGGCAACGAAAAATCAATGCCTCTCGCTTAATGGCGAGGGCGCAAACCGCAAATTCCGCTGAGCCGAGACGCCCGCTCGCGGAGGCGGAACCCTCCGGCCGCATGGCGTGAAAGCGGTCGGCAACGTGACAAGCCGGCGATGGTTCGAGATCTGGCAAGATATTTGCGGCGCTGCGCGCGGGAACTTGCCCATTTCCGCCGCTCCCAGCAGGGCGCGACCGCGGTCGAATTCGCGCTGATCGCTCCGGCGTTTCTGGCGATGCTGATAGCGGTGTTGCAGACGTGCGTTTTCGTTTTCGCGCAGCAGACGCTGCAAAACGCGGCTGTGCAGGCCGGCCGTCTGATCATGACCGGTCAAGTCCAGAACGGCAACGTGACGCAGAGTCAGTTTCTGAACTCCATTTGCCCGATGATCAGGCCGTTGTTTACGTCGACGCCGCAATTGAACTACGACGGACAGGGTCAGGTGACCAACAGCTGGTCGTACGATCCCGGCACCCCCGGACAAGTCGTTATCGTGCGCCTGATCTACCAATGGTCCGTGGTCAGCGGGCCCCTGGGATTCGTGCTTTCCAACCTCCCCAACAACTCCGCGGAGATGATGGGGGATCTCCGCCTTCCGGGTGGAGCCCTATTGATTATGCCGGGGCCGGCGCGCCTTTGTCGGCGTTTCGTCGCTTCGACGCGGGCTATTGCCGCGATCGAATTCGCTATCGTGATGCCGGTCCTGGCGCTGATGTTCTTCGGCACGTTCGACGCCGGAAGAGCGATCGCCATCTACATGAAGATCCGTTCGGCGACGTTCGCGATAGACGCCATCACCAATCAATACACGACGGTTCAGACATCGGACCTGCAATCGATTGCCGAGGCGGCAGCCGTGATTCTCGCGCCCTATCCGAGCTCGACGTCCGTCCTCACCGTCACCGTCTCGCAGGTGAAAATCACCGCCGCCAATACTGCCACGGTAAGCTGGAGCTACTCGCTCGGCGGCAGCGCGCGCTCGAGGGGGTCGGCGGTGACCACGCCTGGGACCCTGGGCACCTGCAGCTCTTATCCGTGCTACCTGATCTTCGGCGAGATGAGCTACCAGTATACACCGATGTTCGGGTTTTTCACGACCGCGGCGAATATTACACTTTCCGACAACCTGTTCGCGACCCCGCGCAGCAGCAAGTGCGTGCTGTACCCGACGGCAGGCGTCAACAGCTGCTGACGCGACCTCCTGGCAAGGCGGGGGATGAGTTCAGGTAGAAATCCAACGGTCGCTGGGGTGGGACCGGCTTCGGTCGGCCGCGTTTTGTTTGCAGCGGATCCAGGATGCGGACGCCGGCGACAAGGCGCAGGCACAACCCTTCAAATCAAACTCACGCGTTAATTGGTAACGTGAGCGGTGCTCACCGCTTGCTCGAACATCGCGATCAGTGCGCTGGTGATGTCCGTCGGCGTGTTCGCCGTATAGTAAAAGTTGGGCGACGCGCAGCTCTGCAGCGCGCCCGGAATGTTGGGAATGTTGCTGTTGGCGTAGATGTCTTCGCTGTTGGAGAAGGTGGTCGGGTTCTGGATGGTCTGATAGGGAATGTAGAGAACCGCTATGGTGATCCCGCGGTTCTTGAGTGTGGTGCAATTAGACGTGTCGATCGTGGTTGACGAATTGTAATACGGGCTGCATCCGGAGTTGTTTCCCGACCAGCTCCCGTTCCATTGGGTCTGACAATCCTGAGAGCCGTCGGTGATGAGAAACACGTAGGGCAGGGTGTTGGAGGTGCTGCCGCCGGTCCCCACCGAGCTGATGAGATTGTTCACGCTGGTAAAGGCGTTTTCGAAATGGGTGCCGCCGGCGCCGAGGCTTGCATTGTTGCCGGTGTCGAGCAAGGTGGCGAGGTTTGCGGCCGCGTAGTTGATGGTGCCCGAGGTGTTCGCCGAACCGATCAGGCTGGTCGTCAGCGGGAAGTAGGAATAGAGATTGACGATGAACGGGTAGAGTCCGCCCCGGAATTGATTGGTCACCTGCTCGCTGTTGTTGGCGGTCGACAACAATTGGTTCACGGCATAGCCGACGGCGTCGGCGCGCAACTGGATGCAAGACGTGGTGCCGGGATTGGGGCATGAGGTGACCTGTGAATTGGTCCAATTTACCCTCAAGCCGTTGGCGGAGTTGTTGCCGGATGCAAAGGACACCGGCGTCGTTCCCAGGCGGGTAATGATAAATCCTTGGCAATATCCCCCCGGCGATGGATTCGTTGAGGTGCCGACGGCGGGGTATGGTCCCTGGCCTGGATTTCCTGATTGCGGGCAAGCTCCCTGCGCCGCATGACAGGCGAACGTGCAGCCCTTGGGATAGCCATTGCTGCCGGTCATGTTGTCGGGATTGACCGCTTGCAGCCGAGCCTGCTCGCTGGCGGTGGAAGGGAAGCTCATCGACCCGGACACGTCGATCGTCACATAGAAATCAATGTAGGTCGGGAGCTTGTAGCTCGACGTCGATGTCCCGGAAATCGCAATGTTCCTGTAGCCGATCACGCCGAGGAAAAACGTTGGGACCTGTGCGGTAAAAGACAAAGTCGCGCTGATCACCATGCCGGTCTTGGTCACGTTAGCGGTCGGGCTCGGGGTCGTGTAGCCGGTCGTCCCGGTCAGATTCGAGTTGAAGAAATTGACCGTGGCGGTAGAGCCGCCGGAAACGTTGCCGTTGCCGGTCATCGCCTTGGCGGTCGCCATCAGCGGCGAGTTGGCGGAGACCGACGCGAGCGTCGCCGCGTCGGCTGCCCCTGCAGCTTGGTGCGGATCATCGACGCAGTCGTATAGTCGACCACACAGCCGATGGCGGTGATGAGCGGGAGCGCGGAAACGGCGCTGATGACCGCGACGTTTGCGCGCGTGTTCGAGCGGAAGGAGGCGAACAACGCGCGCATCCGCGCGAACCGCGCCGCAAGGCGAAGTGTGCTGTTTCTTGTTTCTCTTGTCACCGGGGCCGTCTCCTTGCTGTCGCCGATCGCTTCCAAATAATCCGTGGCTGGAATGACGGGCACGCCGGCGGCAACGCCGCTGGTCCAGGCGCTGGCCGGATCGTTAACCATGACCGGCCGGCGCGGCCCCCGAGCGGCCGGTGTGGGCGGCTTGCTCCGCGGGCTGGTTGAACACGGCGCACCTGCTCCAACCCGCGGTTTCTATGACGAAGTTGCTAGAAATCTATTACCCGAACCTAACAAAGAAGCGCATACGGGTCGGGTCCGGCAACGAAGACGAGAGACGCTCTCCAGCGGCGCTTCATCCCAAAATTGCTAGGGAATTTGTCACGCGGACCGGCAAGATCGGCCGGCTGCGCTGGCCACCGCCGCGTCTACGGCGCTCTCCGACGACAGACGGGAGGGGCGGGTGGCGTCCTATGTCCTACCCATCGAACAAGGCACGACGTCGCCGCGGGCCATGCTGTTTCGGGCCGACACGCGGTCGCCGCCGTTGCCCAGCGCGAGTTCCCGCAGCACTTTCCCGCCGGCGGCGAGGTCCAGCACGAGCCGGAGGATTTGTGGGCGACGACCGTCGAAACCTGGCGCAGTGCGCGGCGCGATGCCGGCGCACGCGCCGCCGACATTGCCGCCATCGGCATGGCCAGCACCATCGGCAGAATGGCGCGGGGAACGCCGAACAGCGCCAGCAGCTCAGCGCGCTCGGCCTGCGGCCAGTCCGATTGCATGGCGGCGAGAAGATCGGCGGTCTGGAAGCAGACGCCGCGGCTGCGCCTGCCAGAAAACAACCGGCGCAAACGTCATGTTCTGCCAACCTTACAACGTTGTGACGCGTTGGCGCAGCGTCTCGCTCGGCCTATACTCGTGTAAAGGGGCGGCGCTTTGGATAGCCAGCGCATATAGGTAAGGATCGAATGACGGCCGAGGGGCGGCCTGGAGCTGACTTGGCCTTCAAATCGCGGGTGTAGCTCAATGGTAGAGCAGAAGCCTTCCAAGCTTATGACGAGGGTTCGATTCCCTTCACCCGCTCCAATA
>DATMNV010000067.1:0-7179 GCA_035568535.1 Bradyrhizobium sp.
GATCGACCGCTCGAAGCCACCAAGTCAACCGCTTGCCGCTTGTAGTCGTCTGTAAACGACCGCCGTCGACTTCCTTCCATCCGACACCTCCTGGCTCTCCGAGCCTACTACAGGTGTCCATCAATTCGGAGGAGGATCAAACAGATATGTGCAGCCTAAAGCCACCGCGTCACATCTCGACTCCACCAAATCGCGTCCTTGTGGGAACGTCCGGTTGTTGGCGCGAAGCGGTCATTCCAAGCGTCGGCGGCGTACGGTGCGGGACGCGCTACGAGATCGAAATGATCTCAAGGTTTTGACCGGATGCGCTGACTTCATCCCCAACCGCCTTGCGCATCAGAAGTCTTGCCACCGGGGATACGAAGGAAATAGAACCAGCCTTGGGATCCGCTTCATCCTCTCCAACGATACGATATTTCTGCACGCGTCCATCGTCGCGTCTGAAGGTCACCGTGCTCCCAAAGGCAACGGTGTCGGTTGACGTAGGATTGGTGATGACCTGAGCCGTCCGAACTCTCGCTGCAAAGTAGCGCATATCGCGCAAGGGGATTGCCGCTTGCCGCCGTCGTTCGTTGACGTCCTCGATCTTCTGCGCCGTCTCATACGCCTCGCGGGCCTGGTGGAGTTGAAATTCCAAAGCCTTCAATCCCGCTTCCGTAACAAGGTTCGGGTGAGGTGAAACCGGGCGGTCGGGCAGGAGAGTCTCCGACGCAGTTTCGGCACTGTCTTCCTTGGTGAAGGCAACGCTCAAGTCTGACTCCCTTTAGGTGAGATACGCCAAACCGCGTCGTTAGCGCCAGCCGAGGGCGGGTGCGACGTGGGTCAGAATAGCCCCGATCACGTGCGCATTGTAGGCGACGCCCAGTTGATTGGGAACGGTCAGGAGCAGGGTATCGGCCTCGGCAATTGCATCGTCCTTCCTTAAATGCTCGATAAGTACATCCGGTTCCGCGGCATAGCTGCGGCCGAAGATCGTCCGGGTCCGCGGGTCGAGGAATCCGATCTGGTCCTCGTCTTCGCGCCCGCTGCCGAAATAGGCGCGATCGCGATCATCCATGAGCGCCAAGATGCTGCGACTGACCGAGACCCGGGGCTCGCGAGTATGGCCGGCCTCCTTCCAGGCGGCGCGGTACGCCCGGATCTGGGCAGCCTGCTGCACATGGAAGGGTTCGCCAGTTTCGTCGGTCTTGAGCGTGGAGCTCTGCAAGTTCATTCCGAGCTTCGCCGCCCAGATCGCTGTAGCGTTAGAGCCGGCACCCCACCAGATACGCTCGCGCAGGCCTTCGGAATATGGTTCGAGGCGCAGCAAGCCGGGTGGATTTGGAAACATGGGTCGTGGATTCGGTTGGGCGAAGCCCTTACCGCGCAGCAGGTCGAAGAAGACCTCCGCATGACGCCGGCCCATGTCGGCGTCAGTCTGGCCTTCGGCCGGTTGATAGCCAAAATATCGCCAGCCATCGATCACCTGCTCGGGCGAGCCTCGACTGATGCCGAGCTGCAGCCGACCGCCGGCGATCAGATCGGCCGCACCCGCGTCCTCGGTCATATAGAGTGGGTTCTCGTAGCGCATGTCGATGACCGCCGTGCCGATTTCGATGCGGCTGGTCTTCGCACCGACAGCAGCCAGCAAGGGAAATGGCGAGGCGAGCTGGCGGGCGAAATGATGGACCCGGAAATAGGCCCCGTCTGCGCCCAGCTCCTCGGCTGCGACGGCAAGCTCGATGGATTGCAGGAGCGTATCCGCGGCCGAGCAGGTCTGTGATTGCAACGAAGGCGTCCAGTGCCCGAACGAGAGAAAGCCGATCTTCTTCATGCGGGCAATCTATTGATATCTGGGTTGGTTTGCGACCTTAAAGGCATGCGACCGGAACCGTCATTTCAGGAACAGCCCGGCAACATTCATCAGGATGCCGATCGTCGGGATGTTCCACACGAGCGAACGCGCTAGAGGCAGGTCCGCCACATACAGGATGGCGTAGACGATGCGACCCCAAAAGTAGAAGTGGGCTCCCCACACGGTGAGCCAGCTGTGGGTGTTCGTCACGGTGACGACAAGAATTGCAGCGGCGAAGAACGGAAAGGTCTCAAGATAGTTTCGAAGTGCTCGTTCAGCTCTTCCGGCAATGCCGGTGAGCGGCGCAACGCTGTGTTCCCTCGAGCTGGCAGTCCACCGATAGCCTCGCTGCCAGCTCTGCAGGTGCGACACGATGATGATGTGCACGATGCCGAGGACTATGCTTGCCGCGAGCAGAACGAGTTCGATAGTCATACAAGACAGTATACCTTCAGCCGCGTGGAGGCCAACTTCCCCATCCAAGGCGGACATCAGGTTCGATGTTGAAACGGTTACCGTCACCTGCATCGCCGGATGTCGATTGCGGCGCGAAGTCACTGTAAGCCGGCGAGCGAAAGTCGAGCGCTGGGGTTGGAGTAGTGGTATCAGTTCTTTTTTGCCATCGAGTGCAGCGGGGCGCAGCTCTGCTCAGCAGCTCCATTGAAATCCATCGACCACGAAATGCTGGCCGGTCATGAACATATGCGCCTCGACGGCCAGATAGCGCACGATGCTGGCGACGTCCTCAGGCGTGCCGACCCGTCCCATGGCAATGCCTGCGGTTAATTCTGCCTCCCGATGACCAAGCAGACCGCGCAAGAGGTCGGTGGCGATAATGCCCGGGCAGATCGCATTCACCGACACTTTGGGTCCGAGCTCCTTGGCGAGCGACCGCGTGAGGCCCAGGATTCCGGCCTTGGCTGCCGCATAGGCATGCTTGCTGACGGCACTGGTCACGCCGCCCGACAGCGCGTTGATGGATGAAATCGAGATGATCCGCCCGCCGGTGTCCTGCTTCAGCATGATCGGCGCGGCCGCGTGAATGAAGTTGAAGCAGCTCTTCAGATTGATTGCGATCGTGCGGTCGAACTCCGCCTCGGTGATTTCAAGAATCGGCTTTGGGTTCGGCGCGCCCGCATTGTTCAGGAGCACGTCGAGATGTTCCCATTTCGCGTTGATCTGTTCGACGATCACATGCGCGCGGGCAAAATCGCTCACATCGGCCTGAAAGGTCAGCGTGCGCTTGCCCCGCGCCTCGATATCGCGCGCGGTTGCTGCCATCTCCTTCTCCAGGAGATCGACGAGGGCGATGTCGAAGCCGGAATCGGCAAGCGCCAGCGCACAGGCGCGGCCGATGCCGCGCGCGCCGCCGGTGACGAGAGCCGTCTTTGTCATGGGGCAGGCCTCAGGCGGCGTGGTCGCGCGCGTAGCGGACCACGTCGGCATGCGTTGCGCACCAGACGTCGCCCTTCGCCTTGGCTAGGCGAATGAGCTCCTCGATGATCCACAGCCGCGAGCGGTAGCCGATCATGTGCGGATGGCAGGTGAGCTGGAAGATTCCGCCTTCCTCGTAGGCCGCCTCGAACTCGCGCCGGAACACATCGAACACATCCGACGGCGGCGTATAGGGACGCAGGCCCTGGAACCTGTGCATCATGAAATAGACCGCGTCGTCGCGGATCCATTCCACCGGAAATTCGATGACGCCGGTTGGCTCGCCATCCAAGAGCAGCTCGTAGCAATCGACGTCGGCCATCAGCGAGGAATCGTAGAGCAGGCCGGCCTCCTTGGTGATCCGCAGCGTATGCGGCGAGAAATCCCAGGACGCCGTGCGCGCGCCGACCGGCCGCACCTTGGTTGTCTTCTCCAGCACGTCGGCCGCGCGCGTCATCAGGTCTTTTTCGGCCTCATAGGGGAGCACCGAGTTCAGCTCGTGGATCCAGGAATGGATGCCGATCTCGTGCCCTTCGGCGATGATGCGGCGCTGCTCGTCGGGGTAGAGCAGCGCACACACGGCCGGCACGTAGAAGGTCGCCGGCACCGAGTGCTTCGCAAGCAGCTTTAGAATGCTCGGGACGCCGACACGATTACCGTACTGTCCCCACGCCATGCGCCCGATCGATTTGCCGCCGTCGCGCAGCTCGTTGGTCTCGTGGTCGGAATCGAACGACAGCGCGAACGCGCATCGCGCACCACCCTTCCAGGTCTTGGGCCGATAGGTCTTGCCGGCGCGGACCTGGTTGACCAGACCGCGCCAATGTTTTTCCGGCCATTGCCAGGGTTCGAGCTGCAAAGGTTCGAGCTTCGACGTCTCGTTCATGATGGTCCTCCCGAATGATTTGTTACAGCGGGCCGCCGGTGACGGGGATGGTCTGCCCCGTGATCCAAGAGGCGTGGTCGGAGGCGAGAAACGTCACCGCATCGGCGACGTCCTGCGGCGCGCCCATGCGTCGCATCGCAATCGTGTTGACGAAATTATCGCGGAACGCAGTCGGCCAGCTGTTCCACTGCCGCTCGTAATCGGGGCTGGTCGCCATGAAGCCGGGCGCAACCGTATTCACGGTGATGCCGAACGGCCCAAGCTCTTGGGCAAGCTGTTTGACCAGACCGATCTGTCCATGCTTGGCGGCGGGATAGCTCTGGATGCCGGTAAGGCTGGTGACAAGGCCGGCGCGGCTCGAGATGGTGACAATGCGGCCGGTGCCTTTTGTCTTCATCCCGGGCGCGACAGCCTTGATGAACAGGAACGCGCCCTTGAGGTTGGCATCGACGATGGCGTCGAAATCGTCCGCGCTCACCTCTTCCAGCGGCCGGGGCCTCTGGCCGCGCACGCCGCCCGCGACATAGACAAGGATATCGGCGCCGCCGGCGGTGGGCACGACCTCGGCAATGGAGGCCTCATCGGTGACGTCGACCTTGGCAGCGATGATCTCGCCGCCGCCATCGACGCGGCCCGCGATGGGGGCGAGGTCATCGACCAGCAGGTCGCAGGCGACGACGCGCGCGCCGTCATTGGCCAGCGATCGCGCGATGGTCTGGCCGATGCCGCGCGCGGCTCCCGCTACGATCGCGGTGCGTCCGTCGAACCGAATGAGCATGGGCCTTCTCTAACGCTTGATGAGATCAGGTTGAATTGGAACGGCGACGGAGGTGTGCTCCCACCCCCTTGCGGGGAAGAGTTGCGGAGGGGAGGAAAGGCCGCACGACATCAGCTCAGTTTTGTCCCAGCGGTTTCCTTCAAGCTCCAGATCACGAGCAGCGAGATCACCGCCGAAGGCAACAGATAGAGATAGGTCGGCGACACCGGCGATCCCGTGGCCTGGATCAGCCAGGTCGCGATGAACGGCGCGAACCCGCCGAAGATGGCGACCGAGAGCGCGTAGCCGCTCGACATCCAGGTGGAGCGTAGATGCGTGGGGAAGATTTCCGAGATCGCCGCGGGTCCCGCGCCCGAATAGAGCGCAAGCAGGATGCCGAGCAGGATCTGGAGCGGCATCACCAGCGCGAGCCCGGTGCCGTTGGTCATCAGCGAGAACAACGGATAGGAGAGCAGCCCGATGCTGATCGCGCTCGCCATCAGGAGCGGCTTGCGGCCGACCTTGTCCGACAGCGCGCCCCAGAACGGAACCGCGATCACCATGGCGATCAGGCCGATCGTGTTCGACCACAGCGCCTGCGAGGGCGTCAGCCCGGCAAAGCGCTGGGTGAAGCTCGGCATCCAGGCGAGCAGCGTGTAATAGGCGACGGTCCAGAAGATGGTGAAGCCGAACGCGAGAGCCCCGAGCGGAAAGCCGGCGACAACAGGCTGGTCGGCGGCGGCCTTGCGGCTTGATTCATAGGACGGCGTCTCGTCGACGTTCTGGCGCAGATAGGCGCCGACGAAGAGCAAGAGTACGCCGAGCAGGAACGGCACGCGCCAGCCCCAGTCGAGCATCGCCGCTTGACTCATCGACGAGGTCATGATGGCGGCGACGGCCGAGCCGAGCAACGAGCCGCTGGCGGTCGAGACCTGCTGGAAACTGCCGAACAAGCCGCGGCGGTTTTGCGGCGCCCATTCCACCATGAAGGCGGTCGAGGTGCCCCATTCGCCGCCGGCCGCAAGCCCTTGCACGATGCGCAAGCAGACCAGCAGGGTCGGCGCCCAGACGCCGATCGCCTCATAGGACGGCAACAGGCCAAGCCCGACCGTGCCGAACGCCATCAGGAAGATGGTGAGCACCAGCGCCGTCTTGCGGCCTTTGGTGTCGCCGATGCGGCCGATTACGATGCCGCCGAGCGGCCGCGCCAGGAAGCCGACGCCATAGGCCGCGAAGGCGGCGAGCAGCGAGGCGGTCGGATCGCTGTTCGGGAAGAATTTTGTCGCGATCAGCCCAGCGAGATAGGCATAGACGCCGAAATCGTACCACTCGAGCAGGTTGCCGATCGCTGCGGCCCAGATTGCCTTGCGGGAGTTGTCCGCCAGATCCGCGCTCGGCGCGGCCAGAACAGAAGCTTCTGCCATTGGATCACCCCCATGTGCATTTTTGCTGCAATATTCCACATGACAATCCGGGCGGAGTCGAGGGGCAAGGCGCGCGCCGTGACGGCTCTGCGGTGATGGCTGACAGTTCCCCGTGGCATGGCTCTTGGTCGTGGTGAGCTGCTGCCGGTTTAGCGGACAGCTAGTTAAGCTGATCCCACCTTGCGCTCGTCAGCGTGCGCGACGAGCAGGTCTGGCGAGAGGTGACCCACGCAAAGAACCTGCCGCAACTCGTCGGCAAGCTGCTTAGGGGGAATTGCGGATGATCCAGGGCAGCGGATGAGGCAAAATAAACGATGCCTATCGCTCGCGCCGGTCCTACTGCAGGAGAAGCGGCAGATTGAGCGGGCCGCGGAAACCGAATCCATGCCAGCGCACGCTCGCGGGATCCAGCAAGGTCATGTTAGGGAAGCGCTCGAACAGCATTGGCAGCAGGATGGCGCCAACGGTTCGCCGCGACAGGTGCGCGCCCGCGCAATGATGCGGGCCGTTGCCGAAGGCCTGGTGAGGATTGGGCTCGCGCAGCCCGTTGTAGTTCTCGCCATCTTCGAAGAAGTCCTCGTCTCGATTGGCCGACGCCTGGATCGTCATCACGGTGTCGCCCTTCGGGATCAAGCAGCCGCGAATCTCCGTGTCCTCCATAACGAGCCGTGAACTCGCCTGGATCGGCGCCACCCACCGCACTCCTTCCTCGAAGGCGGAGCGCCATTTGCCGCCTGCGCGCACGGCGTCAAGCTGATCTGGATTGGTCAACAGGCCGTAGAGGATCGTCAGCAGGGCGTCGCGCGGCTCGTTGATGCCGCCGCCGATCGCGATCTTTACATTG
>DATMNV010000068.1:0-9841 GCA_035568535.1 Bradyrhizobium sp.
GGAGTTTTATGACCGCGCCCGCGCGCGGCTGAAATTCGAGGTGCCGCCGGGTCTTATCGATCCGAACATCATCCCTGAAAGCGGCGATGCCGGCACCGACCGCATGCTGGAGATCATCGCGCGCGAGCAGCCGGTGCGCCCCGCGGCGGTGCTGATTCCCGTGGTCGATCACAAGGAGCCGACGGTGCTGCTGACCCAGCGCTCGGCGCATCTCAACGAGCATGCCGGGCAAATCGCCTTTCCCGGCGGCAAGATCGACGCGACCGACAAGACGCCGCTTGACGCCGCGCTGCGCGAGGCCTGCGAAGAAGTGGGGCTCGACCGCTCCTTCATCGATCCGATCGGCTATCTCGGCGTCTACGGCACCGGCTTCGGCTTCCGCATCCTGCCGACGGTGGCGCGGGTCAAACCCGGCTTCAAGCTCACCATCAACCATTCCGAGGTCGACGACGCCTTCGAAGTACCGCTCTCCTTCCTGATGAATCCGGCGAACCATCAGATCCACAGCAAGGAATTTCGCGGCATGGAGCGTTCCTACTACGCGATGCCGTTCGCGGAGCGTTACATCTGGGGCGCGACCGCGGGCATCCTGCGCGTGCTGTACGAGCGGATCTACCTGACATGATCCGTCCGGCACTCACCGAGATCGGGATTTTTCTAATCCCTTTCGGGGTCTATGTGCTGTTCCTGTTGGCTACGCGTTCCGGTGTGCTCGCGCCCGCGTCCTGGCCGATCCAGATGGTCGCAAGACTTGTTATCGGCTCGCTGCTGCTCGTCATCATCAGCCTGGTCCTGCTTGCGCAATTCTCCGGCGGTTTGCCGAATTCCACCTATGTCCCCGCCCATGTCGAGAACGGCAAGCTCGTTCCCGGAGTTGAGAAATGAACACCAAGCCGGCGCTTCTTGATGCGCCCTGGCTCAATTCCGGTCCGACCTCCCGCGTGCTGAAGCTCCTGAACAGCGGTGGCGAGGAAGCGCGCGTGGTCGGCGGCGCGGTGCGTAACGCGCTGTTGAACGTTCCGATCGGCGACATCGACGTCGCGACGACAGCGCTGCCGGAAGAAGTGGTGCGGCGCGCGAAAGCCGCCGGCATCCGGAGCGTGCCGACCGGCATCGAGCACGGCACTGTGACGCTGGTGATCGACGGCCAGCCGTTCGAGGTCACGACCCTGCGCGAGGACACCGAAACCTTTGGCCGCAAGGCCAAGGTCTCGTTCGGGCGCGACTGGGTCGGCGACGCGCGCCGGCGCGACTTCACCGTCAACGCGCTGTCGGTTGGCCCCGATGGCGTCGTGCATGACTATGTCGGCGGGCTCGACGATATCGCGATACGGCGCGTGCGCTTCATCGGCGAGGCCAAGGCGCGCATCGAAGAGGATTACTTGCGCATCCTGCGCTTCTTTCGCTTTCACGCCGCCTTCGGCATGGGCGAGCTTGACCGCGACGGCTATCTCGCCTGCATCCTCGCCCGCGCCGGGCTGTCGACGCTGTCGGCCGAGCGCGTGCGCATGGAGATGCTGAAGCTGCTGGTCACCGGCGGCGCCGTCGACGCTGTGATCGCGATGGCCGACGGCGGCCTGCTGCAAATGATCCTGGGCGGCGTCACCTATAGCGGGACCTTTGCCGCGATGATCGAGGCCGAGCGTGCGCTGGGACTGAAGGCCGATCCGATCAGAAGGCTGGCCGCGCTCGCGGTTGCTCTTCCGGAGGACGCGCGGCGTCTGACCACGCGCCTGCGGCTGTCGAACAACGAGTCCAAGGCGCTGGATTCCATGGGCCATCGCTGGTGGCGGATGCCCGGCATGGACGAAGCGCGCGCCAAACGGCGGCTTTATCGCCTCGGCGATGAGCGCTACCGCGATCGCCTCATGCTGGCCTGGGCGCGCGCCGGCAGCGGCAGCGATCCCGCGCCCTGGATGAAGTTGGCGCGGCTGCCGCAGCGCTTCACGCCGCCGAAATTTCCGCTGCGGGCAGCCGACTTCATCGCGCGCGGCGTGCCGGAGGGCCCGCAACTCGGCCATGTGCTGACGTTGGCGGAAGATGCTTGGCTCGCTGCGGATTTTCCGTTAGAGCCCGCCATGCTCGCTTCCATCGCCGACCGGGCGGTGGCAAGGCTTACCCGCGATCCAAAACCTTGAGCATCGTTTCCGGCTTCGCCAACATCTCCCTGCTGCAGCTTCTGCTGGTCGCCGCCGTGGCGCTGTTTGCCTCGATCGTCGGCGGGCTCGCCGGCTATGGCACCGGCGCGCTGATGCCGCTGGTGCTGGTGCCGATGGTCGGCGCCGAGCCGGTGGTGCCGATCATCGCGATATCCGCCATCTTTGCCAATCTGAGCCGCAGCACGGCCTATTTCCGCTACCTCGACCGCCGCCGCGCGCTGATCGTTATCGCCTGCGCGGCGGTGACGACAGCGCTCGGCGCCTATGGCTACACCAGGCTCACCAACGCCGGCGCAGCGCTGGTGATCGGCAGCATGCTCATGCTGAGCGTGCCGCTCCGGCGCGTGCTGCGCAGACGCGCAGTCCGCATCGGCGACACGGGCCTTGCCGCCGGCGCGATCGGCTATGGCGTCGTGGTGGGCGGCACCTCGGGCTCGGGGGTGATCCTGCTCTCGCTGTTGATGGCCGCAGGCCTCGAAGGCGCGGCCGTGATCGCAACCGACGCGGTGATCTCGGTCGTCACCAGCGTGATCAAGATTTCCGTGTTTGGCCTGGCCGGCGTCGTCAGCGCACAGGTGCTGGCCCTGGCCCTCCTGATCGGCGGCATCGGGCTGCCCGGCGCGTTCCTCGCCAGAGCCTTTGTCGAGCGCATGCCGGTGCACATCCACACCGCGATCCTGGATGCCGCCGTCATCACCGGCGGGCTGGTCATGATCACGGCGGCGGCGCGGCAGCTGATAGCATGAGAGCGCTGCGCGCATGTTGAAGGAATTCGGCCGCGAGATCTGGATTGCGGATGGTCCCGACGTCGCGGTCTTCGGATTTCATTATCCCACCCGCATGGCCGTCGTCAGACTGCGAGATGGAAGCCTCTTCATCTGGTCGCCGATCAAGCTCACGGACAGCTTGCGGTCGGCGGTGGATGCCGCCGGCGAAGTGCGGCACATCATTGCTCCCAATTCACTTCATCACTTGTTTCTCCAGGAGTGGAAGCGCGCCTATCCCGGAGCCAAGGTCTACGCCCCGCCGGGATTGCGAAAGAGACGCGCGGACATCGTCTTTGATGCGGACCTCGGATGTGAGCCGAGCCCGGATTGGGCCGAGGAGATCGATCAGGTTCTGATGCACGGCAACCTCATCACGACCGAGGTGGTGTTCTTTCATGCTGGGAGCGCCACCGTGCTCTTTACCGATCTGCTCCAGCAGCTTCCCGCCAACCGGATCGCAGGCTGGCGAGCTTTGGTGGCCAAACTGGACCTCATGGCAGGGCTCGAGCCGTCGGTGCCGCGCAAGTTTCGTCTCGCCTTTACCAACCGCCGCGCCGCGCGTGACGCTCTCGGACACATTCTCGCATGGCCCGCCGAAAAGGTGCTGATGGCCCACGGAACGCCGGTGGAAAAGGATGCCCCGGCATTCCTCCGCCGGGCGTTTGGATGGCTGACCGCATGAAGCCGCTGGTTCGTTCTGAGCCTAAAGCGCGATGAGATTAGGTTGAATCGTCATCGCGCGTTAGCTTTTTGATTGAGCATGATCTCCGCGCAAACGCTTCGCGTTTGTCGCGAGGGAAAACCGCTACACACTTTTCCGGATCATGCTCTAGATTCTACCCTTCGCGATCCTGACCGGCGTGCATCGGTCGCTGATGGCGTAATTGATCAGCGGCAGGTTGCAGTAGAAGCTCGACGGCCGGTATTTCACGCGTATCCGTTCAAGCTGCGACATCACAAGGCTCAGGAAACCATCCAGCCGGACGACTTCGTGATTGAGGCTGTTTTGATAGGTGTCTTTGCTTCTCAGGAAGTCGCTTTTCCTCTGATCGCTGACCTCGTTGCCCGACGCCCAGATCCGCGCGGTCGTGATCTGGCCATGCGTCAGCTCGAAGCAATAATGCATGACCAGCAAATGATGCTTCGCGCTGTGCCAGTTGATCTCCCGTGAGGGGCGCGAATGATCGATCCTGCCGTTGTCGTCCGCGGCGCAGAAGACGGTCTTCGCCCCCATCGCGATCTGCTTTTGCGTCTCGTTCGGGGCGAGGCAGGCTTTCTGGCTGGCATCCTCATTGTATTCGACGGCGGCTTCGTAGTGCGGGAAACTCTGGCTGGCGTCGCAGTCGAAATTATAGTCGCCAAGCAGGGACTCCGTCAGGGGATCGCCGTCATTGGCTGTCGTGCCGGCGGGATCGCGGTCCAGATTGCTCGCCCAGTCGATATAGAGCTCCGCCTTGCGGACATAGATGTTGGTGTTTTTCCGCAGCGCGTTTCTCGCGTTGGCATAGTTCTGATGCGCGTCCTGGCCGGCCTTCGTCGTCATCGCCCTGGTGCCGGCGTCCGATGTGCCGGCGGCCGCGACGTAGTTGTAATAGATCAATTGCTGCAGCATCTGCACTTCGCCATAGGCGTCCGAAATCTCGACAAACGCCGCGGTGGCATCCTTCATGTCGGCCTGCGCAGTTGCGCTGACTTTCTGTTCGTAGGCATTGAGGTATTGGATGTAGGTTCCGAACCAGCCTGCGATCACGGTGACGATGGACAGGCTCGCCGCCGAGTGCAGCCAGGAATCGAAGCCCAATAAGCGTCCCCAGAGGCTGCGCTCGGGACTTTTGCCAGGTTGGCTTTTGTCGGGTTGGCTTTTCGGTTGCTGATCGTTCGAATCCGGCATGGTCGTGCCCCCGTCGCGCGCGCCTACACTAGTGCAATCTGTGATTTCATCCAGCGCGGTGTCGATAGGGCATGATATCGCGCGGGTTTGACCGGGCGTTGAATTCCGCGATCGCGCGGAAAGCGCTAGCGCATGATCCGGAAACGTGTGTAGCGGTTTTTCGGAAAGATCATGCGCAAACAAGAAGCTAAAGCGCGATGTTGATTCAACCTAAGACCATCGCGCTTTAGACGGGTTCCGGCAACAACTCCGTGAGCGAGCGGATGATGCGATCGGGTTTCACGGTCGAGCCTTCGGGCAGGCCGTCGCCATGCACGTCCATCCAGATCGCGTAGATGCCGAGCCGCTGCGGCACCTCGACCTCCCATTCGAGATTGTCGCCGATCATCCAGGTCTCGGGCGCGCTGACGCCGAGCGCGGCCATCGCGTGGTGATAGGCGCGCTCTTCCGGCTTGCCGAAGCCATGTTCGCCTTCGATCTGGATGTGGTCGAAGCGGTGCGCGAGCTCGAAACGCTCGACCTTGGCGCGCTGGGTGTCGGCGGCGCCGTTGGTGACGAGCGCGAGCCTGACGCCGAGCGCCTTCAGGCGATCGATCGTCTCGTGCGCGCCGGGGAAGACGAAGATCTCTTCTTCGCGATAGGCGGTGAAGCGGTCGGCGATCCGGATCGCGAGATCATCAGGAAGAGTAGCCTGGCCGGTCGCGGCGAGCGCGGCAAAGCCGCCCTTGACCACCTCGCGCCTGGCTTCGATGATTTTCAGCCGCCACGCGGCCTCCGCCGTCGACCAGAAATAGCGCGCGAAATCAGCCACCGCCGCTGCGACCTGCTCGGGCGAGGCCGGCGCGAGCTCACCGGCAAATTCGCTTGCGATCCTGTTCCACGCCGCTTGCGGCCGCCCATAGGCCGACAGGATGGTGTCATCCATGTCGATCAACATCGCGCGCGGCAGCTCCGGCATCGCGCTCACGGCCATTTCACTTCCGGCGGCATCGACGACAGGATGGAATTGATATTGCCGCCGGTCTTGAGCCCGAACAGGGTACCGCGGTCATAGAGCAGGTTGAACTCGACATAGCGTCCGCGCCGGACCAGCTGCTCCTCGCGGTCGGCTTCGGTCCAGGGCGTCGCAAAATTGCGCCGGACCAGCTCGGGATAGATCTTGAGAAAAGCACGGCCGACGTTCTGCGTGAACGCAAAATCCGCATCCCAGTCGCCGGAATCGTGGTGATCATAGAAGATGCCGCCGATGCCGCGCGGCTCTTTCCGGTGCGGCAGGTAAAAATATTCGTCGCACCATTTCTTGTATTTTTCATAAGGTGCGATTGTCGCGTGCGCGTCACAGGCGGATTTCATCGCGGCATGGAAGGCGACCGTATCCGGGTCTTGCTGGGTACGGCGGCGATCCAGCACCGGCGTCAGGTCCGAGCCGCCGCCGAACCAGGATTTCGTGGTGACGACGAAGCGCGTGTTCATGTGCACGGCCGGCACATGCGGGCTCTGCATATGCGCGATCAGCGAGATGCCGGAGGTCCAGAAGCGCGGGTCTTCCGACGCGCCCTGAATCTGCCCGCGGAATTCGGGCGAAAATTCGCCGTGCACCGTCGAGCAATGCACGCCGACCTTCTCGAAAAGCCGGCCATGCATCATCGACATCACGCCGCCGCCGCCCGGCTTGCCCGTGGAGTCGGTGCGGTCCCAGGGCGTGCGGACGAAGCGGCCCGCGTTGCCCGGATAGAGCGCGCGAGGTGCCTCATCCTCGAGCCGTTCGAAGGCGGCGCAGATGTCGTCGCGCAGCACCTCGAACCAGCCTCGCGCGCGGGCCTTGCGATCCTCGATGACAGACATATCCATGAAGACACCTAACCTTCCGATCCGTAATAGGTGCAGCTTTCGTTGCAACTGTCGCGATGGACGCTCACGCGCGCGATTTTGCCTGCATGCTGCAGCTGTTCCCAGATGAAGCGCGACAGGTTTTCCAGTGTCGGCGGCCCCAACGCCTCGATCCTGTTCAGCAGCTTGTGATCGAGGGTCTTCTGCACTTCGGCGATGCGACGCTCCAGCACGCCGAGATCGAGCACCATGCCGGTTTCCGGGGCGGGCGTGCCGCGCACGGTGACCTCCGCGCGGAACGAATGGCCGTGAATCTCCTCGCTGGCCTCGCCAAAGGTCGTGCCGGACAGCGCATGCGCCGCCTCGAAGCGGAACGATTTCGTCAATTCCCACATGTGATGAAGACTGGTCCTATCTGATGCCGAGTGTCTTGTGTGTCTGCAGGCTGAGCCGCCATTGCGGATGCTTCAGGCAATAATCGACCGCAAGGGCGGTGTTCTCGATCACGTCGGGACCGTCCATCGGCTGCAGCGAGAAGCGCTCGAAGGCGAGGTCCGCGAATTTTTCCGGCGCGGCCTCGGCCTGCGGAAACACCAGCTTCAGCTCATGGCCGTTGCGCACGACCAGATCAGCGCCGGCCTTGGGGCTGACGCAGATCCAGTCGAGCCCCTCGGGCGGCATGATGGTGCCGTTGGTCTCGACGCCAATGGCAAAGCCGCGCGCGTGCAAGGCCTCGACCAGGGGCGCGTCGACCTGCAGCATGGGCTCCCCGCCGGTCAGCACCACGTAGCGGTTGGCGTTCTCGCCGGTCCATTGCGCCGCGATTTTGTCGGCTAGCTCATCCGCGCTCGCGTAGCGTCCGCCGAGCGTGCCGTCCGTCCCGACAAAATCGGTGTCGCAGAATTGACATACCGCGGTCGCGCGATCCTGCTCGCGGCCGCTCCAGAGGTTACAGCCGGCAAACCGGCAAAACACGGCGGCGCGGCCCGCATGGGCGCCTTCGCCTTGCAGGGTCAAAAAGATTTCCTTGACCGCGTAGCTCACCAAAACTCCTTACTCATTGCCCGAACCGGTCTGCCTGAGCGCTTCACCTACTGCCATGGCGGCCGCCATGGCGACATTGAGCGAGCGCAAACCCGGCTTGATCGGGATCTTGAGCCGCGCGTCGGCTGCCGCCACGACCGCATCCGTCACACCTATGGTTTCGCGCCCGAAAAGCAGGATGTCCGACGTGCCATATCGAAAATCAAGATAGGAGGTGGCGGCTTTGGTCGTGAACAGAACCAGCCGGCAGCCGGTCTGTCGCCGCCATTCCTCGAATTTGGCCCAGGATATGTGGCGCATCAGCCGCACCTGGTCGAGATAATCCATGCCCGCACGGCGGAAGGCCCGGTCGGAGACCGCAAAGCCGGCCGGCTCGATGATGTGGGCGGCGACATCCAGGCAGGCGCAGAGCCTCAGAATCGTCCCGGTGTTTTGGGGGATGTCCGGCTGAAACAGAGCAATTTCCATTGATCGCCCCCTTGCGAATGTATGAATAAAACAACGGTCTGCGCTGATTTAGTGCATTGCACGCTCGCGGGCGGCTAGTGGGCTTGCGCTCTTTCGGCAAGGGTGCCAATAGAACGATTCTGGACTGCTTGCTTGGCCGAATTGGCCGAAAAAGGCGGTCTCTGCCGCCGCGGGGGACGCGGGCGCCGGCAGCCTCACCTGGTCACGTTTTTGGGCGTCTCCGGGGCGGTTCCACCGGCTGTGAGCTTAGAAAGGTTTGGAATCGTGACGACAGCGACTGCTGACCAGCCGACACGCCGTGATTTCCTCTTCGTTGCCACCGGAGCGGTCGCAGCGGTAGGGGGAGTGGCCTCGCTCTGGCCCTTTATCTCCCAGATGAATCCGGACGCTTCGACGATCGCGGCCGGTGCGCCGATCGAGGTCGACCTGACGCCGATTGCGCAAGGGCAGGACATCAAGGTGTTCTGGCGCGGCAAGCCGATCTACATCATGAACCGGACCAAGAAGCAGATCGAAGAGGCCCGCGCGGTTCCGGTCGACAGCCTCAAGGATCCTGCGACCGACCAGTCGCGTGTCAAGGACGGCCACGACCAGTGGCTGGTCGTGATCGGCATCTGCACCCATCTCGGCTGCATCCCGATCGCGTATGAGGGCAATTACGACGGCTTCTTCTGCCCCTGCCACGGCTCGCAATACGACTCCTCCGGCCGTATCCGCCAGGGACCCGCGCCGCTCAATCTGCCCGTCCCGCCCTACGCCTTTCTTTCCGACACCAAAATCCAGATCGGCTGAGCCCCGGAGCCATCTCCGGGACTTCGAGCCGTCACGTCGTTTTACTTCCAGGATCGCATCATGAGCGGACCCTCCGACTACAAGCCGAACCATCCAGCCTTGCAGTGGTTCGAACGGCGACTGCCGATTTTGAGCCTCATGCATTCCTCGTTCGTGGTTTACCCGACGCCGCGCAACCTGAACTATTGGTGGACCTTCGGCGCCATCCTGTCGCTCATGCTGGGCTTGCAGATCCTGACCGGCGTAATTCTGGCGATGCACTACACGCCGAACTCCGAGCTCGCCTTCAAGTCGGTCGAGCTGATCGTCCGCGACGTCAATTTCGGCTGGCTGCTCCGCAACATGCACGCCGTCGGCGCGTCGATGTTCTTCTTCGCGGTCTACGTCCATATGTTCCGCGGCCTCTATTACGGGTCGTACAAGGAGCCGCGCGAGGTGCTCTGGATCCTCGGCGTCATCATCTACCTCCTGATGATGGCGACCGGCTTCATGGGCTATGTGCTGCCGTGGGGCCAGATGAGCTTCTGGGGCGCCACCGTCATCACCAATCTGTTCTCCGCCATTCCCTATTTCGGCGAGAGCATCGTCACGCTGTTGTGGGGCGGCTATTCGGTCGGCAATCCGACGCTGAACCGCTTCTTCTCGCTGCACTACCTCCTGCCGTTCCTGATCGCGGGCGTGGTCGTGCTGCACGTCTGGGCACTGCATGTCGCCGGCCAGAACAATCCTGACGGCCTCGACATCAAGACCGACAAGGACTCGGTGCCGTTCACGCCGCACGCGACCATCAAGGACATGTTCGGCGTCTCGGTGTTCCTGCTGCTCTACGCTTATTTCATCTTCTACATGCCGAACTATCTCGGCGACGCCGACAACTTCATTCCGGCCAA
>DATMNV010000069.1:0-2745 GCA_035568535.1 Bradyrhizobium sp.
GAAGGGCCTCTCCGAGGACGAAGCAATCTCGCTGATGTCGGTTGGGGTCGATTTTGGCGTGACGCAGGTCGTCGACGCCAATTGGGGCATCCATGCGATCCTGAAGAAATCGATCTTTGTCGGCCAGGGCAACTGATACCTTCCGTCACCCTGCTCTTGGGATACAGACGCGCCAAGCCTTGCGGCAACCGCTAAGTCCGCGGCTACCCGGCGATAACCGCCGCCCGGATCTCGACCGTTTCGCACCTCTCGACCGCCGCTCTCAGGGTTACTCGGCTGCCACCGGCATTGCGGCGTGCACCGCTTGCCTTATCGCCGCCTGATAGGCTTCGAGCCAAGGCTGACTTTCCGGTGCGATCAGGTCTCCCGAGCGGGCCTCGAACGCGGTTTCGGTATCATCGACGAGCGGCGGCACGCGGCCTGTTTCGCGCAGCGCCCGAGCAGCGTCGAGGAGCTGTCGTCGCGTCGTTGCGATCATCACGTCGCTCGGCGCCAGCGTTTCGAGAGCGCGGTCGGTAATCGCACCCATGCTCTCGGTGACGGCCGAGTCTTGCGAGAACACGCCGGCAATACCGCTAAAGCTGATGGTGCGCTGGGCATTGCGGTCGATCTGGTAGTCGTTCTCACTGTTCTGCACCGACCGCCAGCGGCCGAACCAGTCGGTGGTGTTCGGCAGCGTCGGCATCAACCGGTCGAGCAGTGGAAAGGGTTCGCCGGTCTTCAACGTGCCGATCACCGGCGTCTTGCGGGTCCAGGTGAAGGTAAAAACCATCGTATGGGTGTCGTCCATCGGCACCCAGCCCTGGGCGATGATGTTGTCGGCTATTGGTCCGTTCGGAAACAGAGTCCAGAACGGCATCGCGAAATGGGCGAAGCGATAATAGGTATAGCCCGATTCTGCGGGCCGGTAGGCGGCGTACATTGCTCCCCAATCGGTCCGCTTCACGTGATACCGCGGCGCGCGATCCGTGAACTGGAAGCGTTCGAGGTGACCGGGATCGATATCCTCAGCCTTGATCTTGCCGGTATGCAGGAAACTAAAATGCGAGGTGTCGATGTCGCCTTCCAGCGCCTGCAACCAGTTGCACTCGCGCTGGCGGCAGACGATGCTCAATTCGCCCGCCGGGCACAACATTGCTTCCAGCATCGGCAGCGGCGGGGGCGCGGCCTGGCGCTCGCCCATATAGACGTAGACAATGCCGTTGCGCTCCGCGGCGCGGTACGCGCGGGCCTTGACCTTATCGCGAAACTCCTGGTCGGCCGGCAGATTTGGCATGTCGAGGCAGTTGCCTTCGGTGTCGAATTTCCAGCCGTGATAGATGCAGCGCAA
This sequence comes from Bradyrhizobium sp., assembly GCA_035568535.1. GTDB lineage: Bacteria > Pseudomonadota > Alphaproteobacteria > Rhizobiales > Xanthobacteraceae > Bradyrhizobium. Next base: position 1,331 of record DATMNV010000069.1, read on the forward strand.
GCCACCTTCCTCATTGCGGCCGTAAAAGAGGGAGGCGCAGCGATGCGGGCAGCGATGGTCGAAGATGCCGATTTTCCCGTCGGTATCGCGAAACGCGATCAGCCTTTCGCCGAGCAACGCCAGCCGTAGAGGGTCGCCATCCGCCATCAGCTCAGACGAAAGGCAGGCCGGCATCCAGTATTGCCGCATCAGCGCGCCCATCGGGGTGCCCGGTCCGACCTGTGTCAGGAGTTCGTTCTCGGCGTGCGTCGTCATCGCTCGATCCTTTCTCTACGCAGCTCGGCGCGTCTCGCCGCGGCACTTTAGCAGAGGCAGGATACGGCTGCCGAACTGCTCCATGCCGATGACGAAATCGTCGAAGGTCAGCATCACGCCGCGGACGCCGGGCACGGCGGCCAATTCGTCGAGCATGCCGGCGACCGATGCGTACGAGCCGACCAGAACGCCCTGGTTGGTCGGCAGTTTGTCGATGCCAAGCGTCTTGCGCTTAAGCGGCTGCGAATAAGGGTCGCGGCTCGGATCGTCCTCCGCCTGGGCGTCGCGCCAAGCTAGCGCCTCATGGTCAGTGCCGGCTTTGTAATGCTCCCATTTCGCCATCGCGGCTGCGTCGGTCTCATCGGCTATCACCATCTGCAGGATCAGCGCGCCGCAGTCGTGGCCGGTTTCGCGGGTCGCCTGCACCAACCGCGCGACGCTCGGCGCGACCAGCGTCGGGGTATTGACGCCCCCGCTGCCGCAGAAATTGTAGTCGCCGTATTCCGCGGCAAAGCGGGTGCCCGCGTCGCTCTGTGCGGCGCAGATGATCGGGATCTTCGCACTCGGCAGTGGCAGGCAGCGGCAGTCGTCCATCCGAAAGAAATCGCCCTTGAAATCGGAACGGCCGGTTTTCCAGAGGTCCTGCATGATCGTCACATATTCGGCGCAGTATTCGTAGCGGCGGCTGTAGTGCTCGCTGCCGGGCCAAATCCCCATCTGCGTATACTCGCGCCGCTGCCAACCTGAGATGATGTTGACGCCGAAGCGGCCGTGCGAAATCGAATCGATAGTCACGGCCATCCGCGCGGCGATGGGCGGCGGCAGAGTTAAAACGGCGCAGGTAGCGAAAAGCTGGATCCGCGATGTCACTGCCGCCAGCCCGGCCATTAGCGTGAACGATTCGAGATTGTAGTCCCAGAACTGCGACGGCCCGCCGAAGCCGTGCAATTTGATCATCGACATCGCGAAATCGAAGCCGAAGCGCTCGGCTTTAGCCACGATTTCCCGATTCAGGTCAAAGCTTGGCCTGTATTGCGGCGATGTGGTCGAGATCAGCCAGCCGTTGTTGCCGATCGGAATAAATACACCCAGCTCCATATATCGCGCCTCATCGCTGCGTCGAAACCTGCGGCGTCCTCCGTTTGGCTCTCAGGGCGATA
>DATMNV010000070.1:0-7535 GCA_035568535.1 Bradyrhizobium sp.
GATCTTGCGGCCGTTGATGCCGCCTTCGGAATTGAGCTTGTTGAAATAGGCGGCCTCGGTCTTGCCGATGGTGGCATAAGCCGACGCCGGGCCCGAATAGGGCATGATGTTGCCGATCTTGATCTCGGTGTCGGTCGCGCCCGGGTCGTATTTCTTTTGCGCCTGCGCCGTTCCGGCAAGTGCCGTTGCGAGCAATACGGCCAACACGAGTTTCGTTGCAGTCTTCTCTACGTTTTTCTTGGCGTCCTCAAAGACACGGCTGTGCATTTATCGTCCTCCCTGACGTGCTTGGCCGATGGCTCATGCAGTCTTTTTCTTATGGGCAGCTTGGTGAGCCGTCGGATCGAATGCACCTCCAGTATGCACGATTGGGAACTTGTTACCAGCAAGCGATTTGCTGCTATTTTCCGCGGAGCGGATTTATTCGGTTCTGGATGCGCAACAGCAAGGACTGTCAAACATGGTGGCCGCAAGGCGCGCATGATGTGCCTGCTTCGAGGGAAACTTGATCCATGAATCCCGCGCAAAGGGCGCTTTGGTACATTGAAAGCCATCTCGCCGGCCCAATGACGCTCGACGACATCTCCGATGTCGCGGGCATCTCGCGCTTCCATATGGTGCGGGCATTTGCCGCTGCGACCGGGTTTTCGGTGATGCGCTACGTGCGTGCCCGCCGTCTCTCCGAGGCGGCGCGCGCGCTCGCGGCCGGCGCGCCCGACATTCTGCATGTAGCGCTGGACGCGGAATATGGCTCTCACGAAGCGTTCACCCGCGCGTTCCGCGACCATTTCGGCATCACGCCCGAGGCGGTTCGCGCCGCGTCGTGCCTCGATAAACTCAAGCTTCAGGAGCCGCTCCGTATGGATTCCACCGCATTCGACAAAATCGCAGCCCCGCGTTTCGAGATTAGCAAAGCCATGCTGGTCGCTGGCCTCGGCGAACGCGTCAGCCAGGACAACGGGGCCGGCATTCCCGGCCTCTGGCAACGCTTCCATCAATATCTGCAGAACCTCCCGGGCCGGATCGGGCCGGTCGCCTATGGCGTCTGCTGCAACGGCGACGATGCCGGCAATTTCGATTACATCGCCGGCGTTGAAGTCGGCGACTTCTCCGATCTGCCGCGCGAGTTCAGCCGTGTCCGCATTCCCGAGCAGCGCTATGCGGTGTTCACCCATACCGACCACGTCTCGACGATTCGGGGCACCATCAACACCATCTGGAATCAGTGGCTGCCGTCGTCGGGCCACAAGGTGGCGGATGCGCCGACCTTCGAGCGTTACGACGAGAAGTTCGATCCGGCGACCGGCAATGGCGGCTTCGAGATCTGGGTGCCGATCAAGAGCTAACCGCGCCGCAACGCAGCCTTGCGGCCGCACCTGATTGCTTGGCAAGCCCCCGCCACTTTGCCATAACGGCAGGCAACGATTTGTTGCGTGCGCGGGGGCGCTTTTTCCGTGAATCCGCCTGCAGCCAAGAAGAAGCGGGAGGATTTCCATGGCCAATATTCGCGTGCTCGCCACCGATCTCGAATTTCCGGAAGGGCCGGTCGTCATGCCGGACGGATCGGTTGTGCTGGTCGAAATCCGCGGCCAGCGGCTGACGCGGGTTTATCCCGATGGCCGCAAGGAAGTGGTGGCGCAAATGCCCGGCGGCCCCAACGGTGCGGCGCTCGGCCCCGACGGCAAGATCTATGTTTGCAACAATGGCGGCTTCACCTGGATTCCGACGCGCAACATGATCATGCCGGGGCCGCAGCCGGATGATTATCGCGGCGGCTCGATCCAGCGCGTCGATCTGCAAAGCCGCAAGGTCGAGACCGTGGTCGACAAATGCGGCGAGCATGGCCTGCGCGGGCCGAACGACCTCGTGTTCGACAAACATGGTGGTCTGTGGTTCACCGACCTTGGCAAGCGGCGCCATCGCGAGATGGATGTCGGCGCGGTCTACTATCTCAAGCCGGGCATGAAGGAGATCGTCGAGGTGGTGTTCGGCGTGCTGCCCGCCAACGGCATCGGGCTCTCGCCGGACGAAAACACCTTCTACGTCGCGGAGACGCCGACCGCGCGGCTGTGGGCCTATGAAATCTCCGAGCCTGGCATGCTCAAGCCGCGCGACGTAATCTATCGCGGCGAGCGGGGAAAGCCGATCGCGGGTCTTGGCGGCTATCAGATGTTCGACTCGCTCGCCGTCGAAGCGAACGGCAATGTCTGCGTCGCCACGCTGATCTCGGGCTGCATCTCCGTGATCGCGCCGGACGGGACGCTGGTCGAACAGGTGCCGACCGGCGACCGCGTCACCACCAACATCGCTTTCGGCGGACCGGAGCTGAAGACGGCGTATATCACGCTCTCCGGCAAGGGCGAACTGATCGCGATGGACTGGTCGCGGCCGGGGCTGCCGCTGAATTTTCTGAACAAGTGAAGCGTCATTGCGAGCGAAGCGAAGCAATCCATGCCGCCGCAAAATGATAGACTGGATTGCTTCGTCGCTTGCGCTCCTCGCAATGACGTGTGGAGAAGGAGACATTAATGCCCTGGCCTGATCCCGTTACCCTGCGCGGCGAGCATGCGCGGCTCGAGCCGCTGTCGCATGAGCATCACGCAGGTCTGGTCGAGGCCGTCAAGGACGGCGAGCTGTGGATGCTCTGGTACACTTTCGTGCCGAAGCCCGAAGACATGACCAGGGAGATCGATCGCAGGCTCGGCTTGCAGAAGGCGGGCTCGATGCTGCCGTTCACGGTATTCGATGCCGCCGGAAAGATCGCGGGCATGACTACCTACATGAATGTCGATGCGGCGAACCGCCGGGTCGAGATCGGCTCGACCTGGTATGCCAAGCGCGTGCAGCGCAGCCCGCTCAACACGCAGTGCAAATTGCTGCTGCTGCAACATGCCTTCGAGGCGATCGACTGCATCGCGGTAGAGTTCCGCACGCATTTCTTCAATCATCAGAGCCGGCGCGCGATCGAGCGCCTGGGCGCCAAGCAGGATGGCATTTTGCGCAATCACCAGATTGCGCCGAACGGCACGCTGCGCGACACTGTGGTCTTCAGCATCATCGCGACCGAATGGCCGACGGTGAAGGCGCATTTGACGTATCAACTCAACGACAAGCCGCGGGAATAGCCGCGCAGCAAACAAAAACGACAGGGCATATGGAAACGTTCGATTATGTGATCATTGGCTCCGGTTCCGCCGGCAGCGTGCTCGCCAACCGCCTCAGCGAAGACGCGGGCACCAGCATCTGCGTGCTCGAAGCAGGTCCGCGCGACTGGCATCCCTACATCCATCTGCCGGCGGGTTTCATCAAAACCTTCCACATGAAGAGCATCAACTGGGCCTATCAGCAGGAGCCCGGTCCCTATACCGGCGGCCGCAGCATCTACGCGCCGCGCGGCAAGACGCTCGGCGGCTCGTCCTCGATCAATGGCCACATCTATAATCGCGGCCAGCGCCAGGATTTCGATACCTGGGCGCAGCTGGGCAATCGCGGCTGGGGCTATGCCGACGTGCTGCCTTACTTCAAGCGGCTGGAGCGGCGGGTCGGCGAGGGCGAGGACACGTTCCGGGGCCGTGACGGCAACCTCACCGTCACCACCATGGACTGGCGGGATCCGCTGTGCGAGGCGTTCATGGCCGGCGCGATGAGCCTCGGTATCCCGCGCAATCCCGATTACAACGGCAAGATCCAGGAGGGCGTGTCCTACGCCCAGCGCACCATCCAGAAGGGGCTGCGCGTCAGCGCCGCGACCGCGTTCCTGCATCCGGCGCGCAAGCGGCCGAACGTGCATGTGCGAACGCATGCACATGCGACCAACATCATCTTCGAGGGCAAGCGCGCCGTCGGCGTGGGCTACCTCAAGGGCGGGCGCGGCGGCACGCCGGTCGAGGTGCGCGCCAACAAGGAAGTGATCCTGTGCGGCGGCACCTATAATTCACCGCAGCTGCTGCAATTGTCGGGCGTCGGCTCGCCCGAGCTGTTGAAGTCGCACGGCATCGAAGTGCGCCATGTGCTGCCGGGCGTCGGCGAAGGCCTGCAGGATCACTACGCGCCGCGCTCGGTCGCGCGGGTGAAGAACATCAAGACCATCAACGAGCTTCGGCAGGGCTGGCATCTCTGGGTCGAGGCGCTGAAATGGGCGACGACGCGGCGCGGCCTGCTCTCGCTGTCGCCGACCATGGTCTATTGCTTCTGGCACTCCGGCGAGACCACGGAGAGCTCCGACCTGCAGCTCACCTTCACGCCGGCGAGCTACAAGGAAGGCGTGCAGGGCCAGCTCGAGGACCGGCCCGGCATGACGGTCGCATCATGGCAGCAGCGCCCGGAGAGCCGCGGCTATGTGCGGATCCGCTCCAACGATCCCTTTGCGCCGCCGATCATCCAGACCAATTATCTCACCGCCGAGCTCGACCGCCGTGTCGTCGTCGCCGGGATGAAGCTCGCGCGCCGCCTGCTCAAGTCAGACCCGCTCGCGCCCTATTACGATTACGAGGATTTCCCCGGGCCGAAGGTGCAGAGCGACGAGGAGCTTCTGGCCGCCGCCACGCAGCGCGGCACCACGACCTTCCATCCGGGCTGCACCTGCCGCATGGGGCCGGCCGACAGCACCTGGGCGGTGGTCGACGACCAGCTTCGCGTCCATGGCCTGCAGGGGCTGCGCGTGATCGACGCCTCGATCATGCCGCGCATGATCTCGGCCAATCTCAATGCGTCGACGATGATGATCGCGGACAAGGCGAGCGATCTGGTCCGCGGCAAGGCGCCAATGGAGGCGGTCATGCTTCCGGAAGCGGCTGTGGCTTAGCTCCAGCTCGATGTCGCGATTTTTTTCACCTCTCCCCGCTTGCGGGGAGAGGGAGAAGGTTCACACCTCGCGCCGGCTCAGGAACGCCAGCCGCTCGAACAGGTGCACGTCCTGCTCATTCTTGAGCAGCGCGCCGTGCAGCGGCGGGATCAGCTTGCGCGGGTCGCGCTCCCTAAGCATCTCCGGGGAGATGTCCTCGTTGAGCAGGAGCTTCAGCCAGTCGAGCAGCTCCGAGGTCGACGGCTTCTTCTTCAACCCCGGCACTTCGCGCACTTCGAAGAAGATGCGCAGGGCCTCTTCCACGAGGCGCCTCTTGATGTTCGGGAAATGCACGTCGACGATCCGGCTCATGGTGTCGGCGTCGGGGAACTTGATGTAGTGGAAGAAGCAGCGGCGCAGGAAGGCGTCCGGCAGTTCCTTCTCGTTGTTGGAGGTGATCATCACGATCGGGCGCAGCTTCGCCTTGATGTTCTCACCGGTCTCGTAGACGAAGAACTCCATGCGATCGAGCTCGAGCAACAGATCGTTCGGGAATTCGATGTCGGCCTTGTCGATCTCGTCGATCAGCAGCACCGGGCGCTTTTCGGAAGTGAAGGCATCCCACAGCTTGCCGCGCTTGATGTAGTTCGAGATGTCGGACACCCGCGCATCGCCAAGCTGGCTGTCGCGCAGGCGCGAGACCGCGTCGTATTCGTAGAGGCCCTGCTGCGCCTTGGTGGTCGACTTGATGTGCCAGGTCATAAGCGGCGCATTGATCGCCTTTGCCACTTCCTCGGCCAGCACCGTCTTGCCGGTGCCGGGCTCGCCCTTGATGAGCAGCGGACGCTCGAGCACGATCGAGGCATTGACGGCGATCTTGAGGTCGTCGGTCGCGACATAGTCCTTGGTGCCGGTAAATTTCATCTATTCTTGCCTCGTTGGGGCCTTCGGGCGCAGCGGTTCTGCTCCGCCTTTAGCAGGAAAAATCGGCCAAAACAGCCTTGTTATGGGAATGGGGCGATGCGTCAGGCGCGCCGGACCAGGGATAGGATGACGAGGATAATCACACCGCCGATGGTGGCGTCCAGGATCGAGCCCAGCGTGCCGGCAGCGAGCACGACGCCGAGCTGCGGCAATATCCAGCTGGCGACCAGCGCGCCCAAAATGCCGATCACGATGTTGCCGATCAGCCCGAAACCGGCGCCGCGCACGATCAGACCGGCCAGCCAGCCGGCGATCGCACCGATCACGAGTGCCGCGATGATGCCCATGGAAGATGCCCCCTGCCAAAACGCTGTGTTGGCGCAATTCTAGATGAAAAAGCCTGCCGGTCTAGGTCTCCGAGGCCAGCTTCCGCCCTTGACGTTGTCGGCGCGACGGGCAATCTAAAGCGCATGTTCCTGCAATTCTTCACCTCGCTGCGCGACGCCCAGGTCCCCGTGACCTTGCGTGAATATCTGACGCTGATGGAGGCGCTCGACGCCGACCTCGCCGAGCAGACGGTGGAGAATTTCTATTACCTGTCGCGCGCCGCGCTGGTGAAGGACGAGCGCAATCTCGACAAGTTCGACCGCGTCTTCGGCACCGTGTTCAAGGGCCTCGAGAACCTGCTCGAAGCCATGGACAAGGCGGAGATCCCCGAGGAGTGGCTGAAGAAGCTCGCCGAGAAATATCTCACCGAGGAAGAGAAAAAGCAGATCGAGGCCATGGGCTGGGACAAGCTCATGGAGACGCTGCGCAAGCGCCTCGAGGAGCAGAAGGGCCGGCACCAGGGCGGCAGCAAATGGATCGGCACCGCCGGCACCTCGCCGTTCGGCGCGCATGGTTACAATCCCGAAGGCGTGCGCATCGGCCAGGAGAAGAACCGCAACAACCGCGCGGTGAAGGTGTGGGACCGCCGCGAGTTCAGGGATCTCGACGGCAATGTCGAGCTTGGCATCCGCAACATCAAGATCGCGCTGCGCCGCTTGCGTAGATTCGCGCGCACCGGCGCGCCGGACGAGCTCGACCTCGATTCCACGATCAAGGAGACGGCGAACCACGGCTATCTCGATGTGATCATGCGCCCCGAACGGCGCAACGCGGTCAAGGTATTGGTCTTCTTCGACATCGGTGGCTCCATGGATTCCCATGTCGAGCAGGTCGAGGAATTGTTCTCGGCGGCCAAGACCGAATTCAAGCACATGGAATATTTCTACTTCCACAACTGCCTCTATGAAGGCGTGTGGAAGCAGAACAGGCGGCGCTTCACCGACCGCACGCCGACCTGGGACGTGCTGCACAAATATCCGCACGACTACAAGATCGTATTCGTCGGCGACGCCTCGATCTCGCCTTACGAGATCATGGTGCCCGGCGGCTCGGTCGAGCATGTCAATGAAGAGGCCGGCTCGGTCTGGCTCGACCGCATCGTGCGCACCTATCCGCACGCGGTCTGGCTTAATCCGGTGGCGCAGAAGCACTGGGACTATTCGGAATCGACCACCCTCATCCGGCGGATCTTCTCGCAGCGCATGTATCCGATCACGATCGAAGGCCTCGAAGGCGCGATGAAGGAACTGGTGCGCTGACGTGCGCGCCTCGCGCGCCATCGTGGCGCGCCAACAAAAAACAAGGGAGAGCCCATGCCCCAGACCATTCACCGCGGCATCAAGGCGCTGATCGACGAGGCCAATGCCGAGATCGAAACCGTCAGCGCGGCCGACGCCATCAAGCTCGCCTCGGACGATAACATCGTCATCGTCGACATCCG
>DATMNV010000071.1:0-3090 GCA_035568535.1 Bradyrhizobium sp.
CGAAGCCAACCCGCGCTTCCATGAGCTGATCTCGCATTTTTTCGCTCGAACCGGCGTGCCCCTCGTTCTCAACACGTCGTTCAACGACAGCGAGCCGATCGTATGCACGCCTGCCCACGCGATCGCCACTTTCCGCAAGGCTGGCATCGATGCGCTCTTCATGGGAGATATTTGTCTGACGTCGCAGACCTGAGCCGGTGCGCCGGCGATCCCTTCGGCCGCCGGAGCTTCCAATATTTGCCCGGTGCGACTGAGATTATATGATAGACGCGAGCACAGGTTGGTACGTGGGTTCGGTGGGCGTCCCCTAATCGAAGCTTCTTCGGCTCGATGTGCGGCTGTTTTGGGCTTGCAGGCCCGTGCGGAGGAGTCTTGATTCTTGAAGATGCACGACGTTGAAGCAAAGCGGCGGCAAGGCCGCGGTCGCGTGCTGGCCAGATGACGCCTGACGATCCTTCATGGCCTTCGGAGTCTCCGCGGGTATCAGAGCGGCAGGGCAGTGGCGAGGTCCGGTTCTCGCCAAATTTTTCGGTTTATGTCCTGCCTCCCGATGTCGTCTGCCTCTATTCGGAGACCCGGAAGGTCTTTCTCCAGGGCGAACTCTACTGCGCGCTTGCTTCGCGCATAGGCGCAGGAGAGCGTCGGGAAGCCATCGTCGGCGTGCTTTCCCGTGAATTCCCTGCGGGCAAGATCGACGAGGCCTTCAGGCGCCTGCTCGATCGCGGCTTTGTCGTTTCCGCGAACCTGATTGACGGCATGGCGGCAGGCTATTGGGCGAGCCTCGGGCTTGACGCCGAATCCGCCGCGCAGAATCTCGCGAAGATCGGCGTGCGAATCGTGCCAATCACGACAGCGGTCGGAGCGAGCGAACTCGACGCCACGTTGCTGGAATTCGGCGTTCGCGTCGTCGATCACTCCGCCGACCTGACCGTTGTTCTGGTGGACGACTATCTCGATAGAAGGCTTGCGGACTTCAACCGCGAGCGGCTGGCGCAAAAGCAGGAATGGCTGCTGGTGCAACCTTCCGGTGTTTTTCCCCCGGCCGGTCCGATTTTCAGCCCAGGAAAGAGCGCCTGCTGGACTTGCCTTGCCGATCGCATGAAATGGAACCGGCAGATCAAAGCGTTTCTCGATCGCAAGGAGGCGCGCTGCGTGGTTGCCTCGCCGCTCGGCGAGAACGTGGTCGCACGAAGCGCAATCGGACTCGCCGCGATCGAGATCGTCAAGGCCGTCGCCAGCGGATTTCGCACCGACTTGCACCAGCATGTCGTCAGCCTCGACTTGCTGGCTTCGACGGTCGTCAGGCACCATGTGCCGGCCCGGCCGCAATGCCCGTCTTGCGGTAGCCGGGAATTGCGGGATCCGGCGCGCGTGGCTGCACCGATCAGGCTCCGTGCCGGCGGAAGGGCGGTCATGACGAGCCGCGGCTATCGGTCGGTGGCGCCGGCCGAGACGGTCGCTCGATTTCGAAAGCATGTAAGTCCGTTGACCGGCGTAGCGTCGCAGCTCGAGCGGATCAAAAGCGAGCAGCCGGCGGACTTGGGCTTTCTTGCAAGACACAACTTTGCGCCGCGTCCCGAAGCCCTTGATGCGCCGCAGGCCCGCCTGATCGGCGACAGCTACGGCAAGGGGAGCATCGCGGAAGAGTGTGAAGCAAGCGCTCTGATGCAGGCTGTCGAGCGCTATTGCGGGATATTCCAGGGCGACGAGATCAGAACGACCCGCAGATTTGCGGATTTCCCGGAGGGCGACGCGATCCTTCCCAACGACATTCTGCTGTTGAGCGAAGCGCAGCATGCGCAGGGCCGCGATCGCCCATCGCGCTCCGGCGAGGGATTGCGCCGCTTCGATCCGTCGGCCGAGATGGAATGGTCGCCGGTCTGGTCGCTGCGCGACGAGCGCTTCAAGCACCTTCCAACCGGCCTCCTGTATTTTTTTCACGATGCGCCTGGCGATCAGGGGATCAGTGCCGACACGAATGGTTGTGCAGCCGGCAACAGGGTCGAGGAAGCGATCATTCACGGTTTCCTCGAACTGGTCGAGCGCGATGCCTGCGCGATCTGGTGGTACAATCGCTTGCGGCGCGCCGAGATCGACCCCGATGAGCTAGGCGACGATTACCTTCTGGATTTGCGCGCCCGGTACGCCGCAACGGGACGCGGCCTGTGGGTGCTCGATGTGACCAGCGACCTTGGCATTCCGGCCGTCGTCGCCGTCGCGCACTGGCAGAAGGACGCGCGGGATTGCGTCAGGTTCGCGGCGGGCGCGCACTTCGATCTGCGCATCGCAACGCTTCGCGCGGTAACCAAGCTCAATCAATCGCTGACAGTCGATCGGATGACGCATCGTCCCGGCGGCCAACCGGACGAAGACGGAGATGCGTTGCCGGCGCCGTTGCGCAAGACGGCCTATCTGCTGCCGCACGGCAAGGCGCCCGTCCGGCGCGCGCGGCCGTCGAGATTCGCAAGCCTCGATCGGCGCGAGCAGGTGCTGGCTTGCGTCAAGCTCGCCAGGCGCTTCGGGCTCGATTTCCTCGTGCTCGACCAGACCCGGCCCGACATTCAGGTGCCGGTTGTCCGGGTGATCGTTCCGGGACTGCGGCATCTCCATCGTCGTTTGGCGCCCGGCCGACTCTATGATGTGCCGGTCAAACTCGGCTTGCGCAAACGGCCGTTACAGGAAGCCGAGCTCAATCCGCTCGATCCGCGGACCTAGTCTAGATCCGCGGCCAGCAGCGGTTAGCGGTGCTGAAAGAGATTTCGGGCGATGATCAGGCGCTGAATCTCGCTGGTCCCATCGAAGATGCGAAACGCCCGCGCGTGCCGGAACAGGCGTTCGACCGTGGTGCCGCGTACGACGCCGAGGCCGCCAAAAATCTGCACGGCCTCATCAATGATGTCGAAGGCGGTCTCTGTCGAGAAAAGTTTGGCGATCGCGGCTTCGAGCGATATGCTCCGCTCCGTGGCATCGTGTTGCCAGGCAGCGCGATAAACCAGCAAGGCGGCGGCGTCTATGCCCACGGCCATGTCGGCGAGCTTGGATTGGATCATCTGGTGTTCTGAGATCGGCTTTTTGAAGGTTGTGCGGCTT
>DATMNV010000072.1:0-47536 GCA_035568535.1 Bradyrhizobium sp.
GCCGCATGGCAAAGGCTGCGCTTAAGTGCTGGCCCCCCTTGGACGGTAGGGCACAACCCATGCTGCCTGTCGCCAAAACAGCGCAGGAGAGGAAGATTTCCGATTATTCCGTATCCTGGCTTGCGTCCATATTAAAACGCATGTTTGATTTCTATTGGTTATTTGATGACGGACTGGGGGGTGGGCAATGTCGCAGAAGATGCCATTGCTAAGTAGGGTTCTTGGCACGGCGGCGTTCGCTAGTGTGATCGTAGTTTTGCTGATGAGCTACCAATGGGGCCGCGCAACCGAATCTCCAATGACACAAGTGATCCGGCTTCACCCGAAATGATCTCCCCGCCACCGCTGACTGAGGCGAGTACTTCGGAACGGTGTTTGCATCTGCGGAACCGGCGGATGTCGCGGCGCGGTTAGCCGCTACGCAGCGCCCGTTCGCAGCACGTTGCTTAACGGACAGAGCGCCGGAAGCTGTGGGATGGAAGACGATTCTCTCCTGGTACGTCATAGGGGACGCCGACAAGGTCATTCCGCCCGACATCCAGCTCAAGTTTGCGACGCGTGCCAAGTCGAGGATCTACCACGTTCCCGGCGGCGACCATCCAAGCATGATCGCGCACCCGGAAGTAACCGTGGCTGCGATCCGCGACGCGGCGAACGCCGTTTCGCACTAAAGCGCGATGAGATTAGGTTGAATCGTCATCGCGCTTTAGCTTTTTGATTGAGCATGATCTCCGCGCAAACGCTACGCGTTTGTCGCGAGGGAAAACCGCTACACACTTTTCCGGATCATGCTCTAGTGGTCCAATTCCAACATTCGCATCCCGTTGCAGCGGTCACCTTTGCCAATGTTGGAATTAGAGGCCCACTGGTAAAATATCGATTCTAGTGGAGCTTTGGATTTGACGTTCGCTTGCGAATTCGCCGCAAGCGTCAAATCCGCTCGCAGAAGTTACTTGTGAGAGTCCGTGCCGAGGTGCCCGTGCGTGCGTCGCGGTCGATTTCCGCCGCGATATATTCGTTGACACGAATATTCGTATATGATGATATATGGATATGAACCCGGAGACGCTTGCCGCGCTAGGCGAACCCAATCGATTTCGAATCGTCGAGCTGCTTCGCACGGGACCTCGATCGGTGAACGACATCCGTGGCCGGCTGGGGCTCAGGCAATCGCAGGTTTCCCAGCACCTCACGGTCCTCAAAGCTGTGGGTTTGGTAGAGGCGGAGCCGCGCGCGCAGCAGCGGCTCTACAGACTACGCGCGCAGCCTGTGAAGCAACTTCATAAATGGCTCGATCGCTACCGGTGCATCTGGGAAGAGCGGTTCGGGCAACTGGACGAGCTCGTCGAGGAAATCAGGCAAAAGGACAAATCGGATGCTGCAGGCAAGAAGTGAGGGCGCCGTGAGAAACGAAACGACCGTGGAGCGGACGTCCGACCGTGAGCTGGTCGTCACGCGCATGTTCAATGGACCGGCGCATATTGTCTTCGACGCATGGACCAAGCCGGAGCTCTTGAAACGGTGGTGGGCGCCCACGTCCTTCGGCGTATCACTCTTCGAGTGCGAGTCGGACCTGCGCGTGGGAGGAACATACGCGACCCAAATAAGCCGGAGGTGTTTTCAGGACGGTATATAGAAGTGAGCCCGCCCTCACGGCTGGTCCTCACACAGCTCTATGAGCGGATGCGCAACGCGGGCGAGGCGGTAGTCACCGCCACCTTCGAGGAGAGCCAGGGCAGGACGCTTCTCACTCTGCACCAGCTATTCCCCAGCAAGGAAGCGTTGGACGGCGCTATCGCCTCCGGGATGGAGCACGGAATGCGGGAGACTCTCGATCAGCTCGACGCGCTGGTCGCCTTGTTGCGCTGATGAGGTCAACAGGAAGCGCACGGCAGCAAAGGTCTGGCCCCTAATGTCCGATCAAAGGTAGCCTGGCACTTTTCGGACCTGACGCAATGTCCACTCTCAATCCGGAATTCGCACCAAAGCAGACTTCCGCTGGTCAATGTGAGTTTGTAGGTTCACGTCCCTTGCCGCAAACCTGCATAACTTACCGCTTGACGCGCTCGCTGATTTGCCCGTCGGGCTGATTTTCCGAATTCGTGTCAAGTCCTGCAATGAAAAATATTCTGTTTTTCAGAAGTGGCGATCAGGTGTATATGGTGGACCGTCCCGCGCCCACAGAGGGGCGCTTCTAGATCGTCACGAAACGTGGTGCGGGATGCGATGGACGCTTGGGCTTCACCGGACGAGTGAGGCGAAGCGGACGGCGAAATCGTGTGGTCCCGATCCCCCGACGCTGGGTTCAAGCTTTGCGGTGATGATCCGCAAAGCGACGGTGGCTAACAAGCCCGGACACCGGGGAGATCACGTATAAGCCGTTAAAACCATTGCGCAGGGAAGGCCTGTTCGCGGCGTACCTGTGGTGACTACTCGTGTGCTTTCTACACTGCACACGAGGCTGCGGGTGCGATCGTAGCACCGGCCTTCCCTGCGCCCTCTGTTTTCCCGAGGGACATGAACGATGCACAACTCGGACATATACATATTATGTCGCGGGAATGTGGTTGCTCGTCATTGCGAGGAGCGGCAGCGACGACTTGTCCGCCGTAGCTCAAAGAGCGAAGGCGGAAGCAATCCATGGTTACGCAAGCGGCGATATGGATTGCTTCGCGGAGCCTGTCATCGGGCCGCGGCTCGCGCGGACCCGTTGGCTCGCAATGGCAGAGGAACTCTCTTCCCCGGCGAGCCCGGCGGCACTAGGATCGTCGCAAAGCCGCTTCGGGAGACAACGCCGTGCAACAGCAGACACCGGAACAATTCGACCTCGCCGGCATGGTCGCCGATCTCAACAACCTGCTGCGTCTGAAGACGACGGTCACGGCCATCAAGATGTTTGCCCGTGTCGAGGACATGGAGGCGATCGCGAAAATCCGCCGGCCGAATGCGGTGCATACCACTGACCAGATTGTCAGCATGGCTTCGCGCCTCGGCTGGACCGTCGGCATCACCGCCGACGATCTCGTGGGCGCGCAGTGCCGCGCGGTGATCGGGCTCAGCCCCCAGGACGATAAATGGCTCGAGGGCGCGAACTATGTCGGCGTCTGGCATGGCACCGCGGAGGATGCACGCAAGCGGCAGGAGGCGCTCGATGTGGTTCCGTTCGGCCGTTATCAGGCGATGGCGGTGAGCCCGCTCGCAAGCGGCCGGCTCGACCCGCCCGACATCTGTCTCGTCTATGCGACGCCGGGCCAGATGATTATCCTGATCAACGGCCTGCAATATACCGGTTACAAGAAGTTCGAATGGGGCGTGGTCGGCGAGACGGCGTGCGCGGATTCGTGGGGGCGGGCGCTGAAGACCGGCGAGCCGAGCCTGTCGCTGCCCTGTTTTGCCGAGCGCCGCTATGGTGGCGTCCCCGATGAGGAGATGCTAATGGCGCTGAAGCCCGGGCACCTCGCGAAGGCCATTGTGGGGATGAAGCAGCTCGCCAAGAACGGTTTGCGCTATCCGATCGCGCCCTACGGCATTCAAGCCGATGTGCGCGCCGGCATGGGCGTGAGTTACGGGAAGAAATGATCCAGGAATCCAGTCGCAGGGTGGGCAAAGGCGCACTTGCGCCGTGCCCACCATCCATCGGCAGCGTGATTCTGAATGGTGGGCACGCTTGCGCTTTGCCCCCTACGAAGCTTCGCTCGTAACGACGGAGTGAGAAGGAATCGAAATGAAGTCTGCGAAAAAGTTCGACATCGTTGTCTATGGCGCGACCGGGTTCACCGGCCAGCTCGTCGCCGAATATCTCGCCGCGCACTACAAGAACGACAAAGAGCTGAAATGGGCGATGGCGGGTCGCAGCCTCGACAAGCTCAAATCGGTTCGCGACGAGATCGGCGCGCCAGCGGATATCCCCTTGATCGTCGCCGATGCCAACGATCCCGTCTCGGTCAAGGCCATGATCGATCAGACCCGGTCGGTGGTAACGACGGTCGGACCCTATCTGCTCTACGGCAACGAACTGGTCGCGGCGTGCGCGGCTTCGGGCACCGACTATTTCGACCTGTGCGGCGAGGTCCCCTGGATGCGACGGATCATCGACGCGCATCTCGACACCGCGCAGCGTTCGGGCGCGCGGATCATGTTTTCGTGCGGCTACGACTCAGTGCCGTTCGAGCTCGGCGCTTTCTTCGTGCAGGAGGAGGCGAAGCGCGCGTTTGGCGCGCCGGCTGCCCGCGTCAAGGGCCGGGTGCGGGAGATGAGGGGCACGTTTTCCGGTGGCACCGCCGCGAGCGGCAGGGCCATCTTCGAGGCCGCGGCAAAGGATCCGAGCTTGCTGGCGCTGGTGCGCGATCCCTTCGCGCTGACGCCGGGATTCGCTGGACCGAAGCAGCCGCCGGGCAACAAGCCGGTCTTCGACGAGGATCTGAAGACGTGGTTGACGCCGTTTTTCATGGCGAACATCAACACACGCAATGTGCATCGCTCCAACATGCTGATGGGCTTCCCGTACGGACGCGACTTCGTTTACGACGAGATGCAGATCGCCGGGCCCGGCGAGGAAGGTGAGGCGATGGCCAAGCGCATCGTGGCAGCCAACAACAGGATGGCGGCCTCGGCCGCCCCCAAGCCGGGCGAGGGGCCGTCAAAGGAGGAGCGCGAGAACGGGCTCTATGATCTCCTCTATGTCGCGATCGCTCCCGACAGCCGCCAGGCTCGTGCCTCGGTGAAGGGGGATCGCGATCCCGGCTACGGCTCGACGTCCAAGATGATCTCCGAATGCGCGATCTGCCTGTTGCGCGATGCGCCCGACGTGCCGGCGGGAATCTGGACGCCGGGCGCAGCGATGCAGCACAAGCTGATCAAGCGGCTAGTCGATCACGCCGGCCTGACATTTGCGGTGGAGTCCTGACATCGCGCACGTCGTAGCCGTAGATCCAGTCCTGGCTGCGCGCGCTGAGCGGCAGCATGACCTTGATCATGTGGTCGCGGATCCAGGCGCCGGCGCGGCCGAACTCGCGCTTCTGGTTGCCGTTGCGCCGGGCAAGCGCGACCAGCCGCTCCGCGCGCGGCCGCCGCTCGCGCTTGAAATTCTGGAAGGCTGTGCCGGTCTCGAGTTCGCCCTCGAGCGCGCGCACCAGCCGGTAGGCATCTTCAAGCGCGATCGAGGCGCCCTGGCCGGCATGCGGACTGGTGGCGTGCGCGGCGTCTCCGATCAGAAGCGTCCGCCCGCGCGACCAGTTCGGCAACGTCGCGACGTCAAGCGTGGCGGTGACGATGATCTCCTCGAGCGCGTCGACGAGTTTTGGGATCGGGTCGTGCCAGCCGGCGTGGAAGCGCTTCAGATGCTGCCGCAGCGCGGCCTGATCCATGGCGCGGAAAGTTGCCGCGTCAATGCCGTGGGCCGGCTGGGTGCTCCAGCACATCGCGCCGTTGCCGGGCTCCGGGCTGCAATAGCCGTAGCCGAAGAAGCCGCTCTGGCCGAAGGTCATGGAAAGGCTCGGCCCGCTGCCTGCCGCTTCGAGCAGCGACCTCGGCACGAAGCCGCCGAAGCCGACCAGACCGGTGTCTGTAGGGGTTGGACCGTCAGGCAGGACATGGCCGCGCACGGCCGAATGCACGCCGTCGGCGCCGATCAGGAAGTCGCCCTCGGCGCTGGAGCCGTCGGTGAAGTGCGCGACGATGGGCTGGTCGGGACGGTCCTCGATGCGCGCCAGGCGCTTTTCAAAATGCACCTCGACGCAGGAAGACCAGGCCTTGTCCACGATCGCCTCGTTCAGCATGGCGCGGCGCATGCTCACCGAGGGCTGGCCGAAGCGTTGTTCCATGTTGCGGTTGACCGAGCCGAGCGGAGCGCCGGATTGGGAAAAGAAATCGATCGATTCGCAGATCGAGCCGCCGCGCTTCAATTCGGAGGCCAAGCCGATCTCGGCAAGGACGTGCATGCCGTTTGGCGCGATCTGCAATCCGCCGCCGATGCCGGTCGAATAGGGAAAGGCCTCGTAGATCGCGGCCTCGAAACCGGCCTGCTTGAGCAGGATGGCGGTCACGGGGCCGGCGATGCCGGCGCCGATGATGAGGGCCTTGCGGGATCGTTTCGTCATGGCTTGCTCCTGATGTCGCAGGGGGATAAGAATTTCACAGATGCTAAATATCTTAGCATCTAAGATATATATGAACTAAGATATTGGGCGGACCCTTGTCAAGGACGAAAACGCGCGCGGCATTGCTGCAGGAACTCGAGAATGCGATGCGGAAGGCTTCCTCGCAGGGGGCGATGTTCGCGAAAACCGTGGCCGATCGCGCTGGGATATCGAGCGCCGACATGGATTGCATCGATTTCGTCAACCTCGAGGGGCGCATGACCGCGGGCAAGCTTGCGGAACTGACGGGTCTCACCACAGGGGCGATTACCGGCGTGGTCGACCGGCTGGAGAAGGCCGGCTTCGTGCGCCGCGAGCGCGACGAGATGGACCGCCGCAAGGTGTTCATCGTTCCGGTCGAGGAACGGATGATGGAGATCGGCCGCTTCTTCGAGCTCTTGAAGCGCGCGATGGACAAGCTCTGCGAGGGCTATAGCGATGCCGAGTTGAAGGTGTTGTTGCGCTACGCGGCCGAAAGCTACCAGTCGATCCTAGGGGCAACCAATCAGTTGAAGACGATGATGGAAGCGACGCCGAAGGCCAAGTCCAGGGCGATCAGGAAGCCTGCGCGGGCGCCGTGAGCGGTTGTCCGGCCGCGGCCTCGGCCCTGTAGGGCTGTGCGGCGGCGAACATGCCCCACATGGCGCCCAGCATCATCCAGAAGTGCCGCCAGTGGTCGGTGTCGATGATAAAGCTTTCGCCGACGGTGCCGAGGAAGGCGGCGAAGATCGCGAGATAGGCGCGCTGCCAGGGCACGCGGACGAAGATGTGTTTGAATCCGAGGATGACCGTGGTGAAGACGAGTGCGGGATAACAGATGCCGGAAAGCCAGCCGCCCGACATGAAGGCGTTGAGATAGGAGTTGTGGGTATCTTCCGGAAAGTAGTGATGGAACTGCAGCGGCCCGATGCCGAACGGCAGGCCGAGCGCCATGTCGGCGCCGAGGATGTGGCGGCCGAACCGGCCGAAGCGGCCTTCGTCATAGCTCTGGTCGAAGCTGGCGCGCTGTTGGAACATTTCGGCGATGGAGTCGAAGGACAGCAGCACCGCGAGCAGCAGCACCGCGCCGAGCGCGGCGATCACGGTCATGATAACGATGCGCGAGCGCTCGCTGCGCGTCTGGCTGGTCAACACCATCAGCGCCAGCATGAAGGCCGATGTCAGGATCAGCCCGCCCCAGGCGGCGCGGGAGAAGGCGAGCAGGATCGCAAGCGACATGATGCCGAAGGCAATGGCATTGCGGAAAGCCTTGAAGAAACGCGCGGTGACGACGGCCTGCAGCGCGAACAGCGCCGGCAGGATCAGGAACGCGCCGAGCACGTTCGGGTCCTTGAAGGTGCCGCGCGCGCGTTCATAGAGCGTCAGCAGGTCATGGCCGCCGGGAGCGAGATTGAAATAGCCGGCGATACCGGCGAGCGAGGCGATCATGGCGCCGACCAAGAGTCCGCGGCGTAGCATGTCGAGTCGAGCGCTGGTATCTTCCGAGATCACCATCGCGAGGAAGATCACGGTCACCGCCATGTACCAGGAGGTCGCGATCCAGCTGAACACGTCGGATTCGTCGAGCAACGGGATGGCGCCGATGCTGTAGCCGACATTGAGGGCAACGATCAAAAGCAGCAGCGGCATGAAGACCAATCGCAGCCGCATGCCGGTTGCAAAAAACAGCACCGCCGCGAGCAGCGTGACCAGCTCATAAGGGCTCGGCTCGATGAAGACGATCGCGCCGGACGCGCCGACCAGCCACACCAGCGCCCGCTGCAGCGCCAGCACACCGGGCGCCGTTACCGGCGAGAACGATCCTTCGGCTGTTGCCGCATAGGCCATCGGCTACTCGTCAACTCACGCAACGCAACTCGTAACGACAGCGAACGCTCAGTACGCGTTCTCATTCTTGGTCAGAAGCGCCAGCGGCGTCTTCAGGAGGATGTAGGTATCGAACAGCGCCGACCAGTTCTCGATGTAGTAGAGGTCGAACTCGACGCGCTTCTGGATCTTCTCTTCATTGTCGATTTCGCCGCGCCAGCCGTTGATCTGGGCCCAGCCGGTGATGCCGGGCTTGACGCGGTGGCGGGCGAAATAGCCGTCGACGGCTTCGTCGAACAGCCGGGTCTGCAGCTTGCCCTGCACCGCATGGGGGCGCGGGCCAACCAGCGAAAGGTTGCTCTTGAACACGACGTTGAACAGCTGCGGCAGCTCGTCGAGGCTGGTCTTGCGGATGAAGCGGCCGACGCGGGTGACGCGCGGGTCGTCCTTGGTCACGACCTTGGACGCAGTCGGATCGGCCTGGTGGTGGTAGAGCGAGCGGAATTTGTAGACGTCGATCCGCTCATTGTTGAAGCCGAACCGCTTCTGGCGGAACAGCACCGGGCCGGGGCTGTCGAGCTTGATCGCGAGCGCGACCAGCGCCATCACCGGCAGCGCCGCGAGCAGGACCAGCGAGCCGACAACGTGGTCGAACAGCCATTTCATCACCAGATCCCAGTCGGTGATCGGCGCTTCGAACACGTCGAGCGTCGGCACCTCGCCGAGATAGGAATAGGAGCGGGGACGGAAGCGCAGCTTGTTGGTATGCGCCGACAGCCGGATATCGACCGGCAGCACCCACAGCTTCTTCAGCATTTCGAGGATGCGCGTCTCCGCCGAAATCGGCAGCGCGAACAGCACGAGGTCGACGCGGGTGCGTCGGGCGAATTCGACGATGTCGTCGACCTTGCCGAGCTTCGGCTTGCCGGAGCAGGTGTCGAGCGCGCGGCTGTCGCGGTCGTCGAACACGCCGAGCACGTCAATGTCGGTGTCATCCTGTTGGGCGAGCGCTTCGATCAGCTGCTCGCCGTTCGTGTCGGAGCCGACGATCACGGTGCGGCGGTCGAGCCGGCCCTGGTGCGCCCAGCGGCGCACCAGGGAGCGAAGGATCAACCGCTCGGTGATCAGCACGGCAAGGCCGATGAAGAAGAACGCGGAAAGCCACAGCCGCGAGATTTCGCTGCCGAGCTTGGCGAAGAACGAAGCGCCGATGAACAGCAGGAACACGAAGGCCCAGGACGAGATCATCCGGGTCATCTGCCGGAGCTGGCCGCGGAACACCTGGACCTGATAGATGTCGGCGGCCTGGAAGCAGATCACCGCGGCGGCATTCATGCCCAGGATCGCCGCGACATATTGCCAGTGGAAGCCGGACAGCGGCATTACATAATAGAGATAGATCCCAACGCCGACGACGCCAAGCAGCAGGAAATCGAACACGCGCACCGCGCCAGCGATCACGATCGGCGAATAGGCCGGTCGCACCTTCTGATTGGTGACGGCCAACGCGGCCTGCGACAGCCGCCGCCGCCGTTCGACCGGCGGCTGGCCTTCGGCCGTCTTCGTCTCGGCGGAAGTCGAGGTATCCAGCATCAAGCGTGCGTTGATCGGTTCCACTATCGTCCAAATCCCTGCTTCCACGTGCACATAGGTGCGCGCATGTTGAGGCGGAATCCCCCACAGTCACGGCTTAGAGGACAATTCGGAACAAACGGTTAGCTTGGTAAACGATGGTTAATGATTAGCAAAAGCGTCGCGATAGCCCGCCAGCACGCCTTCGACCATGGCTTTCTGCGAGAAGTGCAGGAAGATGCGCTCGCGCAGCGCCTTGGCGCGCGAAAGCGCAGCTTCCGGATCCTCCATCGCGATCTTGATCGCATCCGCCATGGCGCCGACGATGCCGGGCGCGAACAGCGCGTTGTTGTAGGTTCCGAAAATTTCGGGAATGCCGCCGACATTGGC
The DNA here is from genome assembly GCA_035568535.1 of Bradyrhizobium sp. Lineage (GTDB taxonomy): Bacteria > Pseudomonadota > Alphaproteobacteria > Rhizobiales > Xanthobacteraceae > Bradyrhizobium. The sequence goes on from DATMNV010000072.1 coordinate 9,906, forward strand.
GGCCACCATCGGAATTCCAGCGGCGCCGGCCTCGATCACGACATAGGGCATGGAGTCCCCGCGCGAGGGCACGACCAGGAGCCGGCCCTTGGAGAAGCCGTAGCGCGCCTTGACATGGCCGATGAAACGCACCGAATGCGACAGCCCGAGCCTTTCGACCTGCGCCCTCAGCGCCGACATCTCCTCACCGTCGCCGGCGAGCGTCAAGGTGACCGGTTTGCCGTCGGCATGCAGCCGCGCCACCGCATCGACCAGCAGGTCGGCGCCCTTGATGCGGCGGAACTCGCCGACATAGACGATGTCGGTGGCGTCCTCGGCCTTCGGCACAGGATCGAACTCGTTGGCGGTGACACCATTGAATACGCAGCGCACCAGTCCCTCTGGCGTGCCGATCACGCGCTGATAGGTGTCGCGCGCAAACGCGCTTTCGAACAGGAACAGGTCGGTGCTGTTCATCAGCGCGAGCTCGAGCCGGCTGTAAAGCGCGCCCTTGAAGGTATTGGGCGGGTAGTGAAGCGAGCCGCCATGGGGCGTGTAGATGCGAATGGTGTCGGCGGCGCGCGAGCGCAGGCGGACAAAGGCGCCGGCCTTGGCGCCATGTCCATGCATCACATCCGGCCTCAGCTTGCGCATCAGGCTGCGGAAGCGCAGCCAGACCAGGAGATCCGTCGGCCGTGGTTCACGGTGGATGGCGATGCGGTGCACGCCGAGCTTGAGGCGAGGGGCAATCTCGGCCAGCGCCTTGTCGGCGCGCTCGCCGCCGGTGAGGCTGTCGGCGATGATGCCGACCTCATGGCCGCGGTCGGTCTGGCCGTTGGCGAGATCGATGATGTGGCGGAAGATGCCGCCCACCGGTGCACGCGTCGCGTGCAGGATCCGCAGCGGCTTGTCAGACGCGGGCATGCTCAGAACCTGCCTTCGCCGACCAGGGCAGCCATCTGCATACAGCCCGATAGAACGGGCGCAGCAATACGGCAACAGACGGCGGCGAGTGCGCCGAGCATGGGACAACCTTCAGGGAAAATCTTGATTCCGATTAGGGACTTTCATGGTTAACAAAACATGACCGTCGGTATTTTGCGAGTAGCATTGTCGGCCTCAAATCCGCCAGATTAACCCAGCGGCAACCTTAATGGAGTGTAATCGGAACGGGTCGGGTAGAGTCGTGGCGTCTGCGGGAGTGTGCGATGCGTTTTGCGTTGTGGCGTAAGGCTGGGGAGAAGGCGCAGGCCGAAACGCCTGTCGCAAAGCCTGCGCCGGCTCCCGTCGAGGCAGTTGCGGTTTCCCAATCGGGCGATATCGACCTGCGGTCGCTGGGTGACGCGCTGTCGCGCAGGCGTAGCTGGATCGTCGTCCCGACGGTGCTGGCGCTGCTGCTCTCTGTCGCGATCGTCAACATGATTACCCCGCGCTACAAGTCGGAAGCGCGCATCCTGATCGATGGGCGCGAGAACGTGTTCCTGCGTCCGAACGGCGAGCGCAACGAGGAACGCGCCGCGCTTGACACCGAGGCCGTGACCAGTCAGGTCCAGCTCGTGCTGTCGCGCGACCTGGCGCGCGAGATCATCAGGAAGAACAAGCTCGCCGAGCGGCCGGAATTCGATCCGGTGCTGGGCGGCATGTCGCCGATAAAATCGCTGCTGGCACTGTTCGGAATCGGCCGCGACCCGTTCTCGATGACGCCGGAAGAGCGGGTGCTCGATGCCTATTTCGAGCGGCTCACCGCCTACGCGGTCGACAAATCGCGCGTCATCGTTGTCGAGTTCCAGTCGCGTGATCCCGATCTCGCCGCAAAGGTCGCCAACTCGATCGCCGACGGCTATCTGGTGCTGCAGCAGAATGCGCGGCAGGAGCAGGCCAAGGCGGCGAGCCAGTGGCTGTCGGGCGAGATCGACAATCTGCGCAAGAAGGTGGCGGAAGACGAGGCGCGCGTCGAGGATTTTCGCTCGAAGTCGAACCTGTTCGTCGGCACCAACAACACCACGCTCTCCAATCAGCAGATGGGCGAGCTGAATACGCAGCTGAACAATGCGCGCGCGCTGAAGTCCGACGTTGAAGCCAAGGCGCGGCTGATTCACGACATGCTCCAGGGCGGCAAACCGATCGAGGCAGCGGAAATTCTCAATTCCGAATTGATGCGCCGCCTGTTCGAGCAGCGGGTGACGCTGCGGGCGCAGCTTGCCGAGCAGTCGTCGACCTTGCTCGACAATCATCCTCGCATCAAGGAATTGAAGGCTCAGCTTGGTGATCTCGACCATCAGATCCGCGATGAGGCCAGCAAGATCTCGCGGTCGCTCGATAACGATCTGCGTATCGCCGGCCGCCGGGTCGATGAACTGACAGCGGGTCTCGATCAGCTCAAGAAGCAGGCGACCTCCACCAACGGCCAGGACGTCCAGCTCCGTGCGCTGGAGCGCGAGGCCAAGGCGCAACGCGACCTCCTCGAGTCCTATCTCGCAAAATACCGCGAGGCTAATACCCGCGAGAATATCGATGCCACGCCGGGCGATGGCCGCATCATTTCCCGCGCCATCGTTTCCAACACGCCGGCCTATCCGAAGAAGCTGCCGATCGTGCTGATCGCGACGTTGGCGACGCTGCTGCTTTCTTCCGGCTTGATCGTGACCGGCGAGCTCCTGGCCATGACGGCGCCGCGGGCGGTGGCGGCGATCGCTTCGTCGGCTGTGGCCGTGGTGCGCGCGCCGGCTGCCCCGGCAGCCGGCACCGATGCAGTTCCCCCGCTCAGCGAGGCGCGCCAAGAAGTCTCCGCGCGGCTCAGCGAAATCGATCAGCTGGCGGAAAAAATCCGCCATGCCGGCGAGGCCGGTCACAAGGTGACAATTCTCGGCACGGCGGCCGGCGACAGCATTGCCTTGGCCGCGCTGACGCTGGCGCGAGAGCTCGCGCGCGCTGCCCGCGTCGTGGTGGTCGATCTCGCCGCGACCTCGCCGACGATCGCGGCGATCTCGGTCGATCCATCCGCGCCGGGGCTGGCGGAACTGATGAAGGGCGAGGCTTCGTTCTCGCAGGTGATCACCAGGGACCGGCTGTCGCGCGTCCATCTCGTCAATGCGGGTCGTCCGGGCTTCGACCGGACGCAGTTGCAGTCACCGCGGATGGCGCTCGCCATCGATGCGCTGCTGCGCGTCTATGACCACGTGCTGCTCGATGCGGGGACGGCCTCCGACCTGCCGGCGGAGCTGTTGACCGCGCGGGCGCGCGCCGTGGTGGTGCCGGACGCCGCGATGCCGCGGGATGCACGCGCGCTGATGAGCGAGCAGCTGAAGTCGGTGGGCTTTTCCGATGTCACCATGCTGGACGAACCGGTGGTCGCAAGCGCGGTCGAGGCCGGTCCGCGTGTGGCGGCCTGAGTTCAGTGCAACGCGCGACGCAGCCGCTGCGCGACGTGAAGCAGCATCTGGTTGTGCTTCACCAGCCGCTTGGCGCGGCTGATGGTTGACATCGCAGCCGCCGCGATCTTGCCGCGCGCGGTGAGCGGAATGAAGCTGTCGAAGATCGGCTCGTCACCCTTGCAGAACAGACGCTTGTATTCGTCAGAGCCGATCCCCAGATCAAGCGCGCGATAGCGCCGCTCGGCATAGTAATCGATGATGTTCCGCATCAGAATCAGGCCCGGGCTGTAACGCGAACGGCTCGACATGGTGTAGGTGTTGAACATCATCGAGAAGCGATGACCGTCGGCGACGCCCGCAAATATCGCGATCACTTCGTCGTCGCATTCGAGCGCATGGATGTCGATTGCGTGCCCGCCGCCCGCGAGCTTCGCACGACACGCCTTGCGAATGAAATCCTCGACGCCGGGTTCGGCAAACACGTCGGGCAATTTCTGCTCGGCCATCCGCATCGGCTTGACGTGAAAGAACCAGTTCAATAGCCGCTCGATATCGGCATCGCTGTCGGCGATATGATAGCGATAGCCCGGCGATTGCAGCTTGCGTTCCTTGCTCTTCAGCCGGCGACGGAACGAATTGCTGATCCAGTTGGCCGGGGGATCGCCGGGCACCATGGTCAGGACCGGGCAATCATTGACCGAGTGCTGTTTCGGCAGCACGGCGAGAGGATTGAGGCCATCCTGCCAGCGCCGCGGCTGCTGCGTCAGCGCCAGAACATCGGCTGCATCCTTCGCATGCAGGGCCGAGACCACCGCAGCGAGGTCGGCGGCAGTGGCGTCGCGGGCGAAATCCCTGTCGCACACCGCCATGTTGAAGGTGGCATGCTTGCCGCCCATGAAGGAGGCGATGCGAATGCCACGTTCGCGCCGGAGTGCGAGCGGCAGCAACATCAACGGCCGGCCATCCGCATCGGCGGCGATGACGATGAAAGGCAGGGCGCCTTCGCGGGCGCCGACTTCACGCTGCCAGTTCGAGAGCAGATCGAAGCGCTGATAGGACGTGGCCAATTGACGCGTCTCGAGCTCGCGCCAGACGGTCTCGGCCTCGGCGAGATCGCCGATGACGTGGACGCGCGCGATGCGGCCGGTTCTCGACCGCGCCGGCGCTTCTGCCCTTCGGCTGTCGATCGCCGCGGCGATGGTCATCGCGAAACCTGCTGGAATAGGAAAAAATTTACACTTTTCAGCGTCAGCCGACCTTTGCAAAGAAGTGTCAACAAAGGGTAATGAGAGTCGGCCGCAGAGGGGCGAGAGCTTGCCGTCCGAGAGTGCATTATTGACCAGCGTGAAGCTGGAACTCGCCTATTTCAGTGGGCGCGCCTGGCAAAGCCGCGAGATCGGCGGGGCCGGCGTGATCCTGCGCTTCGAGCGGGTGCTGCCGCGCCGTGGCGGGCAGTTCCAGCCGCTGAAAGCCAACGAAATCACGCCAAAATTTCTCGACCGGACTGTCCGCGCGCTCAAACGCTGGAAATACGAGTTCGTCGCCATGGACGAAGCCTGTCGGCGCGCCGTGATCCTGCCGCAGCGGCGGCGCTTCGTCTGTCTGAGCTTCGACGGCGCCTACAAGGACGTGGCGAGGGCGGCCTTTCCCATCCTGGTGCATCACCGAGTGCCGTTCACGGTCTATCTGCCGACCGCCTTTCCCGATGGCGTCGGTGCGGCATGGTGGCTGGCACTGGAAAAAATCATCGCGATGGAAGACCGCATCAGTCTCATGATCGATCGGAACGAGCGACATTTTTCGATGCGGACGCTCGCCGAGAAGAACGAGACTCACGAATTTCTTTCTAGCTGGCTGCGTCAGTTGCCGCCGCCGGAATTGACGGCCGCGATCGGCGATCTCTGCAAGCGCTATTCCGTCGATCTCGCCGCGCTCACGCGCGAGGCCATGATGGACTGGAGCGACCTTGCCAAGATCGCCGCCGATCCGCTGGTGACGATCGGCTGCGCCACCGTGAATTATCCTGCGCTGGCAAATTTGAAGGACGGCGATGCGCTGCGCGAGATGACCATGGGCAAGGCGGTGGCGGAGGCCGCGTTCCATCGCGAGGTCAGGCATTTCGCCTTTCCATTCGGCGATCGCGACTCGTTCCGCCGCGCGCATGTGGTGATGGCGAGGGATGCCGGATTTTCCAGCGCGGTCTCGGCCATTGCGGGCATCGTGGATACCGCGGGCCGCACCAATCTCCACGCGCTGCCTCGCATTGCCTGGGACGGGCGGATCACATCGCTGCGCGCGATGCGCGTGGTGTTTTCGGGCGCGACCTTCGCGCCCGTGCGGCCGACAACCAAGCCGGAGATCTAAACGTCGGGCCGCGACATCCAGCTTACGATCGGCATCGCCGGCAGCACCCAGCCCATTCCGGCGACCACATAGAAGATCGCCTGCAGCAGGCCTGATTGCGCCAGAAACGGCATCTGCGCCACCGCCATTCCCACCAGCGCCCATACCGCCGCCAGCACGATCAGGGCGATGGCTCCAAAGAATTTGCGGGTCCGGATGGTCATGACGGAAATGTGCGGAATTTCGCTCGAAAGCGCGGCTTGCGCTGATGTCACGGCGGACTATAAGGGGCGCGAAAATTCATTCAAGCTTCACTTGAGATGACCGCCATACAAGCAAGACAGGTCTCGTCAAATCGTGCCATCCGCGTCTGGCTGTTCACGGTGGCGGCCCTGATCGCCCTGATGGTGCTGGTGGGCGGCGCTACGCGGCTGACCGAGTCCGGGCTGTCGATCACCGAGTGGAAGCCGGTTACCGGCGCGCTGCTACCTCTCAGCCAGGCGGAGTGGGAGCGTGCGTTCGAGGCCTACAAGCTGATCCCGCAATACAAGACGCTCAATGCCGGCATGACATTGTCGGAGTTCAAGACCATCTTCTGGTGGGAATGGAGCCATCGGCTGCTCGGCCGTGTGATCGGCATGGTCTATCTCTTGCCGTTCCTGTTCTTCCTCTGGCGCGGCGGGATGAGCGCCGAACTGAAACGGCGGCTGTGGCTGATCTTCGGTCTTGGCGCGCTGCAGGGCGCGGTCGGCTGGTGGATGGTGGCCTCGGGCCTTTCCGAGCGCACCGAGGTCTCGCAGTATCGGCTCGCGACACATCTCGTGCTGGCGCTTTTGATCTTCGCGGCGATTGTCTGGACCTTGCGGCGGCTTGGCGAACGGCCGCCGCTCGCTGCGCCCGCGCGGCTCAAGATCACAAGTGCTGTGCTGCTCGGGCTGACGTTCGTGCAGCTTTACCTGGGCGCACTGGTCGCGGGCCTGCGCGCGGGGCTGGTCTACAACACCTGGCCCGAGATCGACGGCGCGTTGGTTCCGTCGAGCGCCCGGCTGTGGTTCGACGAGCCCTGGTGGCGCAACCTGTTTGAAAATGCACTCACGGTGCAGTTCGAGCACCGCATGACGGCGTACGCGCTGTTTGCGCTGGCGGTCCTTCACGCCATGGACGCGGTGCGTTCGCGCGCAGGCGCCGCGGCGGTGAGCGGAGCCTTATGGCTGGTTGGTGCGGTCACGCTGCAGGCGACGCTTGGGATCCTCACGCTGCTTAACCAGGTGCCGATCGGGCTCGCGTTATCGCATCAGGCGGTCGCGATTGCGGTGCTGACGCTGGCGGTGATGCAGACCGAGCGGCTTGCCGCACGACAGGTGGTGGCCGCTCCGCGAGAGATCGCCGCGCCGGCAGCTCAAGCGGGCTAAAGCGCGATGAGATTAGGTTGAATCGTCATCGCGCTTTAGCTCTTTGATTGAGCATGATCTCCGCGCAAACGCTTCGCGTTTGTCGCGAGGGAAAACCGCTACACACTTTTCCGGATCATGCTCTAGTATTCGCAATAGCCGTAGACGCCGCAGGCGTAGGGCAGGCGGAAGAAATAACCCGGGTAAGGACCGCCGCCGTAATAGTCGCCCTGATAGTAGTAGTCGAACGGCCGTCCGTAATAGCCCGGCAGGGTCGACGAGCCCGGCAGGATCGGCGTGGTCGGCGGCGAAATCAGCGCGGGGTCTTCGACATAGACCGGTGGCGGGGGCGCCGGCACGACATAGACCTGGGGCGGCGGCGCGTAGCGGCGTTTGTGCGCCGAAAGGTCTGCGCCGAGTGCCGCGCCGGCCGTCGCGATCGTGAGTAACAGAGGTAGCGTCCACCGCAACATCGCCTGGCTCCGAATCCCTTCCGTTCACGCGTTCATTCGCCAAGGCGCATGCTTGGCGGAGTGTGGTGAACGGAAGGTTAACGGGTGGCGCGGCGTGCCAGGCGAACGGCGAAATAATCGCCGTGCTGCCGGCAGATTAGGTGTGCAGCGCCTGGTCGAGGTCCGCAATCAGGTCTTCCTTGTCCTCGATGCCGATCGACAGCCGCACGATATCCGGCCCAGCGCCCGCCTTCACCTTGGCGGCATCGTCGAGTTGGCTGTGAGTGGTGGAAGCAGGGTGGATCACCAGCGAGCGGGTGTCGCCGACATTGGCGAGATGCGAGAACAGTTTCAGGTTCGACACCAGGTTGACGCCGGCCCGATAGCCGCCCTTCAGCGAGAAGGTAAACACCGCGCCCGCGCCCTTCGGCGCATATTTGCGGGCGAGGTTGTTGTACTTGTCGCCGGCAAGCCCCGCATAGCTCACGGAGGCCACCGCCGAATGGCCCTGCAGGAATTCGGCGATCGCCTTGGCGTTATCGCAATGCTTCTGCATGCGCAGCGGCAGCGTCTCGATACCGGTAAGGATCAGGAACGCGTTGAACGGCGACAGCGCGGGACCGAGGTCGCGCAGGCCCAGCACACGGCAGGCGATCGCGAAGGCGAAATTGCCAAAGGTCTCCTGGATCTTGATGCCGTGATATTCCGGCCGCGGCTCGCTCAGCATCGGATATTTGTTGCCCTTCGACCAGTCGAAGGTGCCGGCATCGACGATCATGCCGCCGAGCGAGTTGCCATGGCCGCCTAAGAATTTGGTCAGCGAGTGGACGACGATGTCGGCGCCGTGGTCGATCGGCTTGATCAGGTAGGGCGAGGCCAGCGTGTTGTCGACGATCAAGGGCACGCCGGCCTTGTTCGCGACTGCCGCGACCGCCTCGATATCGGTGATGGTGCCGCCGGGATTGGCGATCGACTCGATGAAGATCGCCTTGGTGCGCGGGCTGACCGCGGCCTCGAAGCTTGCGATGTCGTCGCTGTCCGCCCACACCACGTTCCAGCCAAAGCTCTTGAAGGCGTGGGTGAACTGGTTGATCGATCCGCCGTAAAGTTTTCGCGCGGCGACGAATTCATCGCCGGGCATCAGGAGCTGCTGCAGCACGATCACCTGCGCGGCATGTCCGGAGGCGACCGCGAGTGCCGCGGTGCCGCCCTCGAGTGCCGCGACGCGCTCTTCCAGCACGGCGTTGGTCGGATTGCCGATGCGGGTATAGATGTTGCCAAACGCCTGCAGGCCGAACAGCGAGGCGGCATGGTCGGCATCGTTGAACACGAATGACGTCGTCTGGTAGATCGGCGTGACACGCGCGCCGGTAGTGGGATCGGGCTGCGCACCGGCATGCACGGCAAGGGTCGAAAATCCCGGGACACGATCGTTCATTCTGTTTCCTTCGTCGAGGCAATGTGGCCGTAGCGCGGCGGGGCTGCCGCGCGGCGATCTTGTAATTGGGGCGGCAGGTGTGCGCCTCCTCCTAATGGGGGACAATCGCGTCAGGAAAAACCGCCGTCAAGGAGACTCGATGGCGCGACCCATCTTCGCAACGATCGCACTTGGCGACGCCTCGGTTTCGAAACAATCGTTTCGCAAATGCGTCAGGTGGGATCGTTCCGGCTTTTCGCCGCGCGATCGGAGGCTGCGGTCGCGCCGCCGCCGACGCTGGTCCGGTTTAGCGAAAGCCGCATGCCTTGGGTCGGGATCGGCGCACGCTTGGAAGAAATGGTGCGGGAATTGACGCCCATCCAGGAAATCTCCGACGACAGCCGGCCCCATTCGATCTTGGGGCAGCGATTCATCACGACCTTCATGCCTGCTGCCTCGGCCTTGGCCGCAGCCGCGTCGTCGCGTCCGCCGAGCTGCATCCAGATCACCTTCGGCAGCGGCGAGAGTTTTAGCGCTTCATCGACCACAGGCATGATGTGGACGGAGCTGCGGAAAATCTCGACCATGTCGATCGGGCGTCCGATCTCGGCAAGTGAGCCGACAAAGGGCCGGCCGAGCAAGCTCTTGCCGACATGGCCGGGATTGACCGGGATCATGTCGTAGCCGCGCTGCACCAGATATTTGAACGCAAAATAGCTCGGCCGGACGTCGACCGGCGAAGCGCCGACCATGGCGATCGATTTTACGCTGGTGAGGATGCCGCGGATGTAGTCGTCGGGATAGGCGTCGTGATTCATTTTGCTTTCTTCTCGGACCCTCGTGGCGAGGAGCGCAAAGCGCGTCTCGAACCACGAGGCCACTGTCGGGCCTTCGTCCTTCGAGACGCCGCTGCGCGGCTCCTCAGGATGAGGATCACTACTTATCCTGCCATTTCGGCTCGCGCTTCTCGACGAACGCGCCGATGCCTTCGATGGCGTCGAATGCCATCATGTTCTCGGTCATGACTTCTGCCGTCAGACGATAGGCGTCGGCAAGGTCCATCCCGACCTGGCGATAAAACGCCTGCTTGCCGAGCTTGATGGCATAAGCCGATTTGCGCGCGATCTTTTGCGCCAGTGCGATTGCGGTATCGCGTTCATGGCCGGCGGGAACGACGTGGTTGACGAGACCGATTTCGCGGGCACGTTCGGCGGGGATCATCTCGCCCGTCATCAGCATTTCCATGGCCTGCTTGCGCGGCACGTTGCGCGACAGCGCCACCATCGGCGTCGAACAGAACAGGCCGTTGTCGATTCCGGACGTGGCGAAGCGCGCGGCGTCGGAGGCAACCGCGAGATCGCAGGTCGCGACCAGCTGGCAGCCGGCGGCGGTGGCGATGCCCTGGACCGCGGCGATAACCGGCTTCGGCAGATTCACGATCGCCTGCATCATGGCGCTGCAGGCGTTCATGGTCCTCGCGAAATACGCGCGCCCGCCGTCGCCATCGCCGCGATGGGACGTCAGCTGCTTCAGGTCATGGCCAGAGGAGAACGCCGGCCCCTGCGACGCGATGACGAGTGCGCGCACGCTCTTGTCCGCCGCGATCTCGTCGAGCGTCGCATGCAGCGCGGCGATCACTTCTTCCGACAGCGTGTTGCGCGTTGCCGGACGGTTGAACGTGACCACGGCGATGGAGCCGACGTTCTCACGGAGCAGGAGCGGGGCGTCTTCGACGCTGGCGCGGGCGGGCTGGGCGGACATGGTTGGATTCCGTTGGGCAGATTCCGTTTGGGTGACGCGCATAATCTAATGTAACAGACCCGAATGTAACAGGCTTGAATGTAACAGGCTTGAATGTAACAGGCCTGGGGAAGCGAGGGCAGGGAAGGCATGACAGCAGCGAAAATGAGCGTGGCGGAACTGGAAGATTTCCTCCGCGTCGAGTTTCCCCAGGCCTTCTCGAATGGCGATACCAGGATTGTGAGCGCGGACGGCGAAACCTGCCTGCTGCGCCAGCGCTACGGCGATCACATGCTGCGGCCGGGCGGCACGGTGTCGGGGCCGACGCTGATGGCGCTCGCCGACTGCGCGATGTATGTGGTGCTGTTGTCGGCGATCGGCCCCGTCGGGCTTGCGGTCACCACCAATCTCAACATCAATTTCCTGCGCAGGGGCGAGGCCGGGCACGATGTGCTCGCGGCCGCGAAGATCCTGAAGCTAGGCAAGCGGCTCGCGGTCGGCGAAGTGACGCTGATGTCGGGCAATTCGCCCGATCCGATTGCCCATGTCACGGCGACCTATTCCATTCCAACTAAATAGGCTTTTCTACGGTAATATGGCACCATATTTATAACCGTTTGTTTCTACTGCTGTATTTACCGATATTCGGCATTGACGTGTGAGAGGGTGTTCTCTAGAAATCCGGCCAGTTCGGCGCGCGGTCTTGCGTGCCGATTTTCATTTTCACGGATGCCTCAGATGAAAACGTTTTCGGCAAAGCCTGCCGAGGTGACCAAGAAGTGGGTCGTGATCGACGCCAAGGGTCTGGTCGTCGGCCGCCTCGCTTCGCTGGTTGCCATGCGGCTGCGCGGCAAGCACCTCCCGACCTACACGCCCCACGTCGATTGCGGCGACAATGTCATCATCGTCAACGCTGCGCATGCGGTGCTGACCGGACGCAAGCGCGAGCAGAAGGTCTATTACAAGCACACCGGCTATGTCGGCCACGTCAAGGAGCGCACGGCGCGCGAGATCTTCGAGGGCCGTTTCCCCGAGCGTGTCGTCGAGAAGGCGATCGAGCGCATGATCCCGCGCGGGCCGCTCGGCCGCATGCAGATGGGCAACCTTCACGTCTATCCCGGCGCCGAGCATCCGCACGAGGCGCAGCAGCCCGAGAAGGTCGATATCGCCAAGATGAACCGCAAGAACATGAGGGCCGCATAACATGGCTGAAAGCATGCAATCGCTCGATCAGCTCTCGCAGCTCAAGCCGGCGGCGCCGGAAGCGCCGAAATACGTCAAGAAGGTCGACAAGCAGGGCCGCGCCTATGCCACCGGCAAGCGCAAGGACGCGGTCGCCCGCGTCTGGATCAAGCCGGGCGCCGGCAATATCTCCGTCAACACCCGCGACGTCGAAATCTACTTCGCTCGCCCGGTGCTGCGCATGATGATCCAGCAACCGCTGGTCGCAGCCGCCCGCAACGGCCAGTATGACGTGATCTGCACGGTCGCCGGCGGTGGCCTGTCCGGCCAGGCCGGTGCGGTGCGTCATGGCATCTCCAAGGCGCTGACCAACTTCGAGCCGGAACTGCGCAGTGTCCTGAAGAAGGGTGGTTTCCTCACCCGCGACTCCCGCACCGTCGAGCGCAAGAAGTACGGCCGCGCCAAGGCGCGCAAGTCGTTCCAGTTCTCGAAGCGCTAATCCTTTCGCGACAAATCGCTGCAAAGGCCGCGTTTACGAATCGTAAAAAGGGCGCAAGATTTGCGCCCTTTTTTGTTGCTTCATTGCGGACAAGTCGATCCGGTTTTTGGCGAAAACTTGGGCGCGGGCGCAAACGGAATTCGAACGCGCCGCTCCCTAGAGTGCAAGCTTGGTGAAGGCGCGCAACGCTAATCCGGATCAACCGGATAGATTGCATCAACCGAGGTGGGCGAAATGTCGCTCGACAGCATCACGCTTTATCTGGTCGCCACCATGGTCGCGGCGCTGCTCGGCGCCATGCTGCTGTTTTTCGGCAGGCAGGAGAACAATCCTGCGCTGATCTGGTGGGGCACGGCATATCTGCTCGGCGCAGCGTCGGTCGCGCTGTGGACGCTCGCCGGTCATGCGCTCGGCGCCATGCTTTCGCTCGCGCTCAACGCCGTCGGCTTTGTCGCCTGCGGCATGGTCTGGAACGCGGCGCGGGTCTTCCATGGCCGCAAGCCCAATCTCGTGGGTCTTGCGCTGGGCGCGGTGGTCTGGATCGCGGCGGCGATGATGCTCGATCCGAAGTCGATCGCGCTCCGCCTGACCGTGGGTGCCGCGATCGTCGCGATCTATGCGGCGTTGACCGCCGGCGAATTGTGGACAGAACGGCGCAAATCGCTGAAGCGCCGCTGGCCCGCGGTCGCAGTCCCCGTGCTGCACGGTTTAGTGCTGCTGCTGCCGATCCTGCTCGGCGATCTCCTGCAGGCCACGGATGAGAAGTTCGGCTCGAGTATCTGGGTCACGATGTTCTCGATCGAGCTCGTGCTCTATGCCGTCGGCACTGTGTTCGTGATCTTCATGCTGGTGTCGGAGCGCACCGTGACCGCGCACAAGACCGCGGCCTCGATGGATCCCTTGACCGGCATGCTCAACCGCCGCGGCTTCTCCGAGGCCTGCGCGCGGCTGATCGAACGCGAAGCCAATGCGGGGCGTCCGGCGACGGTGCTGATCTTCGACATCGACCATTTCAAGGGCATTAACGACCGTTTCGGCCATCCGGCGGGCGATGAGCTCTTGAAGCTGTTCGCGACGATCGTGCTGAGCACTCTGCGGATATCCGACCTGTCAGGCCGGATCGGCGGCGAGGAGTTCGCCGCATTGTTGCCCTGTCCGCTGGAAGAGGGCGTGCTGGCGGCCGAGCGTGTGCGTGAGGCCTTTGAGGCGTCGGGCATCGTATCGCAGAAGGGGCCGGTCGACACCACGGTCAGCATCGGTGTGGCAGGCGGCCCGGCCGGCACCGAGCTCGAGGTGCTGCTGGCTGCCGCCGACACCGCGCTCTATCAGGCCAAGCGCAGCGGCCGCAACCGCGTCGAGGCTGCGGAAGAGCTGCCGCTGTCACTGGAGAATTGGCGGCGGAAAACCGCTGGGCTCAGGACGCCAACGGCGCGCGAGAACCCGGCGGTGGCATGATCGGACGATGACACTGGTAACCTCTCGTTTACCATTCCGTCCCATCATCGGTTCCATGAATACTCGCCGGAATCGCGGCGCCCAAGCCGCGCTGCTCTCTCTTGAAGCCGAGGCCGCCTCGGCCCGCGGCGGCTTTGCCTGCATGTTCTCGACCTCGGACGAATATGAGCGCGCGCTGATCGACGAGCGCCGCGCACAGGGCCGTTACGCGAAGCCGCAAGGCCCCTGGCCGCTGGTGTTGTTCACTGGCTGCACACTGCTGATGCTGGGCACGGCGATCTTGCTCGGCTGATCGGGCTGTCAATCCCGGATTAGGGCTGTTCTCTGTCGTTGCGTCGCGATATCGTCGTTGCGATGCAGCTTGAATCGACCATCACCTGTCCGCATTGCGCCCACCAGGCGACAGAGACGATGCCGACCGACGCCTGCCAGTTCTTCTATGACTGCAAGGGGTGCGGCGAAAGGCTGAAGCCCAGGGCGGGTGATTGCTGCGTGTTCTGCTCCTACGGCTCGATGAAATGCCCGCCGATGCAGGCGGGGAATTGCTGTTCCTAGCCTTTTGCGATCTTCTCATCAGCGTGCCTTCCGCGCTAGAAGCGCTAAATTCCCGAGGAGAGGTGTTGTCCATGGTCACCGAAATCGCACAGATCGACATCAAGCCCGGCAGCGAGAAGGATTTTGAGGCGGCGGTCGCCAAGGCACGGGCCGCCTTCGGCCGCGCAAAAGGCTTCCACGGCTTTGAACTGCATCGCTCGATCGAGAAGCCGCAGCGCTACCGGCTGATGGTCAAATGGGAGACGCTGGAAAACCACACCGTCGACTTCCGCGGTTCGGAGAATTTTGCCGAATGGCGCGGACTGGTCGGCCAGTATTTTGCCTCCCCGCCCGAGGTCGAGCACACCGAGACCGTGGTCAATTCGGCCGGTTAGGCCGCCGGCGCCGGCTCTCCCTTGCAATAGTCGATCACGACTTTGACGATCGCCATCAACGGCAGCGCCAGCGCCAGCCCCCAGATGCCGAACACCACGCCGAGCAGGATCTGGAACGCAAACAGCGTCGCCGGCGGGATATCGAGCGCCTGGCGCTGGATGATCGGGGTCAGCACATAGCTCTCCAGCGCGTGCACGCCGAGGAACAGAATGGCGGCGCTGAGCGCTGCGACCCAGCCCGAGGCGAAGCTTGCGAGCACGACAATGAGGCCGCCGATCAGCGCGCCCACCGTCGGAATGAACGCCAGCAGCCCGGCCTGGATCCCCAGGATGAAGGAGCTCTGGATGCCGATCAGCGCGAGCCCGATCCAGGTCACGGCAAAGACCGCAAACATGGTGAGCAGCTGCGCGAGCAGCCAGCGCTCCAGCGTCTCGCCGATGCGGTCGACGACGGCGACGGTCTGCGTGCGATACTTGCGCGGCGCCACGAAGATCAGCCCTGCGCGGTAGACCGCAGGCTGTGCGGCGAAGGCCAGCCCGAGGAACAGGACGATAAAGAAGTTGCCGACCGCGCCAACGGTGCCGAGCAGCACCTTCAGGGCCTGGCTGACGATCGCGCCGCCGCTGGAAGCGATCGCGCTGGCGCTCGGGAGATTATGCGTGGCGGAGGCGCCGCCGGGCGTGACCGTTCCGCCGGAATCCGTTGATGTGTCTCCGGTATTGCCGAGCTCGAAATAGCTGGTGTCGACGCCGTTCTTCTCGAGGAAGGATTTGACGTTGGTCAATTGCGATTTGATGGTGTTGCTCAGCGCCGTCGCTTGCTCGGCGATGGTGGCGCCGCCGAGCACGAGCACGCCCGAGAGCAGAACCGCCAGCGTGAGACAGACGATCGCGAGCCGCAGCGCCTGCGGCAGCCGGATGAAGCGGCCCAGCAGCTGGGTCATGGCGTTGAGTCCGACCCCGAGCAGCATGCCGGCGAAGATCAGGAACAGCGTCGCGGCGAAATGCCAGGCAAACCACAAGAACGCCCAAAACAACACCACACCGATGCCGCCGACCGCTATCGCCCATGCCAGATCGCTGCGCGCCAACAGGCGCTGATCGTTCGACTCTGTCACGTTGACCCCCGCTTCCCCGGTTTCGCGACAACACTGTTTCGCCAAACGCGCCCGGGATCAAGCTGGTAACGCGCGTTGGTTTGACGCTGGGCGCACGGTCGTGCAAAGGGCGGGAAACAGACCAGGGAGATTGAGTGTGATTTCCAAATGGGTCGGGCCGCTTGGACTGTTGGCCGTATTAGTTATCGGCGACCAGATCAGGATCAACCGGCCCGGCCACAAATATCGGCTCACCATCGAGGTGGAGACGCCGGAGGGGATCAAATCGGCCAGCGGTGTCATGGCGGTGACGCCGGACCGCGGCTACAGCCGCCGCGGGCGCACGCGTACCAGCGGCGATGCGCTCTATGTCGATCTCGGCGGCGGCAAGAACCTCCTGGCGCTGCTCGCCCATATCGACAAGACGCTCGATCTCGACGGCATCAACTATGTGGCGCTGCGCGCCTATGGCGCCGCCGGCGGACAGCGGGTGTCATTCAACGAGATGAGCCGGATGAAGGGTACGGTCCCGGTGACTGGGGAACTGATCCCGGTGCTCGCCACCTTCGCCGATCCCGCTACTCCCGGGACGATGCATAGCGTGCAACCAGGCGACTTGGAATCAGCCTTCGGCCGCGGCATTCGCCTTCACGCTGTCACGGCCGAAGTTGTGCCGAACGGCTTTTGGCCCATCGATTTCGGTGGCGTGCTCGGTGAGCCCGTGACGCGGGGCATCGAAGCCAAGCTGCCATGGCTGAAAGGGCCGGAAGATGCCGCAGCAGCCGCGCTCAAGTCGGCCGATTTGAAAGGCAACGAGCCGCTCGACGCCCGCGAGGTCTTTACGCGGAAATAGGCATCGCAAGCGCCTCCGCGGGATGACAAACCCTCATCCGTCCCCTGAGATAATTGCAGGGCAGCGAGGTGTCAGAAGTGGTCGCAATAGGTTGATCCGGCGCCACGACGCAGGCATGATTTACTCCAGAGGCATACGATTTGAGAAGGATTATGCGAAGGAAGCCGGTCGTCGGTGTGATTGGAAACGCCAGTCGCCTCGAGAATCGATTTCAGGTGCAGATGGTGGGCGAGCGCAATCTTCGCGCGGTGGCCCAGGTCGCAGGCGCGCTCCCCCTGATGTTTGCGAGCTGTCCGGAGATCACGGATATCGGCGCGTTGCTCGATACCGTCGATGGTATCGTGCTGACCGGCGCGCGCGCCAACGTGCATCCGACCCGCTTCAACAAGGAGCCGCACGCAAAACACGAGCCGTATGACATTCTTCGTGACGAAGTGGCACTTGCCCTGTCGGAAGCCTGCGTCGCCCGTGGCATGCCGCTGTTCGGTATCTGCCGCGGCCTGCAGGAGATGAACGTCGCCTTCGGCGGCTCGCTGCATCCGGAAATCCGGGAAATCCCGGGACGCATGAACCACCGCATGCCGCGGCTGGAGAATGGCGAGATCCATCCCGACCCCCAGGTGATCTTCGCTGACCGCCATGAGGTCAGCCTGGTGCCGGGCGGGGCGTTTGCGACCATCCTTGGTTGCGAGAAAATCAAGGTCAATTCGCTGCACGGCCAGGGCATTCTTGAACCCGGCAAGCGTGTCGTGATCGAGGGCGTGGCCGAGGACGGCACCATCGAGGCGATCCGCATCGCGGACGCGCCCGGCTTTGCACTCGGCGTGCAGTGGCACGCCGAGTATGATCCGCACCGCAATCCGATCAACCGCGCGCTATTCCAGGCGTTCGGCGAAGCGCTGGCGACCCAGAAGCGCGCCTAACTCGAAAACGAAAGGCGCCCTGGAGGGCGCATTTTGTCGGTGATGCCTGAGCGATCACCGCGAATGGGACGCTTCCAAGGCGCCGTTCCGATCCTCGGGCGGCGCCGACGCCAGGATCGAGGGGCTGGCCGATGCGGCCGGGCCGTCAACCCAGTGCCGTCTGTTCCCGGAGCCTTTGCTTCGGCATGCAGGATCGCTTCACTGGCCTTCGCTTCCCGCTCCGAGGGATCGCTTCTTACTCACGATCCGTTGTCTTGACGACAGGCGGCAGCGCGCGCGATCTTGGGTTAGGAATGACGACCATCATGTCTTAGACGCGTCGTCGCCCGAAGCGGTCGCGAATGAAGCTTGACCCTGATTTCACTTCCTCGAATACGAGGTTTGGCATGAACCGCCGCGAGATGATGAAGCTGGCTTCTCTGGTCATGCTTCCCGTGATGCCGGAAGCAGCATTGGCAAGTTCGGAGAACAAGACTTCCCCGTTGAGCTACAGGGCATTTACCGCCACGCGTCCCGGCCTGAACCGTGATGTCCCGGCGGGTAAAGAGTCCCTGATGTGGGTCGCCAATTCGTCGACGCTGATTTACGGAGAGCGAGACGCGGTTCTCGTCGATACCTTCGTCACGGTGGATCAATCCAAAGGCCTGGCAGATGCCATCGTCGCGAGCGGAAAGAAGCTTAAAGCAATTTATGTCACGCATGCACATGGTGATCACTTTTTTGGGATAAGCGTTTTGCAGGACCGCTTCCCGAACGCGAAGGCATTGGCGACGCCCGAGGTCGTCGCGAGGATGAAGCTTCAAATCACACCGGAGAAATTGAATGACCGGTGGCGAAAGCTCTTCCCAGATCAAATTCCGGACGTGATTTCAATCGCGGATCCGTTGGACGGCAATGAGATTGATCTGGAAGGAAACAAATTAGTCGTTGTGAGAGTCGGGCATTCGGATACGGATGATACGACGTGTCTTCACGTCCCATCCATCGGATTGGTCCTCGCCGGTGACGTCGTCTATAACGGCATTCATCCATTCCTTAACGAATCGAACAGGCAAACGCGGCTGGAATGGATCGCCGCGCTCGACAAAATCGACGCCCTGAAGCCGTCAGCCGTTGTTGCGGGACACAAGATTCCCAGCAACGACGACAGTCCCAGAAACGTGGAGGAAACGCGCCGGTACATCCGGGACTTCATCCGGGTGAACGACGCGACGAGAACCGCCCGCGAACTCTATGACCGGATGCTGGAGCTGTATCCTGATCGTGCCAATCCTGGCTCCCTGTGGAGTGCAGCCGCTGTCGCCAAGGCTCAGTCATAACGAGGCTTCCGCCTTTGCTATCGAGCCACGGCGGACGGCTATTCCGCACCAAGTTCCGTCGCTTGAAAACCAAAGGCGCTTCCAACGGAAGCGCCTTTCGCATTTTCGAAACCGTGACGTCTGCGGGAATCGTCCCGCGAAAAATCACTGCGAATAATACATCTCGAACTCGACCGGGTGCGGGGTCATCTCGAAGCGCTCGACCTCGGTCATCTTCAGTTCGATGTAGCTGTCGATGAAGTCGTCATCGAACACACCACCGTTCTTCAGGAACGCGCGGTCCTTGTCGAGATTTTCCAATGCCTCGCGCAAGCTGCCGCAAACGGTGGGGATCGTCTTCAGCTCTTCCTTGGGCAGGTCGTAGAGGTCCTTGTCCATCGCCGGGCCCGGATCGAGCTTGTTCTTGACGCCGTCCAGACCCGCCATCAGCATCGCGGCGAAACCGAGATAGGGATTGGCGAGCGGATCGGGGAAACGTACCTCGACGCGCTTGGCCTTCGGGTTGGAGGTGTAGGGAATGCGGCAGGCGGCCGAGCGGTTGCGCGCGGAGTAGGCGAGCAGCACGGGAGCTTCATAACCCGGGACCAGACGCTTGTAGGAGTTGGTCGTCGGATTGGTGAAGGCGTTGATCGCCTTGGCGTGCTTGATGACGCCGGCAATGTAGGACAGGCAGGTCTCCGACAAGTCGGCATATTTGTTGCCGGCGAAGACCGGCTTGCCGTCCTTCCAGATCGACTGGTGGCAGTGCATGCCCGAGCCGTTATCGCCATAGACCGGCTTCGGCATGAAGGTGGCGGTCTTGCCGTAGATGTGGGCGACCTGGTGGATGCAATATTTGTAGATCTGCATCTGGTCGGCCATCAGCGTCATGGTGTCGAACTTCATGCCGAGTTCGTGCTGAGCGGAAGCGACCTCGTGGTGATGCTTCTCGACCTTGACGCCCATTTTGGCCATCGCGCCGAGCATTTCCGAGCGCATGTCCTGCACCGAGTCCTGCGGCGGCACCGGGAAATAGCCGGCCTTGGTGCGAATGCGGTGACCGAGATTGCCGCCCTCGTATTCGGTGTCGGAGTTGGTCGGGAATTCCGAGGAGTCGAGCCTGAAGCCGGTGTTGTAGGGCAGCGCCGAGAAACGCACGTCGTCGAACACGAAGAACTCGGCTTCGGGTCCGAAGACCACGGTGTCGCCGACTCCCATCGATTTCACCATGGCTTCCGCCTTCTTCGCCATGCCGCGGGGGTCGCGGTTGTAGGGCTCGCCAGTGGTGGGCTCGAGCACGTCGCACACCAGCACGAGCGTGGTTTCGGCGAAGAACGGGTCGATCGTCGCGGTAACCGGATCGGGCATCAGGCACATGTCGGACTCGTTGATCGCCTTCCAGCCGGCGATCGAGGAACCGTCGAACATCAAGCCTTCGGAGAAGGTGTCCTCTTCGATCATGCCGACGTCGAAGGTCACGTGCTGCCACTTGCCGCGCGGATCGGTGAAACGCAGATCGACGTATTTGACGTCGTTGTCCTTGATTGATTTCAGGACGTCTTTGGCGGTCTTCATGGATACCCCTCTTGGCTACAGGTCATGTGATCCGGCCGCGGCCCGGCCGCGGGAGTAATGCTCAATACCGTCGGGTGGGACGCAAGACAATAACCAGCGCCGGAGAAACCGGCACCTGCACGCTCTTTCAGCAGGCGACGGGTCGAACCGCAGCCAGGGTAGGGCGATGTTGTTGTGGCTAGATTGCGTCGAGCCCGGATTCACCGGTGCGGATGCGGATGGCCTCCTCGATTTTGGACACGAAAATCTTGCCGTCGCCGATCCGCCCAGTCTGCGCCGCGCGGCGGATCGCGTCGATGGCGCGATCGACCAGATCATCGCCGATCACGATCTCGATCTTCACCTTGGGCAGGAAGTCGACGATGTACTCCGCGCCGCGGTAGAGTTCGGCGTGTCCCTTTTGCCGTCCAAAGCCCTTGGCTTCGGTCACCGTAATGCCCTGCAGCCCCACTTCCTGAAGCGCTTCCTTCACCTCGTCGAGCTTGAACGGCTTGATGATGGCTTCGATCTTTTTCACTGAGCGGCCTCCCGGGCATTTCAAATTCAAAATTGCAACTTCGTCGTCAGGCGGCGCACTGCGCCAAGGCTCCCGACAAGGCTCCTCGATCGCCTGTTTCCGGACCTTGCCCGACCGTCCGGCGACGGCCAGCCATAGCCTGGACGGCCGGCGAGCACGACGAACCGAAGTGGCATCCTCAAAAGCAGGCTCTATGCCAAGTCGTTAACGGGCCTGATTTATCAGTATTGTCAGGTTGTTAACCGGCATTCACCAAGCTTTCTGCTGATGTCGCAGAATAGCTGAGCCTGTGAAATAGGCAAATAGATCAAATCGTATGCAGTCCAATCCGGAGTAATTGCCTCAGGATGAGGCGGAGGATTTCGGTTCCTGCACAGTTTTCCGCAAGCTTTCGGCCCGGAAATCGGCGGCCTGCCCTGAAATTGCAGGTTTGCTGATGCCGTTTTGTTTCCGAACTTCGTGCTACGCCCAGTCAAGCGCAACAGGGGGCTTTGCTGCATGGAAGTTTTGACCACCGCCGAGATGGAGCGTGCCGACCGGCTTAGCATTGCCGCGGGCACGCCGGGCTTCGCGCTGATGCTGAGCGCCGGTCAGGCGGTGGCCGAAGCCGCGAGCGAACTCGTGGAGGAGGGACCGATCCTGGTCGTTGCCGGGCCCGGCAACAATGGCGGCGACGGTTTTGTGGCCGCAGCCGAACTCACCGCGCAAGGGCGCGAGGTCTCGATCATCCTGATGTGCGAGCGCGACGCCCTGCACGGCGATGCGGCTTCCGCGGCAAGGGGCTGGAAATATCCGGTACTGCCGTTCAATCCCCAGGCGATCGGCAAGCCCGCGCTGATCATCGACGCGTTGTTTGGGGCAGGCTTGAGCCGGCAGATCGGCGGCGAACCCTTTGCGATGATCGAGGCGATCAACGCCAACGGCGCGCCGGTGCTGGCGGTCGATCTGCCGAGCGGCGTCAACGGAACCACCGCGGCCATCATGGGCGCGGCAGTGCGCGCGACCGAGACCGTGACCTTCTTCCGCAAGAAGCCGGCGCATCTCTTGCTGCCGGGGCGGATGCAATGCGGCCGCGTGCGGGTCGCCGACATCGGCATCGATGCGCAGGTGCTCGACGAGATCCGCCCGCAGACGTTCGAGAACACGCCGCAGTTCTGGCGCAGATCGTTTCCGGTGCCGCGCATCGACGGCCACAAATATGCTCGCGGCCATGTGCTTGTGGTCTCCGGCGAAATGGCTTCGACGGGTGCCGCTCGGATGTCGGCGCGCGCGGCCCTGCGGGCAGGCGCGGGACTGGTGACGCTCGCTTCTCCGCGTGATGCGCTCGCCGTCAACGCCGCGGCGTTGACCGCCGTGATGGTTCGCGCCGTCGACAACCCCATCCAATTCGCCGAACTCTTCAACGACAGACGATACAACGCCTGCGTGATCGGGCCCGGCGCTGGCATCGGCGCGCGCACCGCCGATTTCGTTCACACCGCGCTTTCGGCCAGGCGGCATCTCGTGCTGGATGCCGATGCGCTGACGAGTTTTGCGCAAGCGCCCGACCGCTTGTTCGAATCGATCAAGGCGTCGCCCGATCCGCAAGTCGTGCTCACACCGCACGAGGGCGAGTTTCCGCGGCTGTTCAGCGACATCAGCAACAAGAATCCTGGCCGCTCCAAGCTTGACCGCGTGCGCGCTGCCGCCGAAAGGTCCGGCGCGGTGGTGCTGCTCAAGGGGTCGGACACGACGGTCGCCGCACCCGACGGCCGCGCCACCGTCGCGGCCAACGCGCCGCCCTGGCTTGCCACCGCCGGCGCCGGTGATGTGCTCGCCGGCATCATCGCCGGACTGATGGCGCAGGGCGCTCCGGCCTTCGAGGCCGCCAGCATCGGCGTGTGGATGCATGGCGAGGCCGCGCGCGAAGCCGGGCCCGGCCTGATTGCCGAAGATCTGCCGGAAGTGATGCCGGCCGTGACGCGGCACATCTACGACGAGTTCGGCATCGACTACTGAGCGCCGCCAATTCACACTTGGAATTCTGCGATCGCCGCCTCATTCCATTCGATCCCAAGGCCGGGTCCGCGCGCGGTCAGCGTGCCGTCGACGATCTTGATCGGGTTGGCGAGGATGGCGCCGGCGAAATCCAGCACCTCGAGCCAGTGCGCGGTGGGAGTAACGGCCAGCACATGCGCGCTCGCCTCGGGCAGGATATGGCTCGACATCGGGATCGATGCAGCGTCCGCCTGACCCGCGACGTTGAGCCAGCCGGTGATGCCGCCGACCTTCATCAGGTCGGGCATGATGAAATCGCTGGCGCCGGCGGCGATCGCTTCCGCAAAGCCGCGCGGGAACCACCAGTTCTCGCCGGCCTGGATCGGGATCTGCGAAGTCTCGCGCACCTCGGCGTGTCCCGACAGGTTTTCCTGCGGCACCGGCTCCTCGATCCATGCGAGCTCATAGGGAGCGAGCCGCTCAATGCGCCGCTTGGCCTCGGTCGGGTCGAGCGACTGGTTGTAGTCGAGCATCAGCGCGACGTCCGGGCCGAGCAGCTTGCGCAGCCCTTTGACCCGGCGTTCGTCATTGGCCGCGTCGCCGTCGCCGCCCTTGATCTTGATGCCGCGAAAGCCCTGGTCGAGCGAGCGGCGCAGCGCCTTCTCGTCGGTATCGGCTTCGACCGCGCCATAGCTGTCATAGCAGCGGATCGGCTTCGGCGATCCGCCGAGGAGTTCGACCACCGGTTTGCCCGCGGCCTGACCCAATATGTCCCAGAACGCCATGTCGAGGCCCGCGACCGCCATGCCGATGAGACCCTGCCAGCCGAGCAGCCGGAATTTTGCGTCCATCGCGGCCATCAGGTCGTAGGGAACGACCGGCTTGCCGACGAGGTCGTGGCCAATCTCCTCGACCAGATGGACGAAGGGTTTCAGTGTGATCTTGCTGTAGGCGAAAAGATAGGAACGCCCGGTGATGCCCTGATCGGTCGCAACATCGATCAGCAACAATGGCGCGACGTCGATCACGCCAAAGGCATTCTTCACCGGTCGCGCCATCGGCGTGACGACGGCGCGCGCTTTGACGCTATTGATGGCTGGGGTGTTTGTGCTCATGTCCGTTTCCTCTTGTTCTTATTCGACGGCGTACCATCGCACGAGCCTTGGCGCGGCCCAATCGGTCGCGGTGGATTCCAGGAGATAGCGTCCCGCATATTCGGCGAGGAACGCGATGCGCTGGGTCTCGCCGGGCTCGAGCGCGAGCGTATCGAGCCAATAGGGCTTCCAGCCGTCGTCGAGCCGGTCGAGCAAGCGGAAATGATGGCCGTGCAGATGGAAGACGGTCGCGATTGGGGCGCGGTTGGTCAGCGCCAGCACGACGACGCGACCCGGCTTCACGCGGAACGCGGGTGATGCAGTCGCGGCGAAGCTCGCCGGCGCGACCCATTCCGCGCCCTGAAGCGCGAACTCGAAACGCTGGGAGCTCCTGAGGTCGAGCTGCGCTGGTAGCGGGTTCGGAGCTAACGGAGGGGCGGTGGGCAGCGGCGTGGCCCGGGCCGCTGGCTCGGTGGAGGTCACCAGCCGTGCGATCGGGCGAGCCTCCTTGCCGTCATGGAGTAGGATTTGCGAGGTCGAGCCCGACGGCGAGGTCGCGTCGACAAAGGCGTCGGCGCGGCCGCCTGGCGCCAATACCAGTGCGCTGTTTCGGGCCGGGAACGGTTCGGCCGGCTGGCTGTCCATGGCCATGACCCGGACTTCCAAGCCCTCCATTTTCACTGCGACCACATGGCGTTGACAGGCATTGATGAAGCGTAGCCTCAGCCGCTGATTTGAATGCACTGCAATATCGGGTAGAATCCCTCCATTGACGGCATAGAGCGGGGCAGCATCTTTCGCGTTCGAATCCGGGCTGACGGCGGTACCATCCGCCCGCAGCCGAAAATCCTCGATCAGAAATACCTCGTCGCGATCGACCGCAGGCGCCTCGTTTTCCTCGACGATCAGTGGCAACGCCCGCGACGGATGTCCCGCGCCATCGGTGAACAGCCGCAAGTCAGCAAAAAAGGTGCCGGCATGGCGCAAAGGGGCCGTGACGCTCGCTTTCGCCCCGGAGGCCGCGGGAGCCTGAGCCGTTAGCGGTTCGGCCGAGGGCACCCCGTCCAGCCCGTGCCAGCTGAGTGCGACCGGCGATGGCAGATTGTTCTGCAGGGCGATGGCAAGTTCACTGCCGCGCTTGAAGCGAAGCGTAGAGCTTGGTCCCTCAAGCGACCAGACCGGTGTCTCCGCCTGGCCCGGGCGCAGGCCAAGGCTTGCGGTCTTGGCCCGGAGCGGAAGGGGTTGGGCGCCGGCCGCGGTCGCGTTTCCCGGCAGGATCTGACCAAGCGCGGCAGCGCCCAATCCGGCCAGAAACTCACGTCGGTTATTAGGGAAAATCGGGCTTGCCATCAGGCCGATGCGGACCATTTCTAGTGTCAGATGTCCAGCCGGCGTCGCGCCGCAGGGCAGCGGCAAAAGTGGCCATTTTTTTGCTGCGAACGAGTAGGCTCATGCTATAAGCCGCCGCCCGCGGCATCGCGGCCGGACTTGATGCTGTCAAAGCGGGCGTGGCGGAACTGGTAGACGCGCTGGATTTAGGTTCCAGTGACGAAAGTTGTGGGGGTTCGAGTCCCTCCGCCCGCACCAAGCGCTCGATCCAAGCGTTTGCCCGACGAATTTCTGGAGAACTTGCAATTTGCGGGTTCGCCAACCAACCGGCGCAAGGCTTTGGCCGCGCGTCGATCACAAGGAAAAATGTGCTCCGCCGTTAGGCGCTGGGCACGAGAGCGAAGAGAAGATTTGACGCCATGCAGGTCACCGAAACCCTCAACGAGGGACTGAAGCACGAGTTCAAGATCAGCGTTGCCGCATCGGATCTCGATGCCAAGGCGGATGCCAAGCTGGTCGATCTCAAGGACAAGGTCCGTCTCAACGGCTTTCGTCCGGGCAAGGTGCCGGTCAGCCATCTGAAGAAGGTCTATGGCCGCTCGGTCATGGCCGAGACCATCGACCAGACCATCCGCGACACCAATACCCAGCTCTTCACCGAGCGCGGCTTCAAGCTCGCGGCCGAGCCCAAGATCACCATGCCGACCGAGCAGAAAGAGGTCGAAGAGCTGCTCAGCGGCAAGTCCGATCTCAACTACACCGTGGCGATCGAGGTGGTGCCGGCGATCAAGCTCGCCGATTTCAAGAGCTTCAGTGTCGAGAAGCCCGTTGCCGAAGTGACTGACACCGATGTCGACGCGGCGATCCAGCGCATCGCCGACCAGAGCCGCAACTATGCCGCGAAGGGCGAGGGCGCCAAGGCCGAATCCGGCGACCGCGTCACCATCAACTTCAAGGGCACCATCGACGGCACGCCGTTCGACGGCGGTACCGGCGAGGCTATCCAGGTCGTGATCGGCGCCGGCCAGTTCATTCCGGGCTTCGAGGAACAGCTGATCGGCCTCGGCGAGGGCGAAACACGCACGCTGAAGGTGACGTTCCCCAAGAATTACGCGGCTCCGAATCTCGCCGGCCAGCCGGCGGAATTCGAGACCACGGCGACTGCGATCGAAGTGCCGCAGAAGACCGAGATCAATGACGAGTTCGCCAAGACCCTCGGGCTTGAATCGCTCGACAAGCTGAAGCAGGCGGCGCGCGATCGGCTCGCAGCCGAATTCGCCGGCGCGACGCGCCAGCGCTTGAAGCGTACGCTGCTTGATCGTCTCGACGAGACCCACAAGTTCGAGGCGCCGCCCTCGTTGGTCGAGGAAGAATTCAACCTGATGTGGAATTCGGTGAAGGCCGAGATGGAATCGAGTGGCAAGACCTTTGCCGACGAGGACACCACGGAAGAGAAGGCCAAGGAAGAGTATCACGGCATCGCCGACCGCCGCGTCCGGCTTGGTCTCGTGCTCTCGGAAATCGGCGAGAAGAACAAGATCACCGTGACCGATGACGAGGTCAGCCGCGCCGTGATCGAGCGTGCGCGCTCGATGCCGGGCCGCGAGAAGGAAGTCTGGGACTATTATCGCAACAACGCCAACGCACTGGCCCAGCTTCGTGCACCGATCTTTGAGGACAAGGTGGTCGACTTCATCCTTGAGCTCGCCAACGTCACCGAGAAGAAGGTCTCCAAGGAAGAGCTTTACAAGGACGATGACGCCGAGAAGAGTGCGGCTTGATCACGTCGGCCGGTGTTAATGATGAACGGCGAAAGCGGCCCGGCCGGTGGTTCCATCCCTAGGCGGCTTTTGCCGAATCGGTTTGACTGACCCGGCGTCGACGCGACCTGCTCTTCCGGTCAGGTCTTGTCGCCGCGAAACTGGTCCATATTTGTCTGCCTGATCTTCCAACCCTTGTCCTTCCAACTCTTGGGTGCTCCATGCGCGATCCCGTTGAAACCTACATGAACCTCGTTCCGATGGTGGTCGAGCAGACCAACCGCGGTGAACGCGCCTACGACATTTTCTCGCGCCTGTTGAAAGAGCGCATCATCTTCGTGACCGGTCCGATCGAGGACGGCATGTCGACGCTCGTCGTCGCGCAGCTTCTGTTCCTGGAAGCGGACAATCCGAAGAAGGAAATCTCCATGTACATCAACTCGCCGGGCGGGGTGGTGACATCGGGCCTTGCGATCTACGACACCATGCAGTTCATCCGTCCGGCGGTGTCGACGCTCTGCACGGGGCAGGCGGCCTCGATGGGCTCGCTGCTGCTCTGCGCCGGCGAGAAGGACATGCGCTTCTCGCTGCCGAATTCGCGCATCATGGTGCACCAGCCCTCCGGCGGCTTCCAGGGCCAAGCCACGGATATCATGCTGCATGCGCAGGAAATTCTGAACCTGAAGAAGCGGCTCAACGAGATCTACGTCAAGCACACCGGCCAGGCCTACAAGACGATCGAGGACGCGCTCGAGCGCGACAAGTTCCTCACCGCCGAGGATGCCAGGGCGTTCGGCCTTGTCGACAAGGTGATCGACAAGCGTCCGGAAGATCCGGCGACCTCCGCCAAGGCCGCGTGACAGGGCGGCCTAAGGCTGGAAAGGTTACCGGGATACTACGGTGGAAGGTGGCTTTCGGCCCGAGACGGGGCTTTTGCCCGTCATGGGGCCAAAAGTTCCGCTTTCGTGCTCGTAAAGGGCGTGGCAATCCCGCAACGCTTGGCTGATTTCCACAAATTCCACCCGTGCCAATCCCGCAAATCACGGTATTGTCACGGTGTTGCGCGCCCGCCGCGGTTAGCGAATTCTTGATAGACGGGTGGCAGCATGGTTGGCTACGGGTGATCGGTTATGATCGCGGGAGATTCGAACAAAGCCGTGATCCGCACGGCATGTCAGGCGTAGGGTCTTTTTTGGTACGGAATTTGCTCTATCTACATTTCCATGGCGGTGCCTTTCCGAGATGGAGCGATCGAGCGAAGTCGAACGGCGGACGGCGGACGGAGACATGAATGAGTAAGGTCGGCACGAGCGACTCCAAGAACACGCTGTATTGCTCCTTCTGCGGCAAGAGCCAGCATGAAGTCCGCAAGCTGATCGCGGGTCCCACGGTTTTCATCTGCGACGAATGCGTCGAACTCTGCATGGACATCATCCGTGAGGAGAACAAGTCCTCGCTGGTGAAGTCGCGCGACGGCATTCCGACCCCGAAAGAGATCTGCAAGGTCCTCGATGATTACGTCATTGGCCAGAGCCACGCCAAGAAGGTGCTCTCGGTCGCCGTGCACAACCACTACAAGCGGCTCAACCACCAGACCAAGCACAACGACGTCGAGCTTGCGAAGTCGAACATCCTGCTGATCGGTCCGACCGGTTCGGGCAAGACGCTGCTGGCGCAGACGCTGGCGCGCATCCTCGACGTGCCCTTCACCATGGCGGATGCGACGACGCTGACCGAAGCCGGCTATGTCGGCGAGGACGTCGAGAACATCATCCTCAAGCTCCTGCAGTCGGCCGACTACAATGTCGAGCGTGCGCAGCGCGGCATCGTCTACATCGACGAAATCGACAAGATCAGCCGCAAGTCCGACAACCCCTCGATCACCCGCGACGTCTCGGGCGAGGGCGTGCAGCAGGCGCTGCTCAAGATCATGGAAGGCACGGTTGCCTCCGTGCCGCCCCAGGGCGGCCGCAAGCATCCGCAGCAGGAATTCCTGCAGGTCGACACCACCAACATCCTGTTCATTTGCGGTGGCGCGTTCTCGGGCCTCGAAAAGATCATCTCGGCGCGTGGCCGCTCGACCTCGATCGGCTTTGCGGCGCAGGTACTCGCACCGGAGGACCGCCGCACCGGCGAGATTTTCCGTCATGTCGAGCCGGAGGATCTGCTCAAGTACGGACTGATTCCGGAGTTCGTCGGCCGTCTGCCTGTGGTCGCGACGCTGGAAGACCTCGACGAGGCCTCGCTGAAGAAGATCCTGACCGATCCGAAGAACGCACTGGTCAAGCAGTACCAGCGCCTGTTCGAAATGGAGAACATCGAGCTGACCTTCGCCGACGAGGCGCTTGGCGCGGTCGCCCGCAGGGCGATCGAGCGCAAGACCGGCGCGCGCGGACTGCGCTCGATCCTCGAAAGCATCCTGCTCGAGACCATGTTCGACCTTCCGGGCCTGGAAGGCGTCGAGGAAGTCGTGATCTCGCGCGAAGTGGTGGAGGGGACTGCGCGTCCGCTCTACATCTACGCCGATCGTTCTGATCGTGCGGTGGAAAGCAGCGCCAGCGCCTGATCGCGGCTGGCGCATTTCGCCCACAAGATGGCCGCGGAGAGCGCTTTCGCGGCCACAGTTGCGTAGTCGTCGGTAGCGTAGAAGCCGCAATTGGCGGGGGTTTCCTGAGACTTGACACCCCCCCACCCGATAGCCACCTAATGCTATCGGCGATGAAAAAAATTCTCTAGATTCGCCAAAATAACGATCGGGACAAAGCCCGGCCTCCAAACTCAGGGTCGAGCCGGGTCCGGATCATTTCGGCACCTTGTGGCGGTTGCGCAATCGGGCGGGCTGCGTGCAAGGGGGCACAACAAAAGGAACAGGCCATGACTTCTCCTAAACCCCGGCCAACCATCGCCTACGGCGAAACCCATTCCTACCCGGTGCTGCCGCTGCGCGACATCGTGGTCTTCCCGCACAATATCGTGCCGCTGTTCGTCGGCCGCGAGAAATCGATCCGCGCGCTCGAAGAGGTCATGAAGAACGACGCGCTGGTGTTGCTCGCGACGCAGAAGAATGCGTCGGACGATGATCCGGCGCCGGACTCGATCTACGAGACCGGCACGCTTGCGAGCGTCCTGCAGCTCCTGAAATTGCCCGATGGCACCGTGAAGGTGCTGGTGGAGGGCCTTGAGCGTGCGCGCGTGGAGAAATATTCGCCGCGCACTGAATATTACGAGGCGACCGCGGTTGCGCTCGCCGACACCGATGCGAAATCCGTCGAGGCGGAGGCGCTCGCGCGTTCCGTCGTGTCCGATTTCGAAAGCTATGTGAAGCTGAACAAGAAGATTTCCGCCGAGGTCGTCGGCGTCGTGCAGGCGATCACCGATTTCGCCAAGCTGGGCGACGCCGTCGCTTCGCATCTGGCCGTCAAGATCGCCGATCGCCAGGCGATCCTGGAGACCCTGTCGGTGCCGCAGCGGCTCGAGAAGGTGCTCGGACTGATGGAGAGCGAAATCTCGGTCTTGCAGGTCGAGAAGCGCATCCGCTCGCGCGTCAAGCGCCAGATGGAGAAGACCCAGCGCGAGTATTACCTCAACGAGCAGATGAAGGCGATCCAGAAGGAGCTGGGCGACGAGGACGGCCGCGATGAGCTCGCCGATCTCGAGGAGAAGATCGCCAAGACCAAGCTCTCGAAGGAAGCCCGCGAGAAGGCACAGCATGAGCTGAAGAAGCTGCGCCAGATGTCGCCGATGTCCGCGGAAGCGACTGTCGTGCGCAACTATCTGGATTGGCTGCTGTCGATCCCGTGGAACAAGAAGTCCAAGGTGAAGAAGGATCTGGAAGCCGCGCAGGCTATCCTGGATGCGGATCATTATGGGCTGGAGAAGGTCAAGGATCGCATCGTCGAGTATCTCGCCGTGCAGTCGCGCGCCAACAAGCTGACCGGACCGATCCTGTGCCTGGTCGGGCCTCCCGGCGTCGGCAAGACCTCGCTCGGCAAGTCGATCGCGAAGGCGACGGGGCGTGAATTCGTGCGCGTCTCGCTCGGCGGCGTGCGTGACGAGGCCGAGATCCGCGGTCACCGCCGCACCTATATCGGCTCGATGCCCGGCAAGATCATCCAGTCGATGCGGAAGGCGAAGACTTCCAATCCGCTGTTCCTGCTGGACGAGATCGACAAGATGGGCGCCGATTTCCGCGGCGATCCGTCCTCGGCGCTGCTTGAGGTCCTGGACCCCGAGCAGAACTCGACCTTCAACGACCACTATCTCGAGGTCGACTACGATCTCTCCAACGTCATGTTCATCACGACCGCGAATACGCTGAATATTCCCGGCCCGCTGATGGACCGCATGGAGATCATCCGGATCGCGGGCTACACCGAGAACGAGAAGGTTGAGATCGCGCGCAAGCACTTGATCCCGAACGCGGTGTCCAAGCACGGCCTGGATTCCAAGGAATGGTCGATCGACGATGACGCGTTGCTTCTGATGATCCGCCGCTACACCCGCGAAGCGGGCGTGCGCAACCTGGAGCGTGAGCTTTCGACACTGGCCCGCAAGGCCGTGAAGGAGCTGATGATCTCCAAGAAGAAGTCGGTCAAGGTCACGGAGAAGACTCTCGAAGAGTTCCTCGGCGTGCCGAAGTACCGCTTCGGCGAGATCGAGAGCGATGACCAGGTCGGCATCGTGACGGGCCTGGCCTGGACCGATGTCGGCGGCGAGTTGCTCACGATCGAAGGCGTCATGATGCCCGGCAAGGGCAAGATGACGGTGACAGGCAATTTGCGTGACGTCATGAAGGAATCGATCTCGGCGGCGGCCTCCTATGTCCGCTCCCGCGCGATCGTCTACGGCATCGAGCCGCCGCTGTTCGACAGGCGGGACATCCACGTCCATGTGCCGGAGGGGGCGACCCCGAAGGACGGCCCGTCGGCCGGTGTCGCCATGGCTACCGCGATCATCTCGGTCATGACCGGCATTCCGGTCCGCCACGATGTCGCGATGACCGGCGAGATCACGCTGCGCGGCCGCGTGCTGCCGATCGGCGGTCTGAAGGAGAAGCTCCTGGCTGCCGCTCGCGGCGGCATCAAGACGGTGCTGATCCCCGAGGACAACGCCAAGGATCTCACGGAGATTTCCGATGCGATCAAGGGCGGTATGGAGATCATCCCGGTCTCGCGGCTCGACGATGTGGTCGCGCGTGCGCTGGTCCGCGTGCCCGTGTCGATCGTCTGGGAGGAGGACACCAAGGTGGCCGTCACCCCGGATGCTTCCGACGAGGCGCCCGGCGGGCTGACCGCCCACTGAACCCGACTGAATACGACAAGAGCGGCGCCCTTCCGGGCGCCGTTTTTTTTGTGCGCCTGACTGGGTCGGCCTGTCGCCACGCACCGGCGCGCGAGCGCGCCCGCCCGTCGCCTCGCCGGTTTACGGCTTCCGGACTTGCAGCTAAAGGTTCGGGCCAGAGGGTCCCAGATGCTGCGCCAAATCATCCAGGAAGAAATCCCCGACGTGCAGGATTTTTCGCTGCCGCTCGCTGATCTTTCGATCGACAGTTTTGGGCTGATCGTTCTTCGTGGACGTATCGAGGCCGCGCTGGGGCAGCCGGTGAGCGACACCGCCTGGGACTCCATCGAAACCTTGAACGACATCCTCGCGCTTTCCGCCGCCGAGGCGCGGGCATCGTTGCCACGGCCGGCGACGATGGAGCGGCGCCGCTTCGCCATCAACATGCCGCAGATGGCGATGGAGGGTCTTTCGGAGTCCTGGCTGCTCAAGGAACTCGGCGACATGCACTGGAGCATGATCACGAACGGCCTCGGCAGCCCGAGTTCCGCACTGCGCGACGGCAACGGCAATCGCCTCTATGCGACCTTCACCCGCATCAAATACGCATTCAGCCGCCCGCTTCGCGCGATCGGTGAGAACATGAGCCTCGAACTGCTTGGAAAGATCGCGCGCTTTGGCGCCGGCACCTTCGTGTCTGATATCACGCTGGTGCACGTCGATGTGGGGGGTGAGGCGCGACTGATGTCGAATTTCTCCCGACGCGGCGAGACCACCAACACCTCGCTGTTGAAAGGCCAGCCGACAATCCCGCCCGATTGTCCGATCCCGGACCTGCCGCCGCCAGACTTCATGCTCGAATATCGAGACCGCAGGGCCGCCAGCGTCCCACCCGCAATGTTCGAAACCGAGTACGAGATCATTCCGTTTCACGACATCAACGGTGTCGGGCTATTGTATTTCGCGTCCTATCCCATCATCAGCGATATCTGCTCGCTGCGATATGCCGCGGATTTTGCCGCGCGCAGCACGATCTCGCGCGACATCTGCTATTTCGCCAATGCCGACGCCAAGGACATGCTGGTTTTTCGCGTTCACAAATGGGAGCAGTCGGGCGCAACGCTTAGTGTTGAGACCTCGCTCTCGCGCAAGAGTGACGGCCGCTTGATGGCCTATGTGGTGACCAGCAAGTCGGGGGGCTAGAAAGGCTCTGACACGAGGCGAGGGAACACCATGCGCATCGACGGTCAATGCCATTGCGGCCGCGTGACTTACGAGGCTGAAATCGATCCCGACAATGTTTCGATCTGCCACTGCACCGATTGCCAGTCGCTCACCGGTTCGCCCTATCGGGTCACGGTGATTTGCTCGGAAGAGCGGATGCGATTGACGGGCGAGGCGCCGAAGATCTACGCCAAGACCGGCGACAATGGCGGCCAGCGATTTCAGCACTTTTGCCGCGAGTGCGGGTCGCCGCTGTTCACGAGCGGTGAGGGCGGACCGGGCGATTTCGGGATTCGCTGGGGCGGCATTCGCCAGCGCGCGCAACTCAAGCCCGCGCGCCAGATCTGGTGCCGCTCGGCCGCGCCCTGGATTAACGACCTCAGGAAGTTGCCGGGAATGCCGACCGAATAGTCCGCGTGCGACCTTGCACGAACGGGCAGGCTGAGGCTAAAGAGGCCCCTGCGCATGATCCGGAAAAGTGGAGGCCGGTTTTCCGAGCAGATCATGCGCCGAAAGCAACGGGCGGTTAGCTCAGCGGTAGAGCACTGGTTTTACACACCATTGGTCGGGAGTTCGATCCTCTCACCGCCCACCAGCCTTCGCTCGCTTCGCGAGCTTCGGCTGGGCAAGCCAGCCCAGGTCTATCGTAGCGAAACGAGCGAAGGCTGCCGCGCCGTAGCCCGCAGGGCGAAGGCGGGCTTACACTCTACTTCATGTTCCGTCGCTTCGCGAGCTTCGGCTGGGCAAGCCAGCCCAGGAACCCCGCAACTCAATACCGCTGTTTCAACGATTGCGTGAGCGCAGGAACATTCCGCATCCGGGCCATTTGTCTCCGGTCAAGCAAAAGGAGACAGCGATGAAACTCGCGACATTGGGACTGACGACGGCGCTTGTGCTGACCAACTCATTGGCTTTTGCGCAGAGTGGCACCGGCTCGACCGGCGGCGCCGCTGCAGGTGGATCCACTTCAAGCGGTAGCACGACAGGAACGAGCGGATCGACGACCGGCAGCACGGCCAGTGGCGGTCTCGGCGGCAACGCGGGAAGTGCCGCAGCCGGCGCGAACAGCGCCGTGAATCCGTCCGGCAATTCTTACCTCAACCCGCCGCCGGGGACCGCCGCGCCAAACGCTGGCGTCCGCCGTTGACAGCAGAAGTTGAAACCCCGCCTCGAGGCGGGGTTTTTGTTTGACTAGAATGCCACGCCGATGCGCATGCCGCGCTTCCATACAATGCGGCAACGCTTGCGCGTCGTGCCGTAGAGTATCTCGAAACGCGCTGGCAGGTCGATGACCTTTTGCAGCTGCAGGCACGCGCCTCCGGCCGAATAGTCGACCAGAATGCACTCGACAGCAGGCGCCTTCGGCCCAGACAGTATCTTGGCGACACCGGATATTCTGCCTTGGGGCCGGACGCGTGGGTATAGGCGGGGGTGATCCATAACCGCGAACTCGTTTCGAGTGCCATCGTTGGGCAGATTGTCGCGACCGTTCGCTGAGATGACGTTTATCCGGTTGGTCAATTTTGAGGTTTGGTTGATCAATTTTAAACATTTAGAGAAGCCCCAATTTACCGCTCTCGGCGGCCGCGGTAACATGCGCCCCATGGAAACGCCGACGGCTCACGACAAGAATGCCGACCAGATCGCCTATTGGAACGGGGCGAATGGTCAACGCTGGACCGACCGCCAGGCGGAGCAGGACGTTTTGCTCGCGCCGGTTTCGAGAGCGTTAATCGATCGCGCCGCCGCCAAGGCCGGCGACCGTATCATCGACGTCGGCTGTGGCTGCGGTGCGACCAGCATTGCTTTCGCGGAGAAGGCGGCGCCCGTCGGGTTCGTGCTCGGTGTCGACATCTCGGGGCCGATGCTGTCGCGGGCGCGGCAGCTCGCCCCGAAGGGGCTGCCGGTCGATTTCGTGCAAGCGGATGCGACCGTCTATCCCTTCGATCCCCAAAGCTTCGACCTTGTGGTCTCGCGTTTCGGCGTGATGTTCTTTGCGGAGCCCGCAATTTCTTTCGCCAATCTGCGCCGGGCGCTGCGGCCCTCGGGGCGCGTGACTTTCGCTTGCTGGCGCGAGCCGCGCGAAAATCCGTGGATGATGGCGCCGTTGCAGGCGGTCTACCAGCATGTGCCAAAATTGCCGCCGCAGGGGCCCGAGGACCCCGGTCCCTTCGCCTTTGCTTCGGAAGAGCGGGTGCATCGCATCCTCGGCGAAGCCGGCTACAAGGGCATCGGGATGGAGCCGGTCGGCCTCTCCTTCGATATCTCAATCGGACGCGGGCTTGAGGCGGCTGTTCAAGGCGCCCTGCAGATCGGGCCATCCAGCCGGGCGCTGGACGGGCATCCGCCGGACATACGTGCCGCGGCGGCGGAATCGGTGCGCGAGTTGCTCACACCATTCGTGCGTGGCGACAGCGTGCCGCTGGCCGGATCGATCTGGATCGTGACCGCCCGCGGCTCGTGAGAGCCGGCTGGCGTGTCAAGTCGGACATCGTTCGATTTGGGAATCCCGAATCGATTCAAGCCGACTTCATGGATCAATATCCGCGGAAAATGTCGTGACTTGCGCATCTTCGTGAGCAGGGGAGCAACTTGGGGGTCGGCCACTTATCTCTTGGTAGAAAGCAAACGGCTTCGTCGAACCAAGAGGATCACGACTATGAGACTGATAGCATTAGGACTGTTAGCCGGACTTGCACTCGCCAGTGCGGCGCATGCGCAAAGTAGCGGTATGGGCTCGACAACCGACGCCGCCAGCGTGAGCGGGCTCGCCACGGCCGGAGGCGGCCTCGGCACCAGTGCCGGAGGAATTGCGGCTGCGGCCAACAGTGCAGTGAATCCGTCGGGAAACAGCTTTCTCAATCCCCCGCCCGGAACCGCCGCGCCGGTTTTCGGCAGACTCGCACGTTAGATAAGCTGTAACCTAGGCCCGCTCTTCCCAGATCGTCGCGAGATGGACGATGGTCTGCACCGCTTTTTCCATGTCCTGACGGCTGACCCATTCCAGCCTGGAATGGAAGGCGTGCTCTCCGGCAAAGATGTTGGGGCAGGGCAATCCCATGAATGAGAGGCGCGAGCCGTCGGTGCCGCCGCGGATCGAGCCTCGCACGGGCTTGAGACCCGTGCGGCGGATCGCCTCGATGGCGTAGTCGATGATCTCGGGGTGCTGGTCGATCACCCCCTTCATATTGCGATACTGCTCCTGGACCTCCATGCGCCAGGTCGAGCGCGGATAGTCCTTGATCACGTCCTTCACGATGCTCTCGAGCAAGGCCTCTTTTTCCTTGAGGCCCTCGTCGGTGAAATCGCGCACGATGAAGCCGATCGTTGCCTGCTCCAGTGCGCCGGAAACGCCGATCGGATGCAGGAAGCCTTCCTTGCCTTCGGTAGTCTCCGGTGAGCAGTTGGTCTTGGGCAATCGATCGACGATCGCCGCCGCGATCTTGATCGCATGCTCCATCTTGCCCTTGGCATAGCCGGGATGGGTCGAGACGCCTTCAATGATAACGGTGGCGCCATCGGCGGAGAAGGTCTCGTCCTCGATATAGCCGGCGGTCTCGCCGTCCATGGTGTAGGCGAAGTCCGCGCCGAGCTTTTTCAGGTCAACCTTGTCGACGCCGCGGCCGATCTCTTCGTCCGGCGTGAACATGATCTTGATGGTGCCGTGTTTCACCTGCGGATTGTTGAGAAGGAAATGCGCGGCATCCATGATCTCGGCGACGCCGGCCTTGTTGTCGGCGCCCAGCAAGGTGGTACCGTCGGTCGTGATGATGTCGTTACCGATCTGGTTGTTGAGCTCCGGATGCTCGGCAACGCGGATCACCTGCGCGGGATCGGCGGGGAGCACG
The DNA here is from genome assembly GCA_035568535.1 of Bradyrhizobium sp. Classification (GTDB taxonomy): domain Bacteria; phylum Pseudomonadota; class Alphaproteobacteria; order Rhizobiales; family Xanthobacteraceae; genus Bradyrhizobium. The sequence continues at coordinate 47,442 of DATMNV010000072.1, forward strand.
ATGTCGCCGCCGCGATAATTGCGGATAACCTGCGGCTTGACGTTCTTGCCGGTGACGTCGGGAGAGGTGTCCATATGAGAGCAGAAGCAGATCAC
>DATMNV010000073.1:0-34139 GCA_035568535.1 Bradyrhizobium sp.
GATCATCTCGAAATCGTCGTCCACCACCTTGAACTTCTTGCGCAGCCGCTTGATGTGGCTGTCGATGGTGCGGTCGTCGACATAGACCTGGTCGTCATAGGCCGCGTCCATCAGCGCGTTGCGGCTCTTCACCACGCCGGGGCGCGTCGCCAGCGCCTGCAGGATCAGGAATTCCGTGACGGTGAGCGTCACCGGTTCGTTCTTCCAGGTGCAGGTGTGACGCTCCGGATCCATCCGCAGCAGGCCGCGGTCGAGCGCCTTGGCGTCGTTCTCCTTGGGCACGGCAGTCGGATCCTTCGGCTGCGAGCGGCGCAGCACGGCTTTCACGCGCTCGACCAGAAGCCGCTGCGAGAACGGCTTGCGTATGAAATCGTCGGCGCCCATCTTGAGGCCGAACAATTCATCGATCTCCTCGTCCTTGGAGGTAAGGAAGATGACCGGCAAATCCGATTTCTGGCGCAGCCGGCGCAGCGTTTCCATGCCGTCCATGCGCGGCATCTTGATGTCGAGGATGGCAAGATCGGGCTGGCTGGTACGGAAACCGTCGAGGGCGGAGGCACCGTCAGTGTAGGTCATGATCCGGTAGCCTTCGGCTTCCAGCGCGATCGAGACGGAGGTGAGAATGTTGCGGTCGTCGTCGACCAGGGCGATTGTGGGCATGAGCCTGCTTTCAGTTGTAGTAGTGGCTGAAACGGCGAGCATTCCGGTGATGCGCCGCATAATTGGGCTTCGGAACGGCCAACGAGCAATGCAAGCTGGGCTGAAGTGTGACCGTGTTCCGACAGAATGCCTCACCTAGCCGAAGCATCCTGACCCGTCTGGGTGCCGGTTTAGCCGAAAAAAGGCCCGCTTTGCAATAGGATGGCAAGGGAATATCGATGCAATCGACCGCGGATTTTAACCCTTCCAGGCTCGCCAAATCCCTGCTCCGGCGGAGCCGGCAGGGGGCTTTGGCCACTTTGATGGCCGGAAGTGGCGATCCCTATTGTTCACTGGTGAACGTAGCGAGCGCCCCCGATGGCGCCCCGATTCTGCTGATTTCGCGCCTTGCGATTCACACCAAAAACATCATCGCCGATGGGCGCGTCTCGCTGATGCTGGACGAGCGCGCGCCCGGCGATCCGCTGGAGGGCGCGCGGATCATGCTGGCGGGCCGGGCCGAGGAAGCTGGCGACGATGATCGGCAAGTGTTGCGCCGACGTTATCTCAACGCGCATCCGTCCGCGGAAGCCTTCGTCGATTTCAAGGATTTTTCCTTCTTCCGCGTTCGTCCCTCCGGCACACATCTGGTCGCAGGCTTTGGCCGCATCATCGACCTCGAGCCCGAACAGTTTCTGACCGAGATCGGAGATGCCGGGGCGCTGATCGAAGCCGAGCAGGGCGCGGTCGAGCACATGAACGAGGATCACCGCGACGCCATGAACCTCTATGCGACCAGGCTGCTCGGCGCCGAGAGCGCCGACTGGCGCTGCACCGGCTGCGACCCCGAAGGGTTCGATCTGCGGGCGGGAGCAGTGACGCTGCGGCTGGATTTCCCGGCGCGGGTCACTACACCCGGCGATTTGCGCAAGATCCTGGTCAAGCTTGCGGAGGAAGCCCGGGCCAAGGTGTAGCCCGCCATTGTTGAACGTATTTACGCGCCGCAGCGACCCACACAGGTCCGGTAAATGGTGCAAGAGTATTGAATGAAATCCCCAAATCGTTTGGCGCTGATGCTCTATCTCGCTCTCGCCGCCGGCGTCACCTCGCCGGCGGTCGCGGAAGGCCTGTTCGCCCAGAGCGGCAAGGTCATCGAGCTCATCCGCGCCGGAAAATATAATGAAGCGCTGCCGTTGGCGCAGGCCATGGTCGCCGATCAGGAGAAGCGTCTGCCCAGCCGCGACCTTGCCGGCGCGCTCAACAATCTGGCCGAGGTCTATTCGGGCATGGGCCGCGATGCCGAGGCCGAACCGCTCTACAAGCGTGCGCTTGGGGTCATGGAGAAATCGGGCGGCCTCGACTCGGTCGACATGGCTCCGGAGCTGACCAATCTTGCCGCGCTCTATGAGCGGCAGTCGCGCTATGCCGAGGCCGAACCGCTGTTCAAGCGCGCTCGCGCTCCGCGAAAAGGCGCGTCCGCCGGGTCATCCAGATATCGGACAGTCTCTCAACAATCTGGCGACGCTATATGAGCGGCAGGATCGCCACGCGGATTCCGAGCCGCTGTTCAAGCGGGCGCTGGCGATCTACCAGAAGATCCCCGGCGCGGAGCGCGCGGTTGCAACCCTGCTCAACAATCTCGGCCAGGTCTACAAGACCGAAGGCCGCTACGCCGATGCCGAACCCGTCATCAAGCAGTCGCTGGCGATCCGTGAGAAGGGGCTGGGGCGCGACCATATCGACGTCGCGCGCTCCCTGAACAATCTCGGCGACCTCTATCAGCGGCAGGACCGCCTTGACGAGGCTCAGCCAATCTACGAACGGGCGCTCGCGATCCGTGAACGCACGGTCGGCCCCGATCATCCCGACAACGCGATATCGGCGAACAATCTCGCCTCGCTCTATCAGGCCGAGGGACGCACCGCCGACGCCTTGCCGTTGCTGCAGAAGCTGATGACGTTTGGACGCGCGCAGATACGCGTCGCGCTCCCGGTGCTTGCTTGACGCGCCGAAGAAGCAGCTGATGCCGGCGGAAAGGGCCTTTGACGGAGCGCTCGATGTGATCCAGCGCGGCGCACAATCTTCCGCCGCCTCCGCCGTCAACAAGCTCGCGGTTCGCGTCGCGGCCGGCAGCGACCACCTCGCCGAGCTCGTGCGTCGCGATCAGGATCTCGCGAGCGAAGCCGACACGCTCGACAAGGCGATCATCGCCTCGCTCTCCAAACAGGGTTCTCCGCGCGATGCCGCCGCCGGCCGGGAGCGGCTTGCCGCCATCGCCGCCGAGCGCGCCAATCTGCAAAAGACCTTTGCGACGGAGTTTCCGGATTACGCCGCGCTGTCGAACCCGCTGCCGCTGAAGGCCAGGGAGATTCAGGCGCTGCTCGCGAGCGATGAAGCGCTGGTGCTGTTCGCGCTCGCCGAGAAGGATTCTTATGTGCTCGCGCTGACGCGCGAGAATTTCGACTGGCAGCGCATTCCGCTCGGTGCCGACGCGCTCTCGCAGAAGGTCGCAATTCTGCGCCGCGGCCTCGATGTCGGCAAGGCGAGCGACGCTTCCGGCAAATCCGGGCTGTACGATCTCGTGCTCGCCAATGAACTCTATGCCGCACTGTTCGCCCCGGTCGAAGGGCTCGTGAAGGACAAGCGCAGTCTCTTGGTAGCGCCATCGGGCGCGCTGACGGCGCTGCCGTTCCATCTGCTGGTGACGGAGAGGCCTGCGGCTGCGATCCCCGACAAGATCGAAGGCTATCGCGACGCGGCGTGGCTGCTGAAGCGGCAGGCGGTGTCGGTGCTGCCGTCGGTCTCCAGCCTGAAAGCGCTGCGCGGGTTTGCGCGCCGCGATCAGGCGGTCAAACCAATGACCGGCTTTGGCGACCCCGCGTTCAATCCGGCCGAGGAGGGCCGCGAGCGGCGCACCGCGTCGCGCAACGTGACCAGCGTTGCTTATTCCGATTTCTGGCAGGGCGCCGGCATCGATCGCGGCAAGCTCGCGCTGGCCTTGCCGCAGCTTCCCGATACGGCCGATGAGTTGAACGCGGTCGGCAAGGACCTCGGCGTCGCTGCTTCCGACATTCATCTGGGTAGCGACGCCAGCGAGACCACGGTGAAGCGCGCGCCGCTTGCCGATTACCGCATCGTCTATTTCGCCACGCACGGTTTGGTTGCGGGCGATATCAAGGGCGTCGCCGAACCCTCGCTCGCGCTCAGCATCCCCAAGGTGCCGTCCGCGCTCGACGATGGCCTGCTCACTTCAAGCGAAGTGGCTGAACTCAAGCTCAACGCCGACTTCGTGGTGCTCTCCGCCTGCAACACCATTGCCGGCGACAAGCCCGGCGCCGAAGCGCTGTCGGGGCTGGCGCGCTCGTTCTTCTATGCCGGCGCGCGGGCGCTGCTGGTGACGCACTGGTCGGTCGATTCCGATGCCGCCACCCGGCTTACCACCTCGACCTTCGACCTGCTCAAGGCCGACCCCAATCTCGGCCGCGCCGAGGCGCTGCGGCGGGCGATGCTGGCCTATATGAATGACACGTCCTCGCCCCGGAATGCCTATCCCGCGCTCTGGGGCCCGTTTGCGCTGATCGGCGAAGGGGCGACACACTAGTGCCGCCGATTTTGAAGTCCCTGCACTGCAAGCGGCGAACTCGATTCAGGGACGTCAAATCGAAAAGCGGCACTAGTCATATTTATGGTGCGTCGCAGCATCGGATTTCGTGGAATTCGCGGCTGAATGTCGCGTCGAAACAACCCGCCGATCGCTTCGAAAGCCGGCTGCTTTCGCCCGCATCACAGCAAGCGATCGGCGCCAGTCAAGCGCAATTTCGGGATAAACCAATTGCGAAGGGATCGGCTTGGCAAGCTGCGCGTTCATCAGTAATAGGTCGCTGGACCGGGGTACTATGGCTATATTGTTTGGCGGTCAGACCGCGGCGGAGGCGCATTTCTGTGCTGGCCGTGCGGGATCGAGGAGGGTTCTTCGTGCGAGAGACGGGCGTGCATAACGGTGCCTTTGGTGCCGACCAATTCGGCTTAAGAAAACTCAAGGGCGTGAACTGGAATTTCGGTGCACCCCAGCTTTATGAGCACTCGCTCAATGCGGGCGAAGCCGTGGTTTCGGCCGATGGTGCGCTCTGTGCGGATACGGGTGAGTTCACCGGCCGCAGCCCGAAGGACAAGTTCACCGTCCGCGACGGCCTGACCGACAAGACCATGTGGTGGGCCGGCAACCAGTCGATCACATCAGAGCAGTTCGAAGCGCTCTATCAGGACTTCCTGAAGCATGCCGAGGGCATGACGCTGTTCGCGCAGGACCTCTATGGCGGCGCCGATCCGACGTTCCGGATCAAGACCCGGGTGTTCACCGAGCTCGCCTGGCATTCGCTGTTCATCCGCACGCTCCTGATCCGCCCCGAGGCGTCGGAGCTTGCGAGCTTCGTGCCGGAATTGACCATCATCGACCTGCCGAGCTTCCGCGCCGACCCCAAACGTCACGGCGTGCGCTCGGAGAACGTCGTGGCCATCGATTTCGCCCGCAAGATCGTCCTGATCGGCGGGTCTTATTATGCCGGCGAGATGAAGAAGAGCGTGTTCACCACGCTGAACTACTACTTGCCGGAAAAGGGCGTGATGCCGATGCACTGCTCGGCCAATGTCGGCCCGAACGGCGACACCGCTATCTTCTTCGGCCTGTCCGGCACCGGCAAGACCACGCTCTCGGCCGACCCGAAGCGCACGCTGATCGGCGACGACGAGCATGGCTGGGGCTCCGACGGCATCTTCAATTTCGAGGGCGGCTGCTACGCCAAATGCATCAAGCTGTCCGAGGAAGCCGAGCCTGAAATCTACGCCGCCAGCAAACGTTTCGGCGCGGTGCTGGAAAACGTGGTACTGGGCGAACACTCCCGCGAGCCGGATTTCGACGACGGCTCCAAGACCGAGAACACCCGCTCCGCCTATCCGCTTGAATTCATCCCCAACGCCTCGCGCACCGGCTGCGCGCCGCATCCGAAGAACCTGGTGATGCTCGCCGCCGACGCCTTCGGCGTCATGCCGCCGATCGCCAAGCTGACCTCGGCGCAGGCGATGTACCACTTCCTCTCCGGTTACACCGCGAAGGTGGCGGGCACCGAGCGCGGTCTCGGCAATGAGCCGCAGCCGGAATTCTCCACCTGCTTCGGCTCGCCCTTCCTGCCGCGCGATCCTTCGGTGTACGGCAATCTGCTGCGCGAATTGATCGCGAAGCACAATGTCGATTGCTGGCTGGTCAACACCGGCTGGACCGGCGGCAAGTACGGCACCGGCCGCCGCATGCCGATCAAGGCGACCCGCGCGCTGCTTACCGCCGCGCTCGACGGCTCGCTGCGCAACGCCCAGTTCCGCACCGACAAGTATTTCGGCTTCGCGGTGCCGACCTCGCTGCCTGGCGTCGAGCCGCACATCCTCGATCCCATCAAGACCTGGAAGGACAAGGCCGAGTTCGACAAGACCGCACGGGCGCTGGTCGGCATGTTCCAGAAGAACTTTGCCAAGTTCGAGGCTCAGGTCGACGCCGACGTCCGCGCCGCCGCGCCCGACGTGAAGCTCGCGGCCGAATAGACGACCGGCGTTGCCGGCAACAAAAAGGGCGGCTCGCCGAGCCGCCCTTCCTGTTTCAATTGCCCCCGCCGATTTGGCGTGCGCTTAACCTGCCATTAACCACATCCGTCCTGTAGTGCCTGCGACAATCCACCGCAGGGAAGGGCAGGCATGTCCGACATCATGAGCGTCATCGCCAATTCCTACGCCACCGCGCCGCTGACGCCGACCACCACCAAATACACCAATGTCGATCCGAAACATTATGAAGGAACCTGGGAAGGGGCCTATTCCAACAACGAGAAATTCAAGATCACCATTTCCGACGTCAACGGCTTCCGCGCCCAGGTCAAATACCAGAGCGGCGCGACGACCCAGTACCAGCAGGTGCTGATCGGCAATTCGTCGTTCCGGATCGGCGACTCGAAATTCGTGCTGGCGGGAACCGGCAAGGCGCTGGTCGCCAACGCGGTCACCGATCCCGTTACCGGCAACACGAGCCTGGTGCAGGGCAACGCGACGCTGGACAAGTAAGTCGAGCCGGTCTCACGCCTTGAAATAACCCATCTGCGTCGTCGTCGCGATCAGCTTCCCCGAGGGCGACCACAACTCGCCGCTCTGGTCCTGGTAGCTGCGGTTGAAGATTTTTGCGTCGGCGCAGGCGAGCACATGGGTGATGTCTTCGCTCGCGAGATCTTCCGAGCTCGTATGGAAATACGTCGTCAGCGTTACCGTGCCGAACGGCACGAGCTCACGGCGGGCATGAAACACGCGGGCGAAGAACGCGTCCGACATCGAGACCAGCGACAGCATGTCGATCTTCCGCGGTGCGCGGTCGCCGATCCATAATCTGGAATAGGCGCTGGCCGGCACGTCCTTGCCGGAGGCAAAATTCGGATCACCGTCGATGAAACGGAAGTCATATTGCTTGACCCAGGGCGCCGCGATCTTGGTGTAGGGCGGGATGGTCTGGAACGGCTTCGCCTCGGGCATTTGCGCCGCCTGGTGCGACCAGGACGGCCGGCGCTCGGCGAATACGGCGGTCGCGAGTGTGGCGACATCGCCGCCGCCCTGGCTCAGTTCAACGCACCAATGCTGCGAGGAGCGGTTGGCCTTGACCAGCCGTACATCGAGATCGAATTCGCCCTCCGCGATCGGCGCGCAGTAATTGACGGTCAGCGCCAGCGGATCGCCCGCGCGCTGCGGGTGCTCGATCAGCGCGCGCAGGATGGTCGCCGCCGTAAAGCCGCCGAACGGGCCGACAAAGGCATAGTAATCGGGGCTGGTCCGGCCCTGCCAGCGGCTGTCGCCGGCGCTGACGGCAGTGGCTTCGTCGAACAGGTGCTGGGTTCTGGTGAGCATGGGCTTCCCGGTGTTTTCGTCATTGCGAGCAGCGAAGCGACGACGCAATTCAGACCGCGCGGATGAATTTATGAATTGCTTCGCTTCCGCCTTCGCTCCTCGAGCTACGGCGAAAAAGTCGCTCGCAACGACGCCTGTGGCAACCATAGTATGATTGCCGTCAGGCCAATTTCAATGACGCCGGAGGTAATGGAGTTGCGGCGGGAATGCAGGCCTCAGGCCCGCGCCCCGCGCACGCCTTGTCCCTGGGTCGCGATCGGTGCGGGGTGCACCGGCACGTTCCAGATCTCCTCGGCATATTCACGGATGGTGCGGTCGGAGGAGAACCACGCCATGCGCGCCACGTTGAGGATGCTGGCCCGCGTCCAGGCCGGCACCACCTGCCAGCGCGCATCGACGCCGCGCTGGGTCTCGTAATAGGAAGCGAAATCGGCGCTGACCATGTAGTGGTCGAGATAGCGCAGCGCATGCGCGATCGATTCGAACCGGCTCGGCTCGTCCGGCGAGAACTCGCCGCTGCCGATCGCATTGATGGCACGCGCCAGCTGCGGCGATTTCCGGATGACGTCGGTGGCATCGAGCCCCTGCTTGCGGCGGATCATCACGTCGCCAGCCTCCATGCCGAAGATCGCGATGTTCTCCGCCCCGACATGGTCGCGGATTTCGATATTGGCACCGTCAAGCGTGCCGATGGTCACCGCGCCGTTCAGCGCCAGCTTCATGTTGCCGGTGCCGGAGGCTTCCATGCCCGCGGTCGAAATCTGCTCGGAAAGGTCGGCGGCGGGAATGATCACCTCCGCCAGGCTGACATTGTAGTCGGGCAGGAACACGACCTTCAGCCGCCCGTTGACGGCGGGATCATTGTTGACGACCTCGGCGACGTCGTTGATCAGCTTGATGATCAGTTTGGCGTAACGGTAGCTCGCGGCTGCCTTGCCGGCGAAAATTTTCACCCGCGGCACCCAATCCTTCTGCGGCTCATCCTTGATCGCCTGGTACAGCGCCACCGTCTCGATGATGTTGAGCAGCTGGCGCTTGTACTCGTGGATGCGCTTGATCTGCACATCAAACAGCGCCGAGGCGTCAAGCTTGATGTTGAGCCGCTCGCCGATCAGCCGCGCCAGCGCGATCTTGTTGTGCAGCTTGACCTTGCGGAACGCCTGCTGGAACGCGTTGTCGCTGGCGCGCGCTTCCAGAAGTTCGAATTTGGAGAAATCGTCCGTGACTTCGTTGCCGCAGACCTCGCGGAGCAGGTCGGTCAGCTTTGGATTGGCCAGCATCAGCCAGCGGCGGAAGGTGATGCCGTTGGTCTTGTTGGTGATGCGGCCGGGATAGAGATGGTTGAGGTCGTGGAAGACCGTGTCCCGCATCAGGTCGGAATGCATCGCCGAGACGCCGTTGATGCGATGCGAGCCGATAAAGGCAAGCTGGCCCATGCGCACCCTTCGGCCGCTCTTCTCGTCGATCAGCGACACCGAGGCGCGAAAATCGATATCGCCGGGGCAGCGCTGCTCGGCGAGCGCGAGATGCTGCGTGTTGATGCGGTAGATGATTTCGAGATGCCGCGGCAATAATTTTTGGAAGAGCTCGACCGGCCAGGTTTCCAACGCTTCCGGCAGCAGCGTGTGATTGGTGTAGGACAGCGTCTCGACAGTGATCTTCCAGGCTTCGTCCCAGCGGAAATTGTGCAGGTCGACCAGGATGCGCATCAGCTCCGTGACCGCGAGACTTGGATGGGTGTCGTTGAGTTGCACCGCCACCTTTTGCGACAGGCTGCGGAGCTGGCCGTCAGAGCCGAGATGGCGCTTGATCAGGTCCTGCAGCGAGGCCGAGACGAAGAAATATTCCTGCCGCAGGCGCAGCTCGCGGCCCGCCGGACTCTCGTCGTTCGGATAGAGGAATTTGCAGATCGCCTCGGCGCGCGCTTCCTCGGAGCTGGCGCCGACATAGTCGCCGGTATTGAAGACGTCGAGTTTGAGCGGATCGGGCGAGCGCGCCGACCACAGCCGGAGCGCGTTGACGTGGTTGCCGCGCCAGCCGACGATCGGCGTGTCATAGGCCACCGCCTGCACGGTTTCAGCCGGGTGCCAGACCGCGCGGTCACGGCCGTCCTTTTCGATATGCTCGACGCCGCCACCGAAATGAACGTGATAGGCGACTTCCGGCCGCTGAAATTCCCAGGGGTTGCCGAAGCTGAGCCAGACGTCCGGATATTCCTGCTGCCAGCCGTTGTTGATGATCTGCCGGAACAGACCGAGATCGTAGCGGATGCCATAGCCGATCGCAGGGATCGCCAGCGTCGCCATGCTTTCCATGAAGCAGGCGGCGAGCCGCCCGAGGCCGCCATTGCCGAGCGCCGCATCCGGCTCGCATTGCCGGAGCTCGGCAAGGCCGGGGCCGATATCGCCGAGCGCCGTCTCGAACACCTTCAAGAGACCCATGTTGTTCAGCGCATCGGTGAACAGCCGGCCGATCAGGAATTCGAGTGAGAGGTAATAGACCCGCTTGCGGCCGGCGTCGTAGCTCTCCTTTTCCGCATTCAGCCAGCGATGGACGATGCGGTCGCGCAGCGCCAGCGCCGCCGCCTTGTACCAGTCATAGCGCGTGGCCATGCTGGCTTCCTTGCCGATGGCAAGGCGGAGCTTGGTGAGAATGGCGCTCTTGATCTCGGCTACCGCGAGCTCGTCGACGGGCTGATCGGGTGCCGGGGAATGAAAGGATGGGTCTTGCACTCTCGAACCTGTAAGCTGAAGTCCCGCCAATAATACGCTGGCCGCGGCAGGACCGGAACCCGTCACCCAAGCGGCATCTGCTCACGATTTATGCAAAGATCGGGCCGATTCGGACAGACATCGTGCAGCCATTTCGATGCTATAGTCCGCCTGGATCGCGACTTTCTGGGGAGGAACCGCGCCATGAGACTGATCGTCGAGATCATCGCCGCACTGTTGCTGGTCGTCTGTGTCACCGTGACCAGCGCCGCCTTTGCCGCCGGCAAGATCGGCCGCACGGCCGACGGCCTGGGCTGCAACATCTCACTGTCGCAAAACGCCTCGCCCGCCGCGCGCTGCGCCGCGATGCGTCGCCAATGCGGCGGAAAGTTCTGGGCGAATTATTGCAGCGGCAGGATGCTGTCGGCGGCGAATTGAGGACACTTGTTCGTCGTCCTGGCGAAAGCCAGGACCCATTACCCCGAGGGTCAGATGAGGCCCGAGCGGTCATTCCAATCTGGATTTTCTTTCTCGATCAGCTTGATCTTCCAATCGCGTTTCCAGGACTTCAGCTGCTTTTCGCGCGCGATCGCCTCCCGCGGAGTCGCGAACACCTCCACGTGCACGAGGCGGAAAACCCCATACTTCTTCACGAACTCCGAGCCTCGTCCCGCGCGATGCTGCTCGATGCGTGTGCGAATATCGCTGGTAATGCCGATGTAGAGCGTCCCATGGTGGCGACTGGCGAGGATGTAGACGTAGTAGCTGCGTGCGCCATTCATGACTGGCTCCAGCGTCGCGACAAAACTGGCTCTTGGGGTAATGGGTCCTGGCTTTCGCCAGGACGACAGCTTTCAAATCTGGGTCACTAGAACGAATTAAGAACACTCTAGCAAGTCTTTGATATATAATGGCGATTCGAAACATCATCGACACAATATCTATGGTCTGACAGCCCTAGCGAGGACTACATGTCCACCATCGCCTTCGATCAATTCGCTCTCACCCGCATTGCCGATTTCGCGCGGACGCTGTCGCGGCTGCATAAAACCTCCCGCACCCGCGCGGTCGACGACGACCAGCTCGACCGCGAGTTCAATGCCGTCTGCCAGTCGGTGTGGGGCTACACCACCGACGACATCTCCGACGATCTGTTCTCGAACGCCGACCACGCCTTCCTCGACACGCTCGATGAGGCGCAGGCGCGCATCTTTGCCGCCGAGCAGGGCTATGACCTCGTCGACGACACCGGCATGCTCACCGACTGGTGGGGCTTTTGCTGGATGATCCTCGCCGAGAAGCGCGGCCTGCTGACGTCGGAGAACCGCGCCGCGGCGCGAGCCGCGATCGAGGAGAAATATCTGACGGCGCCGAATGTGATCGGCGTGATCGTGGGGCGGTGACGGCTATGCCGTCAATTCGCGTCCGCGCGCTTGTCGCGCGGCGGGGCCGGCTTCGGGATGCTGGCGGTGGTCGCAGGCACCGCGGCCGGATTGATCAGCGATGCCGGGATATCGGTCGAAGCGACTTCCGCGCTCACAGGCGCGACCCTCATTTCGCCAAGTCGCGCGCGGACTTCGGCTGTGAGGCCGGGATAGGACGCAACCGGCGTGAACTCCGCGGTCTGGTCGTTGCCGATGCGGACGCCGGAGTAGGCGACGAGGCCCGAAGTGGTTGCGATCACGTCGCCCGGACGCAACGAAGTATCGAGCGTGAGATCGACCGGGGAGAGGCCGGCGGGATCGCGGCCGTTGCAGGTGCAGTCCGCGCGCAGTGCCTTGCGATAGGCATAGGCGTTCTCGCTGTCGGCATAGCGTTCGCCGCTCGCGGCAGTGGCGCTGTCGATGCTGGAGCCGAAAAACACTTTGGTCGGGCTCGCCGGGCAGAACGACTGGCACATCGCGACCGGCGAGGCGTTGGCGCGCATCAACGGAAAATATTTGCCATCGCAGCTGCGCACGCAGAACGACGGACCGGAACTCGCCAATGCCGCGCGCGGCCCCGGCGCGGCCTGCTGCTGGTTAATGCCGAAGGGATCGGCGAAGAAGCTCGCCTGCGGCGGAGCGGCGCGCTGCTGCTTCTGCGCGCCGCCGAAGAAGAAGTCGAACAGGCCTTCGGCCGAGACGGGGTAGGGGACAAGCGCGACGGGGCCGGCGACAACAACGGCCGCGACAAGCGCGGCGCAGCGCCGCGCGCGCGAAAAAGGCATACTCGTACGCAACGCTTACTCCACGCGACGCAACGGAACACGGCCAGGGCGTACCGCCTTAGCTTCGGATTCACCTTAAGGCGCGATGGTAAACGAGCGGTGAGCGCGAGGTGGATTGACGAAAAGAAATGCGGCGGCCTCGAGTGCCGCGGACGCAGCACGCCTTCTTCAACTCTCCCCGCATCCGCCTTCGCCCGAAGGCGGGCTTCGGCGGACAAGAGAGCGGGGGAGAGGGAGTGGTAGAGCGCGGCTTTAAAGCGCGATGAGATTAGGTTGAATCGTCACCGCGCTTTAGCTTTTTGATTGAGCATGATCTCCGCGCAAACGCTACGCGTTTGTCGCGAGGGAAAACCGCTACACACTTTTCCGGATCATGCTCTAGCTGTTCAAAAACTCCGCCGCCTTGTAGAGCGAACGGAACGCCAGCCCGGCTTCAGCAAAAGCCTCGCTCGCGCCTTCCTCGCGGTCGACCATGGTGAGCACCAGCGCGACCTCGGCGCCTTCCTCGCGGACCGCTTCGACCGCCTTCATCGCAGATCCCCCGGTGGTGGTGACGTCCTCGACCACCACGACGCGCTTGCCCTTCAGGCTCTCGCCCTTCGCCAGTCCCTCGACGGCGAGCCGCGCGCCATGCTCCTTGGGCTTCTTGCGCACGAAGAAGGCCGCGATCGGATGGCCCTTGATCCAGGAGAGCTGCGCGATCGCGCCCGCGAGCGGGACCGCACCCATCTCGAGCCCGCCGACGAAATCGAGATTGTCGTCCTTCAGCGCTTCATAGGTCAGTTCGGCGAGCAGCGTCGCGCCCTCGGGGTCGAGCATGGTCGGCTTGAGGTTGAAATAGAAATCGCTCTTGCGGCCCGAGGCCAGCGTGATCTCGCCGCGGCCGAACGAGCGCTTGCGGATGATCTCGAGAAGGCGGGCGCGATTGGCAGATTTGGACAAGGTCTTTTCCGGTCGTTTTTCAAGGGAGCGGCAATTTATCGGGGCTTTCCGGCACATTCCAGCGCCGTTGGCCAGCCGTCAACAGCGGCGGGCAGCGATCCCGAGGGGCGAGCGAGCCCGTTTTGCCGCGAGATTATCTGAATGCTAGAGACGCTTGCCTGAACAAGAGATGAAGGGGTTTGGATGACCATCGAACTTCACACCTGGAACACGCCGAACGGCCGCAAGATCTCGGTCGGACTGGAGGAAATGGGGCTGCCCTACAAGGTGGTCCCGATCAACATCAGCAAGGGCGAACAGATGGCGCCACAGTTTCTCGCCATCAGCCCGAACAACAAGATTCCTGCGATCGTCGACCCCGATGGACCGGATGGCAAGCGCGTCAGCATTTTCGAATCCGGCGCCATCCTGCTCTATCTCGGCGAGAAGACCGGCAAGTTCCTGCCAAAGCCGCTGATCGAGCGCATCCCGGTCTACGAGTGGCTGATGTGGCAGATGGGCGGCTTTGGGCCGATGCCGGGCCAGGTGCATCACTTCATCGCGCTCGAGAACGAGCACGACCGCGCCTACGGGTTGAACCGCTACATGAAGGAGACGCGAAGGCTCTATGACGTCCTGAACAAGCGGCTGGCCAACCACGAGTTCGTTGCCGGTCCCTTGTCGGTTGCCGATTTCGCGATCCTCGGCTGGGCGTGGCGGCATCCGCGCCACAAGGTCGATCTCGCCGATTTCCCTAACGTCAAGCGCTGGTATGAGCAACTGATGGCGCGCCCGGCCGTCAAGCGCGGCATGGATGCGAAGCTGGATTGAGGCACACTGTCATCATCCGCGAAAGCGGATGATCCAGTAACCCGTGAAGCCCCGTTGTTGACCGATAGGTCTCGGCGTACTGGATGCCCCGCCTTCGCGGGGCATGACACCGCGCAAGTTCACGCCTTCCGTGCCTCGAACGCCATCCGCACCGCAAGCCCGGCGAGCACCGTGCCCATCAGGTAGCGTTGCAGCAGCATCCAAGTCGGGCGCTGCGCCAAAAACAGCGCGATCGATCCGGCGGCGAGCGCGATCATCGCGTTCACGCTGACGCTGATGACGATCTGGATCGATCCCAGCACGACCGACTGCCACAGCACGCTGCCGGCAGAGGGATCGATGAACTGCGGCAACAGCGCCAGATACAGCATCGCGATCTTGGGATTGAGCAGGTTGGTGACGAAACCCATCGCGAACAGCTTGCGCGGGCTGTCGACCGCGAGCTTCTTCACCTGGAACGGCGAGCGTCCGCCGGGCCTGATCGCCTGCCACGCCATCCAGAGCAGATAGGCCGCGCCGGCAAAGCGCAACGCGTCATAGGCGAAGGGAACGGCGAACAACAGCGCGGTGATGCCGAACGCCGCGCACAGCATGTAGAACACGAAGCCCAGCGCCACGCCGCCAAGCGAGACGATGCCGGCCGCGGGTCCCTGCGTGATCGAGCGCGAGATCAGGTAGATCATGTTCGGCCCCGGCGTCAGCACCAGGCCAAGCGAGATCAGGGCGAAACCGAGCAGGGATGAGGTGGAGGGCATTTTGGGACTCGCGGGAAGAATTACGCGTTTTCTAACGCGTGCGGGGCGGGGACGCCATTTCGAAGATCGCATGGGAGATGGACGAATATCTCAGGGCACGCTGGATCGGCCGGTGGTCAGTGCGAACCAGATGGCGATGCCGACCAGCGCAATCGCAAAGCCGCGCCGAATGATCAGGCGATTGCCGGCGGTGACGATGACCGACTGCAGCGAGCCCGCGAGCGCCACGATGGTGGCGTGGATTGCGGTCGCGATCGCGACATAGATGACGCTGAGGATCAAGGTTTGCCGCATTATCGAGCCGCCATCGGGCCGGATGAATTCCGGCAGCACCGCGATGTAGAACACAGCCGCTTTTGGATTGAGCCAATTGGTGATCAGGCCGCGACGGAAGGCGGGCCACGGGCGCTCGTCGATTTCTTCCGCGGCGGTCGGATCGCTGCTGCTCCAGCTGTCCCACGCCAGCCACAGCAGATAAAGCACGCCGCCCCAGCGCAGCAGGCCGTACAGGAAGGGCTGTTCGTCGATGATCGCCGTCAGACCGAATGTCGCGATGAGGCCATAGGTCATCAGCCCCAGCGCGATTCCCGCGACCGCCGCAAAGCCCGTGCGCGCGCCACTCGATAACGACAGCGCGGCAAGATAGGTCATGTTCGGCCCCGGCGTGATCTCGATGACCAGCGCCGTCAGCACAAAGGCGAGCAGCGGGCTGATCTCGGTCACCTTGCTCCCAGCCTAATGCGCCTCGTCCCAATTATTCGCCGCGCGGGCGTCGACCTGCAGCGGCAGCGACAGCACGACGGCCGGGAAGGGGGCGTCCTGCATCACACGCTGCACGACCGGCAGCGTGGCGGCGACCTCGTTGTCGGGCACCTCGAAGATCAGTTCGTCATGCACCTGGAGCAGCATCTGCGCCGAGAGTTTCTTCTCCGAGAGCGCATCTTCCATGCGGATCATGGCGCGGCGGATAATGTCGGCGGCGGAGCCCTGCAATCGCGCGTTGATCGCGGCGCGTTCGTTGAAGGAGCGGATCGAGGCGTTGGAAGCCTTGATGTCGGGGTAGTAGCACTTCCGCCCGAACAGCGTGGTGACGTAACCGTTCTTGCGGCAGAACTCGCGTGTCTCGTCCATGTAGGCGCGAATGCCCGGGAAGCGCTCGAAATATTTCTTGATGTAGGCGGAGGCTTCCTCGCGCGCGATGCCGAGCTGGTTGGCGAGCCCAAAGGCCGAGATGCCGTAGATGATGCCGAAATTGATCGCCTTCGCGCGGCGCCGTACTTCGCTCGGCATGTCCTTGATCGGCACCCCGAACATCTCGGAGGCCGTCATGGCGTGAATGTCGAGCCCGTCGCGGAACGCCTGCCGCAGCACGGGCACGTCGGCGATCTCGGCAAGTAGCCGCAGCTCGATCTGAGAATAGTCCGCCGACACCAGCTTGTGGCCGGGCGTCGCGATGAAGGCGCGGCGGATCTTGCGGCCGTCATCGGTGCGCACCGGGATGTTCTGCAGGTTCGGTTCGTTCGACGACAGCCGTCCTGTGGTGGTCGCCGCCAGCGCATAGGTCGTGTGGACGCGATGGGTCTGCGGATTGACATAGGTCGGCAGCGCGTCGGTATAGGTCGATTTCAGTTTCGAAACCTGCCGCCATTCCAGAATTTTCTTCGGGAAGTCGTGGCCCTGCTCGGCGAGGTCGTCGAGCACCTGCGCCGTGGTCGACCACGCGCCGGTCTTGGTCTTGGTGCCGCCAGGCAATCCCATCTTGCCGAAGATGATGTCGCCGATCTGCTTGGGGCTGCCGACATTGACCGGCTCGCCCGCGATCTCCTGGATTTCGGCTTCGACCCGCGCCGCGGTCTGCGCAAAGTCGCCGGAGAGGCGCGACAGCACCTGACGATCGATCGAGATACCGCGCCGCTCCATCCGCGCCAGCACGGAGACCAGCGGCCGCTCCAGCGTCTCGTATACCGTGGTCATGCGGTCGGCGACGAGGCGCGGCTTCAGCACGCGCCACAGCCGCATGATGACGTCGGCGCTCTCGGCGGAATATTCGCTCGCCCTGTCGATCGCGACCTGGTCGAAGGTGAGCTTGCCCTTGCCGCTGCCGATCAGATCGCCATGCGCGATGGTGGAGTGGCCGAGCCAGAGCTCGGCCAGCGTATCGAGGGAGTGGCCGTTGCGGCCGGCATCGAGCGCGTAGCTCATAAGCTGCGCGTCGTCGGTGTTGCGCATGGTGATGCCGGCCTGCGCGAACATGACCGCATTGAACTTGATGTTGAAGCCGATCTTTAAGACACCCGCCGATTCCAGCAGCGGCTTCAGCGCCTCAAGCGCCTCGCTTTCCTCGATCTGGTCCGGTGCAAGGCCGGCATCGAACAGGCCGACACCATCGCCGGACCGTTTGTGCGCCAGCGGCACATAGGCGGCATCGTTCGGCGCCAGCGCCAGTGCAATGCCGCAAATATCGGCCTGCATTGGATCGATCGAGTTCGCCTTGGCGTCGATCACGAAACGGCCTGCATCGCGCGCCCGCGCAATCCAGGCGTTGAGCTCATCGGGCGTGCGGATGATCTGATATTTGGCGCGCTCGAACGGCAGTTTCCGCGCGGCTTCCTTGCGCGCTTCGGCAAGCGAGATCGGCGTGCCCTTGAGGCTGGAGGCCTTGTCTTCCTTGCCGCCGGTCTTGGCGGGGGCCGGCGCTGCGGCCGCAAACAGATCGCCGGAAGTGCCCGCAGATTTTGCTTGTGCGGGCGCAGCGGCGGCATCGCTCTTGTTGCCGGCAGCCGCCGTAACATCAGACGGATCGATCTGCGAATATTCCGCGACGCGCTTGGTCAGCCCTGAAAACTCCATCGCCTTCAGGAACGCGATCAGCTTGCGCGCATCCGGCTCGTGCACGGCAAGATCGTCGAGCGGCACTTCGAGATCGACCTTGTCGTCGAGCAGCACGAGCTGGCGCGAGATCCGCGCCTTCTCGGCATTCTCGAGCAAGGCCTCGCGCCGCTTCGGCTGCTTGATCTCGCCGGCGCGGAACAACAGCTGCTCCAGGTCGCCGTATTCGACGATCAGCTGCGCTGCGGTCTTGACGCCGATGCCGGGCACGCCGGGTACGTTGTCGGTGGAGTCGCCGGCCAGCGCCTGCACCTCGACCACCTTCTCCGGCGGCACGCCGAATTTCTCGATCACTTCGGGGATGCCGATGCGGCGGTCCTTCATGGTGTCGTACATCACGACCCTGTCGGTCACGAGCTGCATCAGGTCCTTGTCGGAGGACACGATGGTCGTGGTGGCGCCGCGCTCGGTCGCCAATCGCGCATAGGTCGCGATCAGATCGTCGGCCTCAAAACCGATCTGCTCCAGGCAGGGCAGGTCGAAGGCGCGGACCGCGTCGCGGATCAACGAAAATTGCGGGATCAGATCGTCGGGTGCCGGCGGCCGGTGCGCCTTGTAATCGGGATAGAGCTTGTTGCGGAACGTGATTTCTGACTTGTCAAAGATGATGGCGAGGTGCGTCGGCCGGTTGTCCTCGGGCATCTCGCGCAAGAGCTTCCACAGCATGTTGCAGAAGCCGAGCACGGCATTGACCTGCAGCCCGTCGGACTTGCGGTTCAGCGGCGGCAGGGCGTGATAGGCGCGGAAAATGTAGGAGGAGCCGTCGACCAGGAAGACATGGTCGCCCTTGCCGGACGCTTTCGCGGGGGCCTTTTCAGGGGCCTTGGCGGGAACCGGCTTGGCAGCGGGCTTCTCGGCGATGGATTTGGCGGGCGCGGCTTTTTGCGGGGATTTTGGCATGGCGGCAATGTAGGGATTTTTGCTGCCGTTGACACCCATTCCGGTCTCGCAGCGCACGGGAATTTTTGGCCTTCACTGCTGCCTCATGCAGCCAGCCAGAAATTCCATCACCGCGCGAACCGCGGGCGCCTGGCGCAGATCGCGGTGGACCACCAGCCAGACGTCGCGGCCGACCTGCCTGCCGCCGGTGTCATGGCGCTGGAGCCGCTCATCGCTGTCGCCCAGGAAGTGCGGCAGCGCCGCGAGCCCGACGCCGGCGCGCGCCGCAGCCGCCTGGTTCTCCAGATCGCCGGTGCGCAGCACGATGGCGCGGTTGCCGGCGATCGCCCTTAGCCATTGCTGCTGCGGTGCCTCTTCCATGCTGGAATCATAGGCGATGAATGCCAGGGCATGCGGCGGCGTCTCCTTTAGATAGGACGGCGAGCCGTAGAGGCTGAAACCGAAATGGCCGATTTTGCGCGCAATCAGCCTCGGCTCGTTCGGGCGCGACAGGCGCAGCGCCAGATCGGCCTCGCGGCGGCTGAGCGAAGCGCTGCGCTTTTCCCCGATCAGCTTGATAAAGATGTTGGGGTGTTGCCGGCGCAGCTCGATCAGCCTGGGCGCGATCAGCGCGTTCGCCAGCGATGGCGGCGCGCTGATCGACACCTCGCCAGAGATGCCCGGCTTTGCAGCCTGCATCGCACGCTCCACGGCAAAGGCGATCTCCTCCATCGGCGCCGCGGCCGCGGCGATGCGTCGTCCGTCGTTGGTCAACGCATAGGACCGGGCTCGCCGGTCCACCAGTTTTAGCGCGGTGGCTGCCTCAAGCGCCGCGACGCGGCGGGCGACGGTAGCGTGATCGACGCCGAGCGCGCGCGCCGCCGCCGACAGCGTGCCCTCGCGGGCCAGCACCACGAAATGGCGCAGATCGTTCCAGTCAAGCATTGTGCGAAATCTCACAATCAGGGTGCGGTCCTGGGCAGTTTCGCATATCGGCCGCGGCTTCCATAGTGATCTCGACAGCAAGGAGCGATGGTCATGGCCGATGTCATCCGATTGAGGGCGCCCGGCGGCGCCGAGCAGCTCGAGCTCGCAAGTGCCGAGCTGGCGCCGCCGGCGGCAGGTGAAATCCGGCTGCGCCAGACCGCCATTGGCGTCAACTTCATCGATATCTATCAGCGCCTCGGCCTCTATGCGCTTCCCGAAGCCAGGATCCCGGGGGTTGAGGCGGTCGGTATCGTCGGCGCCGTCGGCGCGGAAGTGACCTCGCTCAAGGTTGGCGACCGCATCGCCTATGCCGGCGCGCCGGTTGGGGCCTATGCCTCGGAACGCAATCTTCCCGCATGGCGCGCGATAAAGCTGCCGGACACGTTGTCTGATGCAGCCGTCGCGTCCGTGTTTGTCAAGGGCATTACCGCGCACATGCTGCTGACGCGCATCTATCCGGTTGGCCGCGGCGCGACCATCCTGGTGCATAGCGCGGCCGGCGGGCTCGGGAAGTTGCTGACGCGCTGGGCGAACCACCTCGGCGCCACCGTGATCGGCACGGTCGGCTCGAAGGCCAAGGCGGACATCGCACGCGAGGCCGGCGCCCATCACATCCTCATCGGCCGCGACGCCGATTTCGCGCGTGAAGTTGCAGTGCTGACGGGCGGACACGGCGTCGATGCCGCCTATGATGGTGTCGGCGGCGCGACGCTTCGAAAGACGCTCGCTTGCGTGCGTCCCTTCGGCGTGGTCGCAAGCATCGGCCAGTCGGGCGGAGCGATTCCGCCGCTCAGCGTTGAGGAACTCGGACCGCGCCGCAGCCTGATGCTCGCGCGGCCAAGCGTGATGGCCTACATGAACGACGCCGGGGCCTATCGTCAGGCGGCGCAAGCTGTGCTGGCGGCGCTCGAAAGCGGCGTGCTGAAAGGTGTGGGCAAGGCCTATTGGTTGAGCGATGCAGCGCAAGCCCACGCCGATCTCGAAAGCGGGCGCACCAGCGGCGCGCTCTATCTGAAAGTCTGAGGAACTACTCGGCCGCCTGCAGCACGGTACCGGCCTTCTTCGGCGCGATCCAGAATGCGTCCGGCCGCTCGAACAGGAAATTCGAGTGCGCCGCGAGCGCGGCACGCCAGATCAACAATGAGCCCGCGACGCCGAGCACCGTGACGATCAGCGAGACCAGACCGATATCGTGGATCATGCCGGTCTTGAGCAGCAGCGTGCGCGTCGACGCCATCGGCAGGAAGAAGGCGAGATAGATCACGATCGAATGCTCGCCGCAGAAGCGCAGGAAGTTGAGCCAGCACATCTTCGCGAGCAGCGTGCCTGATGTGATGATGGCGCAGGCGCCGCAAAGTCCGAGCGCGAGCGAGATGATCGGCCATTCGCTGACGCCCAGCGCCACGAGGCCGCCATTGACGACCGCCCATAACGCGAGTGCCGCAAGGGCCAGAGACGGACGTGCCCGCGCGCGAACCGACAGCGCGAAGACATAATCGGCGAAGAGATAACCGGAATAGATGTAGACGAACCGCGCGCAGAACTCGTCGATTACGGTCCAGCCCGTTGCGACATGCATGCTCTCGAGCAGCGCCGCCACGCCCCAGACCAGAGACGCCGGCGCATTGCGTGTCAGTTTTATGACAACGAAGAATATCGGCAGCAGGTAGATGAACCAGAGCGTGCCGAACGGCTCGATGAAGGATTCCAGATAAAGGAATCCGACGTGGCCCCAGCCCTGCTCGGCCGCGAAGGAAGGCGCCTTGAAGCCGAACTGGATGGTCACCCACAGCACATAGAAATAGGCGAAGTGCACGACCTTGCGGTCGAGATAGGTGCGCCAGTCGCGATCGATGACGAGGGGCAGGAAAAGCCCGGAAATCAGGAAGAAGTCGGGCATCCGGAACGGTTTCGCGAACATCACGACCGCATGCATGAAGCCGTTTTCGCCGGCGGCCAATTCCACGCCCAGCACCGAATGCATCATCACCACCATGACGATGCAGATGCCCTTGGCGTAGTCCACCCAGTCGAGGCGGCCCGCCGCGTCAGCGGCAGAACTGCCAGATAGCTCGGATGTGCCGTTTGAAGTCATGTCTGAAGTCTTGGCTGTCTCATTTCGGCGCGTTGGCGCGGCATCATGGCGGCAAGCGGTTGCTGTCTCCTTTATTCATTCAAGGGATATGCCGTTTTTGGGCTTTCCCCCTGCGGTCCAAATGTTTTAAGAGGCGGTCGCGTTAACCATTAAGGGCGGACTGATTCATGCGGATTGCCATGATTGGCACGGGCTATGTGGGGCTGGTTTCCGGTGCCTGTTTTGCGGATTTCGGCCACGAGGTCACCTGCGTGGACAAGGATGCCGGCAAGATCGCCGCCCTTCATCGCGGCGAGATTCCGATCTTCGAGCCCGGGCTCGAAGTGCTCGTGGCCTCGAACGTCAAGGCCAAGCGGCTTGACTTCACCACCGATCTCAAGGCGCCCGTTGCGCAAGCCGATGCGGTGTTCATCGCGGTCGGCACGCCGTCGCGGCGCGGCGATGGTCATGCCGACCTATCCTATGTCTACGCCGCCGCGCGCGAGATCGCAGCCGCATTGAGCGGCTTCACCGTGGTCGTGACCAAGTCGACCGTGCCGGTCGGCACCGGCGACGAGGTCGAGCGCATCATCCGCGAGGCCAATCCCTCCGCCGACGTCGTGGTTGCCTCCAATCCGGAATTTCTGCGCGAAGGGGCTGCGATCCGCGACTTCAAATTCCCCGACCGCATCGTGGTCGGCACCGACGACGAGCGCGGCCGCAAGGTGCTGGGCGATGTCTACCGGCCGCTGTCGCTGAACCAGGCGCCCCTGATGTTCACCAAGCGGCGTACCGCGGAGCTGATCAAATACGCGGCGAACGCGTTTCTGGCGACCAAGATCACCTTCATCAACGAGATCGCCGATCTCTCGGAAAAGGTCGGCGCCGATGTGCAGGAGGTCGCGCGCGGCATCGGGCTCGACAACCGCATCGGCTCGAAATTCCTGCATGCGGGCCCGGGCTTCGGCGGCTCGTGCTTCCCGAAGGATACCCGCGCGCTGATCAAGATCGCGCAGGACTATGACGTGCAGCTCCGCATCGTCGAGGCCGTGCTCAGCGTCAACGACAACCGCAAGCGCGCGATGGCGCGCAAGGTCTCGACGGCGGTCGGCAGCTCGCTGCGCGGCAAGACCGTGGCCGTGCTAGGTCTCACCTTCAAGCCCGACACCGACGACATGCGTGAGGCGCCGTCGATCCCGCTGGTGACGGGCCTGCTCGACATGGGCGCCAAGGTGCGCGCGCATGATCCGGTCGGCATGGAGCAGGCGCGCAAGGAATTGCCCGAGATCGAATATGTCGACGACGCCTATGCCTGCGTGAAGGGCGCGGACGCGATGGTGGTGGTCACCGAATGGGTGCAGTACCGTACGCTCGACCTGGAACGGCTGAAGCAGGAATTGAAGCAGCCGATCGTGATCGACCTGCGCAATATCTACCGGCCCGAGGACATGGCCGCCCACGGTTTTGTCTACGAAAGCGTCGGCCGCCCGCCGCTGCTGCGGAATTAGCGTCTTCGCCTCTCCGGGGCGATGCGATGCGGGTGAGGGGCCGCCGCAATTGAACTGCCTGCGAATTCGTGGAGAGTAGCCGCTCACCCCAGCCCTGTCCCCGCAAGCGCGGGGATAGGGTGTAAGAGACGCCGCCGGACAAACATTGCCCCGAAGCTTCGACACGCCCCTTCCAATCGACGCGGTGCTCGACGATCTCGCGCGCACGCTTGGCGGCAACAACGCCGCTGTGCTTGTCGCGCCGCCCGGCGCCGGCAAGACCACGCGGGTGCCGCTCGCGCTGCTCGATGAACCCTGGGCCAGGGGGAAGAAGATCATCGTGCTGGAGCCGCGGCGGATCGCGGCGCGTGCCAGCGCCGAGCGGATGGCAAAGACGCTGGGCGAGCGCGCCGGCGAGACCGTCGGATACCGCGTGCGCTTCGGCTCAAAGGTGTCGCGCGCCACGCGCATTGAAGTGGTGACCGAGGGGATTTTCTCCCGCCAGATTCTCGACGATCCCGAGCTCAGCGGCGTTGCGGCGGTGCTGTTCGACGAATTTCACGAGCGCTCGCTAGACGCCGATCTGGGCCTCGCGCTGGCGCGTGATGCGCAGACCGGCTTGCGCGAGGATTTGCGGCTGCTGGTGATGTCGGCGACGCTGGACGGCGCGCGGGTAGCTAAACTTCTGGGCAACGCGCCGGTGGTCGAGAGCGAAGGCCGCGCCTTCCCGGTGGAGACGCGCTATCTCTCGCGAAAGCCCGACATGCCGCTGGAGCGGCAGATGGCGGACAGCATTGCGCAGGCGCTGCGTGCCGATTCCGGCTCGGTACTGGCGTTCCTGCCCGGCGCGGCGGAAATCCGCCGCACCCAGAATTTCCTGGAAGAGCGCGTCAAGGATGCGAGCACCGAGATCGTGCCGCTGTTCGGCGCGCTCGATGCCGCCGTGCAGGACCGCGCCATCGCGCCCGCGCCAAAGGGGCAGCGCAAAGTCGTGCTGGCGACCTCGATCGCCGAGACCTCGCTCACGATCGAGGGCGTGCGCATCGTGGTCGATTCCGGCCTGGCGCGCGTACCGCGCTATGAGCCGGACATCGGTCTGACGCGGCTGGAGACCGTTCGCGCCTCGCGCGCCGCGGTCGACCAGCGCCGCGGCCGCGCCGGCCGCACCTCGCCCGGCATCTGCTACCGGCTCTGGGACGAGCCGCAGACGGCGTCGCTCGCCGCCTATACCCAGCCGGAAATCCTCTCCGCCGATCTGTCCTCGCTGGTGCTCGATCTCGCGCAATGGGGCGTCAGCGATCCCGCAACGCTGTCGTTCCTCGATCCGCCGCCGGCGCCGGCGCTGAAAGAAGCGACGAGCCTTTTGGAAGAACTCGGCGCGCTCGACCCCGACGGCCGCATCACCGCCGAGGGCAAGCGGCTGCGCGCGCTGGCGCTGCCGCCGCGACTGGCGCGCATGATCGTGGATTCCGATCGCTTCGGCGCTGGTGAGAACGCAGCGGAGGTCGCGGCCATCCTCACCGAACGCGGGCTCGGCGGCGACAGCGTCGATCTGGAACATCGGCTCGACCAGTTCCGCCGCGACCGCTCGCAGCGTGCCTCCAGCGCACGCGATCTCGCCCGGCGCTGGGCCTCGCAGGTGGCCTCTTCCTCACCGCCGGGAAGCGAGGAACTCAGCACCGGGGTGATGCTCGCATTTGCCTTTCCGGATCGCGTGGCAAAGAACCGCGGCAATGGCAGCTTTGTGCTCGCCAATGGTCGCGGCGCCGCGGTCGAGCAAACGTCCGCACTTGCGCGCGCGCCCTATATCGCGGTCGGCGAACTCACGGGCACGGCAGCGGCCGGACGCATCCTGCTGGCGGCGCCGATCTCGCAGGACGAAATCGAACACAATTTCGCCGACCACATCGAAACCTCGGACGAAGTCACCTTCGACCGAAGCGCGCTAGCCCTGCGCGCCCGCCGCAAGAAGACCTTGCACGCCATCACGCTGTCGGAAGCACCACTCGCGCTGTCGCCCTCGGCGGAAACCGCGCGCATCTTCGCCGATGGCCTGATTGCCGCCGGCCTCGACAAACTGCCCTGGTCGAAATCATCAAAACAATGGCGCGATCGCGTGATGTTCTTGCGCGAGGCGGAGGGCGAGAGCTGGCCCGATCTGTCGGATGACGGGCTGATCGCGGCAGCCGCGGACTGGCTGGTGCCGGCGCTCTACGACAAGACCTCACTGAAGGATTTTTCCGCCGGGGATCTGTCGGAGGCGCTTCTCGCGCTGTTGCCCTGGGAGTTGCGCGCGCGGCTGGAGCGCGAGGCGCCGACCCATTTCGAGGCGCCGACCGGCACCATGCTCGCGATCGATTACGAGGCCGAGCAGGGGCCGACCATTGCGGTGCGGCTGCAGGAGTTGTTTGGGCTCAACACCCATCCCTCCATCGCCAAGGGAAAAGTGCCCCTGGTGCTGGAACTGCTGTCGCCGGCGCAGCGGCCGGTGCAGGTGACGCGCGACCTGCCGGGTTTTTGGCGCGGCAGCTACACGGCGGTTCGCTCCGACCTGCGCGGCCGCTATCCCCGGCATCCCTGGCCGGAGGATCCTGCCACGGCGCTGCCGACGCGGCGGGTGAAGCCGCGTGGGACATAGATCGCGTTAACACTTCACTCATCCTTTTCGCCAAAATGGCAGCCTTCGCCTGCCGCCCTTAGTCGTGCTGTCGCGGACGGCGTGGTGAAATCGGCCGGGGGCGTGAGAGCGAGTGTGGCGTGATGCGTAATATTGTGATCACCGCGGCTATCATGGCCGGCCTCGGCGTCTTCATGGCGCGGATGGCGGAAAAGATGACGCCGGCTTCGGCCGCCCCGACGACCGCTCCACCAACCGCCCCCGTCGCGGCGGCGGTGCAGACCGGCCAGCGCAGCCTCAACATTCCCCGCGACGCCCGCGGTCATTTTGCCACCGAAGGCCGCATCGACGGCCAGCGCATCGGCTTCATGGTCGACACCGGCGCCTCCGTGGTGGCCCTGAACGAATCTTCGGCAGCGCGCTTCGGCCTGCACCCGACGCCCGGCCAGTACACCGCGATTGTCACCACCGCCAACGGCAAGGTGAAAGCGGCGCGCGCGCAGATCGCGATGCTCGATGTCGGCGGCCTGATCGTGCGCGACGTCGACGCCATGGTGTTGCCCGACACGGCGCTGTCGGAAAACCTGCTCGGCCTGTCCTTCCTGTCGAAGCTGAAACGCTTCGAGTACTCCAACGGCCAGTTGGTGCTGGAGCAGTAAACCCACGAACTTGGCGGAAAAATCACCGCTTGCTTGAGTGGAAAATATTGGCTTTCCGGCTATATTGACGTCATGCGCCGCGATGATGTCATTGCCCGATTGAAACGATCCGAGCCTGCCTTGCGGGCGCTCGGCGTGGCCGGACTTTACCTGTTCGGGTCGCACGCGCGCGACGAGGCTGCACCGCATTCCGACGTCGATGTCTTTGTCGATCCGGTGTCCGAGGACCGTTTCGGCTTTCTTCCTTTCATGGACGCTTACCAGGCCCTCCAGGACGCCTTCGATCGTCAAGTTGATATCGGCTATTCAACGCGCGCGGGACTGTCGCCCTATGTCCGCAAGGACGTCGAGCGCGAAGCGGTGCGGATCTTTTGATGGCTGCAAGCACAAGCTCGCGAGCGTTGCTGTTTCATATTCGCGACGAGATCGAAGGCGTGGCGATTACGGTCAAGGGGCTTTCCTTCGAACGATATCAACTCAGCTACATTCATCGCCGGGCGACCGAGCGGGCAGCGCAGATCATTTCGGAGGCCGCAAAGGCACTCCCTCAGGACATGCTGGCCAAATATGACGAAGCCCCCTGGGCTTCCATCATTGAGATAGGCAACGTGCTGCGGCATGAATACCAGCGGCTTGACGACAGGCGGATTTGGGAGGTCGCGACGGTCCACCTGCCCGCCCTTGAGCCGATCATACGGCGAATGATCGCCGAACTGGATGATTGATCGCATTTCAACAGTCCTTCCCATTAATATTGCCAGAACACCGCCTTTCGCTTCGCGCGCGCATTCGCTAATGGCTGCGTGATAGCTTTACGTGTCCTTGACGAGGCCCCGATGTTTCCGAAACCGAAACCCGTGCTTTTGCCCAATACCTACGCCTTTGAATCCGAGCCGATGGTGAAGGCGACCGGCTTTCGCGAATACGACGCGCGCTGGCTGTTCAACAAGGAAATCAACCTGATGGGGGTGCAGGCGCTCGGCATGGGGCTGGGCGCGCTGCTCTCGGAGCTCGGCGTCAAACAGGAGATCGTCACCGGCCACGACTTCCGCGGCTATTCGGCCTCGATCAAATACGCGCTGATTTCGGGCCTG
This sequence comes from Bradyrhizobium sp., assembly GCA_035568535.1. Classification (GTDB taxonomy): domain Bacteria; phylum Pseudomonadota; class Alphaproteobacteria; order Rhizobiales; family Xanthobacteraceae; genus Bradyrhizobium. The sequence goes on from DATMNV010000073.1 coordinate 27,686, forward strand.
ATGGCCGCGGGCTGCAAGGTGCATGACATCGGGCTCGCGGTAACGCCGATGGCTTATTTCGCGCAGTTCGATCTCGATGTGCCCTGTGTCGCCATGGTCACCGCCTCGCACAACGACAATGGCTGGACTGGCGTAAAAATGGGCGCCAGCCGGCCGCTCACCTTTGGTCCGGACGAGATGACGCGGCTGAAACAGATCGTGCTCAACGCCGAGTTCAAGAACAAGGCCGGCGGTTCCTACGTGTTCCACGAGAATTTCCCGGCGCGCTACATCGCCGATCTCACCAACCGGCCAAAACTGAAGCGCAAGCTGAAGGTGGTGGCTGCCTGCGGCAACGGCACCGCCGGCGCGTTCGCGCCCCAGGTGCTGGAGAAGATCGGCTGCGAGGTGGTCCCGCTCGACACCGAGCTCGATCACACCTTTCCGAAATACAATCCGAACCCGGAAGACATGGAAATGCTGCACGCGATCCGCGATGCGGTGCTCGCGCACAAGGCCGATGTGGGCTTGGGCTTCGACGGCGACGGCGACCGCTGCGGCGTCGTCGACAACACCGGCGAGGAGATCTTTGCCGACAAGGTCGGCGTCATGCTGGCTCGCGACATGTCGGCGATCCACAAGAACGCGCAGTTCGTGGTCGACGTGAAATCGACTGGCCTCTTCATCACCGATCCGGTGCTGCAGAAGCAGGGCGCGAAGACGGTGTATTGGAAGACCGGCCACTCCTACATGAAGCGCCGCACCAACGAGCTCGGCGCGCTCGCCGGCTTCGAGAAGTCCGGCCACTTCTTCTTCAACAAGCCGTTCGGCCGCGGCTATGACGACGGCCTGGTGTCGGCGATCGCAATCTGCGACATGCTCGACCGCGCGGGCGATAAATCGATGGCTGACCTGAAAGACGCGCTGCCAAAGACCTGGTCGTCGCCCACCATGTCGCCGCATTGCGCCGACGAAGTGAAATACGGTGTCGTCGACGCCGTGGTGAAACATTTCGAGGCGGCGCAGAAGAAGGGCGAGAGGCTCGCCGGCCAGCCGATCCGCGATTTGGTCACCGTCAATGGCGTGCGCGTGACGGTGGAGGACGGCAGCTGGGGCCTGGTGCGCGCCTCCTCCAACAAGCCGGAGCTTGTGGTCGTGGTCGAGAGCCCGGTGTCGGAGCAGCGCATGCGCGACATGTTCGAGCTGGTCGACGGGGTGCTGCGCACGCATCCCGAGGTAGGCGAATACAATCAGAAGATTTGATCGCCTGATCAAGCAGGGGCGACGACAGCGTTGATGAAACTTACGCCGCTACCAGCGAGGCGATAAAGCTGCCGACTTCGCCCTTCAGCCGGTCGGACTGCGACGACAATCCGTTGGCGGCGTCGAGCAGGCGCGAGGCGGCGACGCCGGCTTCGTCGGAAGCGCGGGTGACGTTCTGGATGTTGCCGCTGACCTCACGCGTGCCGTTGGCGGCCTGCTGCACATTGCCGGCGATCTCGCGCGTGGCCAGGCCCTGCTGGTCCACGGCGCCCGCGATTTCGCTGGAGATCTTGTCGATCTCCGAGATGGTGCCGCCGATGGCCTGGATCGCAGTGACGGCGTCGCCGGTCGCGGCCTGGATGCCCTGCACCTGCGCTGAAATCTCTTCGGTCGCCTTCGCGGTCTGATTGGCCAGCGCCTTCACTTCGCTCGCGACCACGGCAAAGCCCTTGCCATGCTCGCCGGCGCGCGCCGCCTCGATGGTGGCGTTGAGCGCGAGCAGATTGGTCTGGCTCGCGATGTTCTGGATCAGCGTCACCACCTCGCCGATCTTCTGCGTGCCGGCGGCTAGCCCTTCGACCACCGCGTTGGTACGGCGCGCCTCTTCGGCGGCCTTGCCGGCGATCTCGGCGGAGCGCGTCACCTGCTGGGCGATATTGTTGATTGAAGCGGTCAGTTCTTCGGTCGCGGCCGCCACCGTCTCGACATTGGTCGAGGCCTGCATCGAAGCAGCTGCCACCGCCGCGGTCTGGCGCGCGGTTTCGGCGTTGCTGCCCGACATCGACGCCGACATGCCCTGCATCTCGGTAGCGGCTACTGCGACCGCCTCGACAATGCTGCCGATCTTGCGCTCGAAGCCGGCCGCAAGCTCACGTCGTGCGGCGTCGCGGTCCTGCTTGGCGCGCCGCTCGGCATCCGAGCGCTCGCTGTTGGAGCGCGTCTCGGCCGCCTGGGCCGCCTCGACCTCAGCGGTCTTGCGCGCCGTGGTCTCGAACAATTGCGCGAGCTTGTGCGCAAGCGCGATCAGGACGCCGGCTTCGACAGCCAGGATCACCGCATGCAGCACGACGCGGCCGAAATCGCTACCGCCGGGATAAACCGCGGCCGGAAGAATGAAGTTCAGCACGAGGTGATGTAGCGCGACCGCCACCGCGCCGGCGAGGATCGGTCGATAGTCGCAATAGGACATCAGGCAGGCGAGGCATGCGAAGAAATACATATGCGTGTCGACCTGCCAGGGACCGCCCGACATCTGGAAAACCAGCACCGACACCTGGCCCATGATGGCGACGCCGTACACCAGCCGGGTCGAAAGGCCGTTGCCCGCGAGCCGCCACGACGCGGTTGCGGCGATCGCCATGATGGCCATCAACCCGGCAGGCATCAGCCAGTCCGCGCCGCGCATCATGCCGACCACGACTGCGATCGGAACATGGATCCAAAGCATCGCCGTCAGAAGCTTGCTGGTGGTGTCGCGCAAATTCGCGAGATCATCGCTCTCGATGGTCATTCCCGGTTCCTCAATGAGCTAGTTCGAAATGCAGGCGGCGATTGCCTGCGGATCCATGACCAGCCAGGCGCCGGCCTTGCGGAGCCGTGGCAGACCATCACGTTGGTCCGGCCGAACCACCAGAAGCGACGGAACCGCCGTCATCCTCACGATCGCGGCATCAGCGGAAGCGGCGGCGAGAAATGCTCGCTCCGAACTCCACCATGGCGGAAAAGCCACGGCCACGATTTCTGTCCCGGGACGGACCCTCAATGACAGCGCCGCGACCGCGACAAAGCTCGCGATCAGCAACGCCGCAGCGTTAAGCCAAACGGGCCATCGCAGTGATGAGATGGTTGTGCCCCGCTCCATTGCCCGCGACAATACGCACGCCGGGCTAATGACCGGTAAATCATCGGTTAGTTTTCAGGCGCTGACGAAAGCTTGTACCGCTGCGGGTGAGGCTGCGCACAGCTTCAATCGAAGATAGCGAGCCGGCTTCGCTTTATGCCGCCGGTACCGGCAGCGCGGTCACCGACTTGATCTTCTCCATCGCAAAGCGCGAGGTGACGTTCTTCAGCGGCACGGTCGCGATCAGCTTCTTGTAGAACACGTCGTAGCTCTGCATGTCCGGGACCACGACGCGCAGCATGTAATCGACGTCGCCGGCCATGCGATAGAATTCCATCACCTCGGGCATCGCGCTGACAGCGTCGGCGAATTTCTTCAGCCAGTCTTCGGAGTGGTCGGCGCTCTCGACCGAGACGAACACGGAAATGCCGAGCCCGATCTTGTTCTGGTCGACGAGAGCGACGCGGCGCAGGATGACGCCGTCGGCCTCAAGGCGCTGGATGCGCTTCCAGCACGGTGTCGAGGACAGCCCGACCCGGTCGCCGATCTCGGCCACGGAGAGCGAGGCGTCCTCCTGCAGCACCATCAGGATCTTGCGGTCGATGGCATCGAGGCGGCGGTTGTTTTCATGAATCTGAACGGCGAGGTCGGTCATGAGAAGAAAGTTCCATATATGAGGTTGATATACCTCATATAGAGAAAAATCTTCTACCGCAAGCCCATCTTTAGATCAGTCGCGCCGCCGATGCGGCATGGCCCTGGCGTAAAAGCGCTTCAACTTCAGGACGTTGCGGGGCGGCAAAGGCACCCCCGAACCGGGTGCATTTCAGCGCTGCCGCGGCCGAAGCGAACCGCAGCGCCTCCCGCAGCCCCTGCTTTTCGGTGACGGCAAGGGCAAAGGCGCCATGGAAGACGTCGCCGGCGCCAAGCGTATCGACGGTATGGACCGGGAAAGCTGGCGTCTCCTGCAACTCACCGTGCTCGTCCAGCCAGATCGTGCCGCGCGGCCCGCGGGTGCCCGCAAGGAACGAGGGCGTCAGCCTGGCGATCTTCTTCAGCGCCTGGCCTTCGTCGCTCTCGCCGGCCGTCTCCTGCAGCGGCTCGGAGGAAAACACCAGATGCGTGGAGGCCGTGAGCAGGCCTTCGCGCAGCGACATTGCGCGGTCGACGTCGACGATCACGGGAATGCCGCGCCGCACCGCCTCGGCACAGAGATCGGTACAAAATTCCGCGCAGCGGCTTTCGGTCAGGACCGCATCGCAATCCTGCAGCAACGTGTCAGCCGGAGGAAGTTTCACTTTCCAGAGTTCGGGATCGCGGAAGGTCACGATGGTGCGCTCGCCGGTCGGGTCGATCATGATCGCCGACAGCGGCGTCACCGCGCCCGGCATGTGCACGAGGTGTTTGGTCTCGATGCCTTCGTGCCCAAGCCGCTCGAAGATGTAGCGGCTCTCGGTCTCGCGTGCATCGCCGATCGGACCGCAGAGCGAGGCGCGCCCGCCGAGCCGCACGACGCCGATCGCGGCATTGAGCGAGTTGCCGCCGCAGATCTGTTCGAAATGATCGGCATTGGCTTTCGAGCCACGCGCCGGAACGCCCGGCACGCGAAAGGTGAGATCGCGAACCGGCTGCCCGATGCAGAGAATGCGCGGCGGGATTTTCGGCGCCCGCTCCTGAAAGTTCATGCTCGCGCCCGTCATGCCGGTTCAAGTCCTGGGCTAATCGACACGGACAGGCGCCGGTTCCTCGCTATGCGCCTTCGTTTCCTCCGCCATGCACCCAGCGGCCGAGCAGATGATGGGCAATGGCGAAGGGATGAGGGCCTGCGAGGCCGTCTGGATGTTTTCGCGTGATCATCAGCCGCGCCTCGTCGCGATCGAACCAGCGCGCGTCCTCGAGTTCGGTGCGGTCCACCACGATGTCCTCGTTGGTGGCGCGCGCGGTGCAGCCGATCATCAGCGACGATGGATAGGGCCAGGGCTGGGTCATGTAATAATTGACATCGGTACAGCGGATGCCGGCTTCCTCGAATACCTCCCGCCGGACGGCGTCTTCTATTGTTTCGGCGGCTTCCACAAAGCCGGCGAGGCAGGAATACATGCCGGGAAGGAAACGCTGCGCACGGCCGAGCAGGCATTTGTCGCCATGCGTCACCAGCATGATCACGACCGGATCGGTGCGCGGGAAATGCTCGGCCTTGCAACTCGGGCATTCGCGCTTCCAGCCGCCTTCCTTCATCGCGGTGCGCTGGCCGCAATTGGCGCAATAGCCGTGGCGTTGATGCCAGTTCACCATCGACTTCGCCATCGCGATCGCCGAGAGCTCGCCGGGCGGCACCACGCCCTGCATCGCCATGCCGCGCAATTCGCTGACGGCGACGTCGTTGCGGGTGATGAGATTTTCCACGGCCGCGGCCGAAATGCCCATGCCGAAGATCGCTGCGCCGTCGCGCAGCCCCAGGAAGATCGTGCCCGGATTGGCGCCGAACTTCAGCGCTTCATCGATCGGGAGCAGGGCGCGCGCGGCCTCGCCCTCCTTCTTCACGACCAGGGAGTCGCGGTGCACCACATAGGCGCGCGAACGGGGATCGCTCTCCAGCGCCATCAATCTCTCATCCTTGGTACGCAGATGCGCGGCGCGATCGAGGATGTTGTTGACGAAGCCCGGCTGCCCGAGCGGAAAGGATTCGTTTGCTGACATTTTCCTGTTTCAACCCAACCAGATTTTGCGGCGTAGCGCGCTGATGAAATGCTGAACTTCGGCGGCGTCATGGGCGAGCGGCGGCACCACGCCCCAGACCGGGCGCGGCCAGGCGGCGTCACTGGAGCGGCGCGCAATCACATGCACATGAAGCTGCGGCACGACATTGCCGAGTGCGGCGATATTGAGCTTGTCGCATTTGGTGATCTCCTTCAACGCCTTGGCGGCGCGGGAGACCTCGGCCATGAGCTGCGCCTGCTCGACCTCGTCGAGGTCGATAATCTCCACCTTTTCCGGCCGGCGCGGCACGAGCATCAGCCATGGGTAATTGGCGTCCTTGATGACGAGCACTTTTGACAGCGGCAGGTCGCCGATATCGATGGTGTCTTGCTTGAGCTGGGGATGCAGCGACCAGGCGGATTCGGGCATCGGTCTCCCGGAATATTGCAATTGTTATGGCCGGCAAGAGCGGTCGGGACGGCAACTAATGCTTTTCCGCCTTTCCTTACAAGCCCCGCAAATGCCTGCCTGCCCGCTTGCTTTCCGGCCCTTTTGGCCCCAAATAGGGACCGGGAGATTGGCGGTGGACGAGCCACTCGCCAACCGGGTCAGGTCCGGAAGGAAGCAGCCCTAACGAGGTCCGGATCGGGTCGCTCGTCAGTCTCCTACCTG
>DATMNV010000074.1:0-6263 GCA_035568535.1 Bradyrhizobium sp.
CAGGCGACCGGACACCAAAGCCGCGGGTGGTTCGGCTCGGCAGCCGCGAGGTCATCACCGAGGGGCTGCAGCTGAGCTTCTGGGCCGACATCAGCCATCGCTGCATGACCGCGTCCTGGCCGTCCTTTATCGCCGGCGCGGTCTTCGTCTTTATCGCCTTCAACGCCGCCTTCGCGGTGCTCTACTGGATCGGCGACGACCCAATCTCGAACGTGCCTCACAAGGCCTATATCGACTACCTCTATTTCAGCATCGAGACGCTCTCCACCGCGGGCTATGGCGACATGCACCCGCAGACCCATTACGGCCACTTCATCGCGGCCGTCGAGCTCTTCACTGGCATCTTCTCGATGTCGCTGATGACGGGGCTTATCTTCGCCCGGTTTTCGCGGCCGAGTTCTCGCGTGCTGTTCGCCAATCGCGCGGTGATCTCCAATCACGAGGGCGCGCTGACGCTGATGGTCCGGTTCGCCAATGAGCGGCACAACGTCATCAGCAATGCCACCGCCAAGCTCTGGATCCTCAAGAACGTCGTTACGGCGGAAGGTCACCTGACGCGCCGCTTCGACGAGCTGCCGTTGCTGAAAAACGAAAGCCCCGCCTTTGCACTAAGCTGGACTCTCTACCATGTGATCGACGAGCGAAGCCCTTTCTTTGGGCTCACGGCGGAAGACCTGGAGGCATCGGACATTTCGCTCATCGTGGTGGTGACCGGCTATGACGTTGTTGCGGCGCAAACCGTGCATGCTCGAAAGACATACGACTATCCGGATATTATGTTTGGTCAACGCTACGTCGACGTCGTCCAACCGTCGGTCGACGGGCGTGTCAGGATCGATTACGGCAGGTTCCATGACACTTTCGAAGGTTGACTCTGCGTGCATCGCTGAGGTGCCAACATTTCCTGTGTGCGCTGCTGCGGCCGTGCTACATTTCTTAAATTGCAGCTCTAGGTTTCGGAAGCCGAAGCAGTGAAGAACCAGCGGCCCATCGCAGCGGAGGAGGAGCACCGCGTGCTGCAATTCCGGCCGCGCAGCGCGCCGCAAACCCCAAGCTTCCGGGGTGACGCCGTCGTCAAACAGCTGCATCATGATTCGGCGCCCGAGCCGGCCGAGCTGTCGCGCCTCGACCTCTCGCGTTTCGAGAAGCCGCGGGAGGAGCAGGACGATTTCCGCCACCGCATGCTCGCCAATATCGCCGCTTTCGCCTTCACCGTGGCGCTCACGGCGGTCGGCATCTGGCTTGCCGCGAGCATCGCCGACCTGCGCAAGACCCAGGATTGCGTGCTGATGGGCCGGCGCGACTGCATCCGGATTTCGACCCAGTAAAATAGGCCCGACCGGGCCTCGCATCTGCCTCAATTTCGGCCTGAACCGATCCGTCTGCCTCCATTGAACTAACGGCGGCGCTCCGATATACGGGCACTCAACCCACGGGCGGCGGGAACTGGGGACCCCGGGGGCGTGAACGCCCGCCCGCCTTCCCAATCTGGAATTATCTCCAATATATCAAAGGTTTAGTGATGTCATCCACATTCGATCAGGTCGCCACGATCATCGCTGAAACCTGCGACATTCCGCGCGACACGATCACGCCGGATAGCCATGCGATCGATGATCTCGGCATCGACAGCCTCGATTTCCTCGACATCGCCTTTGCCATCGACAAGGCCTTCGGGATCAAATTGCCGCTCGAAAAGTGGACCCAGGAAGTCAACGACGGCAAGGCGACCACCGAACAGTATTTCGTGCTGAAGAACCTCTGCGCGCGCATCGACGAGCTGGTCGCGGCCAAAGGCGCTGGCACGTAAAGGGCGCGGTACGCGCGTCATGCATCTCGAATATTTCCAGATGATCGACCGTATCCTCGACCTCAACACGGTCGAGAAGACGATCACGGTCGAGTCCCACGTGCCTGTGCAGAGCACCATCTTCGAGGGCCATTTCCCGGGCTATCCGATCATGCCCGGCGTGCTCCTGATCGAATCGATGGCGCAGACCTCGGGCTGGCTCCTGGTGGCGCTGATGAAGTTCGAGCGCATGCCGTTCCTGGCTGCGGTCAAGGAGGCCAAGATGCGCGGCTTCGTCTCGCCCGGCGAGACGCTCACGATCGACGCCAGCCTCGTTCACGAAGGCTCGGGCTATGCCATCACCGAGGCCAGGATCAAGGTCGGCGGCAAGCTCCGCTCCAATTCGACGCTGACCTTCAGCCACGTGCCCTTCCCCAATCCTGATCTGCGCGGCCACATGGATGCCGTGGCCAAGCGCATCGGTTTCCCGCAGCAGGCGCTGCAGCCATGACTGACACGCCCGCTTTGAAGTCGGAACCAGCGGAAGTCTGGATCACCGGCATTGGCCTCGCCACGTCGCTCGGCGAGGGCCTCGATGCGAACTGGGATGCGCTCAATGCCGGGCGCATCAATGTCGACGAGAAGAATTTCGCACCCTACGTCGTGCATCCCTGGACGCAGGTCAATCTCGACACGCAGATTCCGAAAAAGGGCGACCAGCGCCAGATGGAGGCGTGGCAGCGCATCGGTACCTATGCCGCCGGACTCGCGCTGGAATCGGCAGGCGTCAAGGGCGACAAGGAAATCCTCGGACGGATGGACATGGTGATCGCGGCCGGCGGCGGCGAGCGCGACATCCGCGTCGACACCACCATCCTGAACGCCAAGGCCAAGGGCAATGCGCCTCCGGGCTTTCTCAATGAGCGCCTGATGAGCGATCTGCGCCCGACGCTGTTCCTGGCGCAGCTCTCCAACCTGTTGGCCGGCAATATCGCCATCGTGCATGGCGTCTGCGGCACCTCCCGCACCTTCATGGGCGAGGAAGCGGCCGGCGTCGACGCGGCGCGGATTGCGCTCGCGCGCATTGCGGCCGGTCAAAGCGACATCGCACTGATCGGCGGTTCGCATAATGGCGAGCGCAAGGACCTGCTCGTGCTCTACGAATTCGGCGATTACAATCTCCGCGACAAGTTCGTACCGGTCTGGGCGCGGCAGGAGCACAGCGGTTTCGCACTTGGCTCCGCCGGAGCGTTTCTGGTCATCGAGTCCAAGGCGCATGCGACCGCTCGCGGCGCAAGGCCGTTTGCGCGGCTGACCCGCGTGGTCTCGGACCGCAGCCAACGCGGACAGTCCGGCAAGATCACCGCTTCGCTCAGGAAATTGTGGTCCGAACTCGGCGAGCTCAAGGATGGCGGCGCCATCATCACCGGTGCGACCGGCGCTGAACCGGCGACGTCGGAAGAGCGGACCTTCCTCGGCGAACATCCGGATTTCGCCATACGCGCGACCGGCACGCGCTTCGGTCACAACCTGGATACCCAGTTTGCGCTGGGATTGGGGCTGGCGGCGCTGTCGATTTCACGCCACACGCTGTTTCCACCCGGCGATTCCTCCGGCGTGGAGATTGAAATGTCCAAGCCCCCGACCCAGATTGTGGTAACCGCGACCGGGCACTGGCGGGGCGAAGGCATGGCCTTGGTCGAGGCAGTCAAGTAGACCATGATCCGGATGGGAACGCCTCGGGACAAGGCGCATCTCAAGTCTTGAGATCATGCGAGGCATTCGGGCGGAGCGCGAGCGCGCTCCACGCGGCACTGGTGGGCAAGTAACTAGTCAAGTAACTAGTGGGGAGAACATGGCAGCACCACGCGACAAATTCGGAAGGCCGATCGTCGTCGTCACCGGGATGGGCGTCATCACCTCTCTCGGTGCCGGCAAGGCCGACAATTGGGCCAAGCTCACGGCCGGCGAATCCGGCATCCGCACCCTGAGCCGCTTTCCCATCGAAGGCCTCAAGACCACGATGGCCGGGACCATCGACTTCATTCCGGTCGAGCCCTTTTCATCCGTGGGCCTCTCCGAGCGTCTGGCCGAACTCGCCGTCGATGAGGCCATTGCGCAAGCCGGCATCGGCAGCAAAGGCGATTTTCCAGGGCCCCTCTTCCTCGCGGTGCCCCCGGTCGAAATCGAATGGCCGCAGCGCGAAGAGCTCGGCAAGACCGTCGGCACCACCGATTTCAGTTATGACGACCTGCTGAGCGTCTGTGGCGGCGGCAAGTTCGAGCCCTATCACCACCGCTTCCTGATGGGTTCGGTCGCGGATTTCCTCGCGGCAACCTTCGGCACCAAGGGATCGCCGATCTCGCTGTCGACGGCCTGCGCCTCCGGCGCGACCGCGATTCAGCTCGGGGTCGAAGCTATCCGCCGCGGCGAGACCGACGCCGCGCTGTGCGCGGGAACCGAGGCCTCCGTCAACCCGGAAGGCCTGGTGCGTTTCTCGCTGCTGTCGGCGCTGTCGACCCAGAACATTCCGCCGCAAGCGGCCTCCAAACCGTTCTCCAGAAACCGCGACGGCTTTGTCATGGCCGAGGGCGCCGGCGCCCTGGTGCTGGAGAGCTATGAGGCCGCGGTGGCGCGCGGCGCACGGATCCTTGGTGTCGTCGCCGGCTGCGGCGAGCTCACCGATTCCTTCCACCGCACCCGTTCGAGCCCGGACGGCAAGCCGATCATCGGCTGCATGCTGAAGACGCTCGCGGACGCCGGCATGACCCCCGAACAGATCGACCACATCAACGCGCACGGCACCGCGACGCCGGAAAACGACAAGATGGAATATCAGACGACCTCCACCGTGTTCGGCGAGCGCGCCAGGCAGATTCCGGTCACGTCGAACAAGTCGATGGTGGGTCATACCATCTCGGCGGCCGGCGCCGTCGAAGCCGTGTTTTCGCTCTTGACGCTCGAGCATCAGCGCATTCCGCCGACGATCAACTACGAAATCCCGGATCCGACCATCCACTTCGACGTCGTCGGCAACAAGGCGCGCGATGCCCGCGTCACCGCGGTGATGTCCAACTCGTTCGGCTTCGGCGGCCAGAACGCTTCGCTGATCTTGACGCGCGAACCGGCCTGACCGGCTGCGCGTTACATCGATGCAACCTCTGTTGGCGGGTACCAAGAAGCGGATTCGCGACGCATTCAAGCCGCTCGGCGAAGCCGCCGTCGGCGCGCTTACGGTCGGCCTGTTGCGCACCACCCGCTATTTCGATCCCGACAAGACCGCCAATCTGTTCAGCCGCATCACGCGCCGGATCGGACCGGCATTGGGCGAGCAAAGGATCGCACGCGCCAATCTTGTCGCCGCATTCCCGGAGAAATCACCGGAAGAGATCGAGACGATCCTCGCGGGGGTCTGGGACAATCTCGGCCGAGTCGGTGCCGAGTTTGCGCACATCGACCACATCTGGGACTACAACAATGAAAACCCGGATCCCAATGGCCGCATCGAGATTCCGCCGCGCACCCACTTCCTGTTTCATCAACTCAGGCTGGACGGAAAGCCGGCGCTGATTTTCGCAAGCCATTTGGCCAATTGGGAGCTGCCCGCGCTCGCCGCTGTCGCCCATGGGCTCGATGCGGCCATCCTCTACCGCCGGCCGAACAGTGCTGCCGCCGACCGCGCCATTCAGCAGATGCGCGAGGTGAAGATGGGAACACTGATCCCGGCGGCCCGCGATGCGCCGTTCCGCCTGGCGGAAGCTCTGCAAAAGGGCCAGCACGTTGCCATGCTGGTCGATCAATATCTGACCGGCGGCGTCGAGGTGAGCTTCTTCGGCCGCAAGACCAAGGCCAATCCCATGCTGGCGCGGCTGCTCCGGCAGATCGAATGCCCGGTCCACGGCGTGCGCATGATCCGCATGCCGGGCAATCGCTTCCGCGCCGAATTGACCGAAGAAATCCCGCCTGTGCGCGACGCCAACGGCAACATCGATGTCCAGGGCACAACGCAAGCCATCACCAGCGTGATCGAGGGCTGGGTGCGCGAGCATCCCGAGCAGTGGCTTTGGCTGCACCGCCGCTGGCGGTAACAGCCGCGTTCGTCATTGCGAGGAGCGCCAGCGACGAAACAATCCAGGCCTTCTCCGCGGCAAGATTTCCAGATTGCTTCGCTTCGCTCGCAATGACGGAGGGTTCACCTTCCCGTCTTCACCCTGGTCCAGAGCCGGTTGATGATGCGTTGGGTGGCGGGATCGCGCGCGGTGATCACGAACAGCTTTGCAAGTGTCGCGTCGTCCGGATAGATGTTCTTGTCGCCCAGGATTTTCGGATCGATCAGCTTCTGGCTCGCCAGGTTGCCGTTGGCATAGGACAAGAAGTCGGAGTTCTTCGCGGCGACGTCCGGCCGATAGAGATAATTGATCAGTTCATAGGCCTCCGAGACATGCTGGGCGTCGGCGGGGATCGCGAGATTGTC
>DATMNV010000075.1:0-18166 GCA_035568535.1 Bradyrhizobium sp.
ATACGTCGTGACTCCACCAAATCGCCACGCTGTCGGCGAATTGCGGCCAAAGCCTGCCGGTTGGATCGGACATCAGGCGCCGGGGTAGGCGAGAAACAGGGACAAGAAAATTGGCCTACAGGATGATCGCAGAACGCGAGAACGAGACGGTGAAGGTCGAACGCCAGAGCCGGCTGATGATCGCCGCGAAGGCGAAGGTCTTTGCGAGCGCAGGCTGGAAGGTCGTAGTCACCGACGGTGCGGGCAAGTCCTACGAGCCTGCGGAGTTCGAGAAGCTGATGGCGGCGTGAGCTGTTGCGACCGCGATCATGAGGCGACAGATCGACGAAGGGGCACGGTTGGATCGAGGGTGGCGCACCGCGTTGCTACGGCGCGCTATGTCCTACCCCATGTTCGATCGCGCGCGCCGCGTCCAGCAGCACCTCCGCCAGCTCCGGTTCGCGACGGGGACCGAGCCTTGTGCGCACGGCTGACACCGTGATGGCCGCGACCGGACGATGGTCTGATGTATTGATCCAGGTCGACATCGATTTCGTGCCCTGGATCAGACCGACCTCGCGCAGATAATAGCCGCGCCGTCTTGCTGCGGCGATCTGGGCGAGCGCGGTGGTTGCATCGGTGCGATAGGCCGCAAACCTCGCTTCATTGGCGGTGACGATTTTTCTCGCCTCCGGTGCCGGCATCGCGGCGAGGATCGCAACGCCCGCGCTGCTGACGCCGAGCGGGCGTCGCGCGCCGACCTCGATCGAAAGCACCTGGATGGGATAGGAGCCGATGCGGCGGTCGACGCAGAGCGTGTCGTTGCCGGTCCGCACTGTCAGGAACAGGGTGTCGCCGACCTCGCGGGAGAGCTTTCGCAAGACCGCGTCCGCGGCCGCCAAGAGCGGCGAGCGGGACGGGCGCGCCAGCGCGAGTTCAAGCACCTGGCCGCCGATGGCGTAGTGGCCGGTCTTGTCGTTGCGCTCGACAATGCCCTCCTCGATCAGCGCATGAACGATCCGGTGCACGGTCGGGCGGGTCAGTCCGGTGGCTTGCACCACCTCCGCGAGCGGCAAACCCGCCTCGCGTCCCGCGGCCAGGATGCGCAGCACCGCGAGCGCGCGGCGGATTGCCTGCGCGCCTTTCCGCGGTTCCGTCGGGAGCGTGAGCGCCATGCCGTTGTCCACCATGTGGACAAGAACGGCATAATTCCGTCGACAGGTAAAGGCCGGAATCGAATGATGCCCGGTGCGCAAGACGCGCCACCGGCGCCGTCCGGCAGCATTCGGCCAAAAACGGGCGGATAACGATCCGCCCCGACTTCGGGAGGAATTTTGATGCGGTTTCTCGCAGGTGCGCTGATCGCCATTGCGGCCGTTGCCGCAGGTCTGGTGGCCGCCGAGACCTATCCGGAGCGCAATGTCCGCCTGATCGTGCCCTATCTGCCCGGCGGCAACGTCGACACCGCCGCCCGCATCATCGCCGACAAACTGCAGGAACGCCTTGGCAAGCCGTTCATCGTCGAGAACAAGGCCGGCGCCGGCGGCATGATCGCAGGCGAAGCTTTTGCGAAGTCGGACCACGACGGTTACACCCTGTTCGTCGGCGCCAACGGCCCGGTGCTGTTCGCGCCCGTCATCAACCAGCGCGAGGCCTATTACTGGAAGCGTGACTTCGTTCCGATCACGTCAATCTCGATGACGCCGCTGCTGCTCGAGGTGAATCCTTCCCTCCAGGCCAGGACCGCGAAAGAATTTTTCGATCTCGCCCGCAACGAGCCCGGCAAGCTGGCCATGGCCTCGCCGGGCGCCGGCACGACCAACCATCTCCTGAGCGAGCTGGTGCAATCCGAGCTCGGCCTGAAATGGGTCACGGTGCATTATCGCGGCAATGCGCCGGCGACCAACGACCTGATCGGCGGGCAGGTGCAGTTTGCATTTGACCAGGTTTCGGTGGGGCTGCCCTTCATCAAGAGCGGCAACGTCCGTGCGCTGGCCGTCACCAGCCCGCATCGTGTTGCGTCGCTGCCCGACGTGCCGACCTTCGCCGAGCTCGGCTTCAAGGATTTTGACGCCCAGACCTTCACGGGCTTGTTCGCGCCGGCCGGCACATCGCCTGAGATCGTGAGCAAGCTGCATGACGCCATGGTCGCGGTGCTGAAGGATCCGTCCGTGGTCGACAAGTTCGACAAGCTCGGCGCGGAGGCGGTGGCGATGACGCCGGCCGAATTTGTCGCCTATCTCGAGCACGAGGACGCGAAATGGATCCCCGTGGTGCGCAAGGCGAACATCAGGTCCGAGTAAGGCGACGTCGCGCGCGCGAAGAGGCTGGCGATCACAATGCGGCTCGATCCGGCTGACTATGGTGCAGAAAAGACCTACCGGCTGTTGACCGGGATCGTGGTGCCGCGCCCGATCGCCTGGGTGACGAGCCTGTCTGGCAGCGGCATCCTCAACCTCGCGCCGTTCAGCGCCTTCACGTTTGTCTCGCCGAAGCCGCCGATGCTCGCGATCAGCGTCGGCCGCAAGGGCGAGATCTACAAGGACACCGCGCACAACATCCTCGCGAACGAGGAGTATGTCATCCATATCGCCGACACAGCCCTGATGAACGCCGTGCACGAGAGCTCGGCCGAGCATCCGCCCGAGATCAGCGAGGTCGATGTGCTCAAGCTCGAGACCATGGCCAGCGAACGGATCAAGGTGCCTCGGCTCGCCGCGCCGCCGGTGGCGATGGAATGCCGCTTCCGCCAGTGCCTCGAATTTGGCCAGACGCGGAGCCGGCTGATCGTGGGCGAGGTCGTCATGTTTCATATCCGCGACGGGCTGCTCAACAACGGCAAGGTCGAGACCGAAGCGCTCGACCCGATCGCGCGCATCGGCGGACCGCGTTATGCGCGGCTCGGCGACATGGTGACGCTGCAAAGTGTCTTTCAAACCCCGAAATCGACCGACTGATCCCCAGAGAAGGAACGGTGTCATGAGCGGCACAGCACGGCGCAAGAGCATCCATATCGGCGGCTTCAAACACGCCAATCCGATCCCGAACGCCTGCCGTATCGGCAGTCTCGTGATGAGCGGCGTCATCCTCGGCCGTGACGGCGACGGCAAGATGCCGGAGAGCATGGAAGCGCAATGCGCCAACATGTTCGCGCATATGAAGGCCACCGTCGAAGCCGCAGGCGGCTCGACCTCCGACATCATCAAGATGACGGTGTGGCTCAAGGACCGCTCGCAGCGCGCACCACTGAATGCCGAATGGTTGAAAATGTTTCCCGACGAGCATTCGCGCCCGGCGCGTCATGCGCTGCAGTCCGGCATGGAAGGTGGCGCGCTCGTGCAATGCGATTTCACCGCCGTCATCGACTGAGAGGGAATTTGGCCTTGCCGACCTATCTTCCGTTCGATCCAAATCCGCGCCGCCCGTCAAAACCGCCGCCGCGCAACAGCGTCGACAGCCAGTTTCATGTGCTGGGGCCGCTGGAGAAATATCCGATCCGCCCGGGCGCGGCCTATCAGATGCCGAGTGCGACCTGGGAGGCGGCGCTGCGCATGCACCGGATGCTCGGGATTGATCGCGGCGTGATCGTACAGACCACGACCTACGGCGCCGACCACAGCGTGGTGCTCGATGGGCTCGCCATGATGGGCCCGAACTATCGCGGCTGCGCCAATGCGCTGGTGTTTGCGGAAGCTGACGACGCCTATCTCTCCGAACTGCACGAAGCCGGCGTCCGCGGTGCGCGATTCAGTTTTCGCCAGGAGTTGGGCGCGGTGTTGTCGGACAAGGATTTCGCGCGCGCGATTGCGCGGATACGGGAGCTCGGCTGGTACGCAAAAATCCAGCCGGAGAAGGACGGCATCATCTCGAGCGTCGAGAAATACCAGTCGCTGGGTGTGCCCGTGCTGATCGATCACATGGCGCGGCCCGACCCCGACGCCGGCAACAACGATCCGAACCTGCGCAAGATGCTGGAGCTTTTGTCGAAGGGCAATTTCTGGGTGATGCTCTCGCTCGGCGAGAAGACCTCAAAGGCAGGCCCGCCCTGGGACGACGTGATCCCCGTAGCGCGGACCTATATCGAGGCCGCGCCCGACCGCTGCGTCTGGGCCAGCGACTGGCCGCACCCGGTGTCGGTAAAGCAGCCGCCGAACGACGCCGATCTCCTTGAGCTGATGTATCGCTACGCACCCGATCAGGCGGCGCTGGAAAAGATACTCGTGCACAATCCCGCAAAACTGTTCGGATTTGCGGAGTAGGGCGGCGCTAGCGGCTTTTTGGCTGAAGCGCGGCGACAAGTTCAAACGGCGCATCGGACCTACGGCAAATCCAGTCGGTTCGGCAGCGAGATCCAGAGCACGGTCTGCGCCTGCGGCGAATGGCGCGAGATGTGGCCCTTTCCTTCGGTATCCTCGATCAGCACAAAGCTGCCGGCGCCTACGTGCCGTCTCTCGCCGTCGCTCGCGGGTATTTCAACCTCGCCGAAACGGGATTCTCCATCCGGCGTGGCGTAGATGCGCAGGCACTTCATTGTCGGCTCCGAAAAGTCAATAATGGCCAAGTCAATGATTGCGGGTGGGACTGCAAGGCGTGACAGGATAGCATGCGCGCCAATAGCGCGATGGTTCGGCAAGGAGTTTCGGATGACCAGGGTGAAGAATTTTGCGACGGCTGTGCTTGCAGCTTCGATGCTCGCGGCGCTTGGCGCTGGTGCGCACGCCGCGACATGCGGCAACGGGCCGGGCGGGTTCGAGGCCTGGAAGCAGCAAATAGCGGGCGAGGCGAGGGCCAATGGCGTCGGGGCCACCGGCATCAACGCGCTGATGGGGGCGAACTATGCCAGCGCGACGATTGCCGCCGACCGCAGCCTGCACAGTTTCAAGCTCTCGCTCGATGCGTTCATGGTCAAGCGTGGCTCCGCCGCGATCGTCGCGCGCGGGCGTTCGCTGAAACAGTCGCAAGGAGCGCTGTTCGCCTCGATCGAGCAGCGCTATGGCGTGCCGCCGGGGCCGCTGATCGCGATCTGGGGCATGGAAAGTGGCTTTGGCAGCCAGCGTGGCAATCAGAACATGCTGTCGTCGATCGCAACGCTCGCCTATGACTGCCGGAGGCCCGAATATTTCACGGACCAGCTCTACGCCGCGCTGAAATTGATCGATCGCGGCGTGGTGTCGGCGTCTACGCGCGGCTCCATGCATGGCGAGCTCGGACAGACCCAGTTCCTGCCCAAGACCATGCTGGAATACGGCACCGGCAATCTCGACAATGCCGCCAATGCGCTGAACTCGACGGCCAATTTCCTCAAAGCCCATGGCTGGCGCGCCGGCGCCGGCTACCAGCCGGGCGAGCCGAATTTCGCAGCGATCGAAGCCTGGAATGCCGCGCAGGTCTATCAGAAGGCGATCGCGATCATGGGAAGGCAGATCGACGGGCAGTGAGATGCGCGTCGACGTGAATAGGCTCCGCGGCCAAGCCTAAGCCCGGGGGCGGACGGCCCGCTGTTGGCGAAGCGCGCATCTCGTGGCAACCTGCCGCGCACAAGAGCGCCCCGAAGGGCGCCGATCATGGAAACGCCCGCATGCTGATCCCGATTGCCGACGTGCCGCGCTGGTATGCCGAACGCAAACCAGAGGATGCGATTGCGATCAGCCATGCCGCCGACACGCTCTCCTGGCGGCAGCTTGAACGCAACTCCAACCGGCGCGCCCGCGCCTTTGCCGCCAAGGGCGTGAAGCCGGGCGATTTCGTCGCCATTGGTCTGCCGAACAGCAATGAATTTTTCGAGACCACCTTCGCGGTATGGAAATGCGGGGCGACGCCGACTTCGCTGTCCTGGCGGCTACCGCGCGGTGAGGCCGCGGCGGTGCTGGAGATTTTAAAACCGTCCCTGGTGGTAGGCGGAGAGGCCGACTGGAATGCCGGCAATTCGCTGCCGGCAGGCTTTGTGCCCGAAGGCTTTCCGGACGGGCCGGTGACCAATCCGGTGGCGCGCTATTGGAAGGCGATGACAAGCGGCGGCTCGACCGGCCGACCCAAGGTGATCCTCGATCACCAGCCGGCGGTGACCGACACCGCTGTCGATCAGCCGCTGGGCGTTGCGCAGGGCACCACGCTGCTCAATCCCGGACCGCTCTATCACAACGCACCTTTCATCGTGTCGCATCTGGCGCTGTTCGCCGGCGGCCGGATCACAGGCATGGTGAAGTTCGACGCCGAGGAAGCACTGCGACTGATTGCGCGCGATCGTGTGCAATTCGTGAATTTCGTGCCGACCATGATGCACCGCATCTGGGCGCTGCCAGAAGCCGTGCGCAACGCCTACGACCTGTCGAGCCTCAAGATCGTGTTCCACATGGCAGCGCCGATGCCGCCATGGCTGAAGGAGAAATGGATCGAGTGGCTCGGCCCCGAACGGATTTTCGAACTTTATGGCGGCACCGAGCGGCAGGGTGCAACCATCATCACCGGCACGGAGTGGCTCGCGCACAAGGGTTCGGTCGGCAAGATCGGCGAGACCGCGCGGCTTCGCATCATCGGCGAGGACGGCAACGATGTCGCGCCAGGTGAGACCGGCGAAATCTATTTCCTGCCCAATGACGGCCCCGGCAGCACCTATCATTATCTCGGCGCGGAGCCGAAGCGGCGCGCGGATGGCTGGGAGTCGCTGGGCGATATCGGGCGGCTCGATGCCGACGGCTACCTCTATCTCGGCGACCGCTTGGCCGACATGATCCTGCGTGGCGGCGCCAACATCTATCCGGCCGAGGTCGAAGCCGCGGTCAGCGCGCATCCGAAGGTTCGTTCCTGCGTCGTCGTCGGTTTGCCCGACGCCGAATTCGGGCAGCGGGTGCATGCGATCGTCGAACTCGCCGAACAAGGCGATGCGCAGGCCGTCGCTGACGGCATGGGCGATTTCCTGGCCGACCGCCTCAGCCGCTACAAGCATCCGGAAAGCTTTGAGTGTGTCACGGTCGGCTTGCGCGACGATTCGGGCAAGGTGCGCCGCACGCTGCTGCGCGACGAACGCGCCGCATGGGTAAAGCAGAACCGCGCGTTCCGGATTTTTCCGGCGCGAGCACACGCCAGGGCGGATTGAAAGTCCTGGTGTTGCGGGGACAGCGATCTGGGCTCTTCCATGAGAAGAACCGCGGGAACGCAGGCGGCCTGCACGGATGCAGCCGATGACGCGTCGGGGCGCGATCACGAGGCGATTTTGTTCAATCTCGGGAACGAACCGGCTTGTCGCGCGGGTTCCTACCGCTTCTCGATCCTGTCCCGCCACAGCGCTTCGAACGTTCCAGCGTCGTCAGGCGCGCGGGCCTGCGCATCCAGAGGATCGTGACGCTTCTCCACTGAGGCGCTTGCAAGCTCTCTGTTGTTATCGGAATCCATCTTACTGGAACGCGCTTGCGCCGGAGCGCGCGCGGACCATTCCAGCAGTGATTTCGAAAGCATGGGCTTGCCTTCGTACCAGCACTTTCGCCCATCGATCATGCGCCAGGACCAATAACCTCCCGAACCTTGCGCGGCACTGCATTGCTGCTTGGCCTGGGCGGTTGCTATGGCGGTGATTGCGAGCGCGGACACGCAGGCGGCCAAAGTGATTGCTGAAATCTGCGGACGGCGTCGCGCGGCACTGACGGCTCGACGAGCCAAGGGTTGATCAGTCATTGCTTCTTACCCATCCCAAACATCACTGAAGTACCGCGCGAGTCGGGAAAAGAGCGTAAAATCAAGACGCTAGTAGGGGGAAGAAATCAACTTTTTGCGATATGAACAGGGAAGCGGTGGGCTGGTAGGGGTACGTAGGGCGCAATAGCCCTGCGCGCCAGGCACGGGGCCGGCTAATGCGCCTTAGCGTGCAGATGCCGCGCGCGCCATTTCGGCCCCGGTCCGCGCATGTAGTGCAGTTCGGGGCGATAGGGATTCAAGACGCCGTCGATCCGCGCGAGGCGCTTTGCGATCATCGCCTTCAGGCGCCGGGCAAGCTGCATTAACGATGGTTCCGCGCAGGTCATTGGTGTCCTCTCAGTGCAGCTTGCCGAGGACGGAGGCGAACGGAACCGTGAAGAGTTCCCCGCCGAGTTCGTCGGTCGCGTGCAGGACCCAATTGCGCCAGTCTTCCGCGCTGGCCGTCATGACGTAGGAGCGGACGATGCGATCCGCGTGCTCGAATGCCTCGACCAGGCGGTCGATGGCGACACCGCGTATGGTGCCCAGCACGCGTCCGTCGTCGGTGCAATGGAAATAGACGTCCGTCATGTCCCTGACCCCGCGGGCTTGTGACTCTCCGTGGCCCGCAGAGGTATCAGCTGCGCAATTAGCAAAGAATCCGGGAGAATGCGGGGATTGCCCGCGATTTGAGTCAAATCGATTTGATCAGGCCGCGCGCACTTCGGAGAGGAAGCGGTTGACCTGATCGGCGAGGTCGCGCGACTGCGACGAAAGCTGCTCGGCGGCGCCCAGCACGCGGCTCGAGGCCGCACCGGTGTCGTCGGCAGCGCGCTGCACGCCGGAAATGTTGGAATTGACCTCCTGCGTGCCGCGCGCAGCTTCAGAGACGCTGCGCGAGATTTCCTTGGTGGCCGAGCCCTGCTCCTCGATCGCGGCCGCGATCGCAGTTCCAATCTGGTCGATCTCGGTGATGACCTCGACCACGTTGCGGATCGCCGCCACCGTCTCGTCGCTGGTCGACTGGATCGCCGCGATCTGCTCGGAAATTTCCGTCGTCGCCTTGGCGGTCTGCCCGGCCAGCGATTTGACCTCGGCTGCGACCACCGCAAAGCCGCGGCCGGCCTCGCCTGCGCGCGCCGCCTCGATGGTTGCGTTCAGCGCGAGCAGGTTGGTCTGCTCGGCAATGCTCTGGATCAGCGTCACCACGTCGCCGATCTTCTGCGCGCCTTCGGCGAGCGAGCGCGCGGTATCGCCGGTGCGGCGGGCGTTCTCGACGGCGCGTCCGGCGATCTCGGTGGATTGCGCCACCTGGCGGCTGATTTCCGAGATCGACGAGGTCAGTTCCTCGGTCGCACTCGCCACCGTCTGCACATTGCTCGACGTCTGCGATGACGCGGTGGCGACCAAAGCGGCCTGGCGGTTGGTGGCGCCGGCGGTCTCGGACATCGACTGCGCGGTCTGTTCCATCAGGGAGGAGGCGGACGACAATCCACCGACGAGCTCGCCCACCTTGGTCTCGAAGGCGCGTGTGAGATCATCGAGCGCGCGGGCGCGGCGCATCTTGACGTCGCTTTCGGCTTCCTTCTCGGCGGCGAGGTGATCGGCGGCAATCTTGTTGTCCTTGAATACCTGCACGGCGGCCGCCATCGCGCCGATCTCGTCGCTGCGTGCAGCGCCCGGGATTTCCTCGCGGACGTCGCCCGCAGCCAGCCGCGACATGCGGCCGGTCAGCGCGACGATGGGCGTGGTGATGCGGCGATAGACCATGGCTATCAGGCCGCAGCTTGCGGCGGCGACTGCGATCAGGCCTGCGAGTGCGACCAGAAAGGAAAAGCGCGCCGAGGAATAGGCGGCTTCCAGGCCCTGCTCGGCGTTGTCATAGAAGGCGTCGCGCACCGCGATGATGGCGGCCAGGCCAATCTGCGACTCGTCATAAAAAGTGTTGACGTCGTGCTCGTATTTGCCGCTGACGGCGCCTTCGCGAGCGAACTTCAATTCGTTGCCGAAGCGCTCGACATAATCCGACCGCATCCTGCCGAGCGCTGCGGTGACGTTGGCGGGCGTCGCCGGATTCTTGCGCAGCGCCTCGAGCGTGGAGAGGATCTGCTCGGTGCGGCCGTTGGAGCGGCTCAATTCCAGCTTCTCGGCGTCGGTCGCGATGCGTTTCGCCGCCACCAGGCTCTTGTGCATGCTGGCGTTGAGGCCGCCGATGTCGCGTAGCGTCATGGCGACGTTGGCGTAGCTCGCCTGACGGAAGGCCACGCCGTCCAGCGCAGCAAGCCGGCGGACCTGCTCGTCGAGCAGCGTGGTGGCATCGGCGTTCAAGGCGACGTTATCGGCGACGATCTTGTTGCCGGCGGTGCGGCGAGTGTCGGCCGGCGCGACCAGCGCGTTGGCGATGGCCTCGCGGAGCGCGGCGAATTTCGTCTTCAGCGAGTCGATCTCGCGCGCCACCGCCTCGCCGTCCTCGATCGGGCCGGGTAGCGAACTGCGGACCTGGTTCACCTTCGCCATGGCGCCGTCGGTCAGTCCGCGCAACTTGTCGAGCTCGACCGTCTGCTTCGGGTCGATCGCGCCGGCGCCGAACAGGATGTTGGTGGCAAAACCGCGCTCGGGGTTCATGTAGCGCGGGATATCGCTGATGGCGCGGACGATCTCGAGCCGCCGCTCGGCCATCGAGACCGTGTCCATGGTCCGATATTTGGTGACCGCGATGTAGCCCGCGAGGCCTCCGCCGACGGTGGCGAGCGAGACGATGGCGGCGGTCAGCAGGGTGCCGATTTTCATGGGAATTCCGGGCCGTTTTGCGCTGGTTCTTGACGTTGGGGCGCATTCTAGATGCAGCGCATTAATCCAGTGTTTACGCTGGGGATGCCCGGCCGCCTCCGACCTCCTGCGTGCGAACGGCGATGGCATCGAACCGGCGCGGCGGATGAGCGAGCAACCCGGCGCTCTCGACGATGCGCATTTCCTCCGTACCACGCGCCGCGGTGCGCTCCAGCACGGCGAAGATGGCGGAAGCGGCGTGGCCGAGCGCGTTTGGCGTATCCGCTCCCCGAACGCGGGCGGACACGAACAGCGAGGCGAAGAGATCTCCGGTCCCGTTCGGGCTGATCGGCAATCTTGGTGTGCGCACGCGCCAGGCCAGCGATGGTTCGATGGCAAGGGTTTCGATCTGGCCATCCGGTGTATCGGCGAGCTCGGCGGAGGTGACGACGATGGTCGATGGACCTTTGAGAGCGCGCGCCTGCGCGATCGCCTGATCGATCGTCGTGGCCTTGGCGCCGCTGAGCCACTCGAACTCGAAATGATTGGGCGTGATGATGTCGGCAAGCCGGCATAACCGGTCGCGCACGAGCGGCGGGATCGAGGCCGAAACGAACAGGCCGCGGTCGCGATCGCCCAGCACGGGGTCGCAAGCATAGAGAAGCGCGGGATTGCGGGCCTTGGCGCGCGCGATGAAGTTCGCGACCACCACGGCGATGTCGGGCGAGCCGAGATAGCCCGACAGGATCACTTTCGCGGTGTCGACCGCGCCGCGTTCCTCGATGCCCTGCAGGAGATCGGCGACGAGCTGCGCCTCGAGCACCCGCCCGCGAAGCGTTGGATAGCCCGGCCGGTTGCTCAACAGGGTGGTCGGCACCGCGATCACGTCGATGCCGTGCATCTGCATGGGAAACACGGCGGCGCTGTTGCCGACATGGCCGTAGGCGACCTGCGACTGAATTGAAATCACGCTCATGCCGTGGGGCTGAAAGACCTCGGGTTCCATCCCCATGGGTTAACACATTGGTTATTTCTTTGCGGTCATTTTCACGGCTTCATTCAACAGGGAGGCACCATGTCTGACGTCACCATTCCCGGCGGCAAGATTCGTTCTTTTGTCGAGCGCATCGAGAATTTGGACACTGAATTGCAGGAGCTGAACGAGCAGAAGAAGGAAGTGTTCTCGGAGGCCAAGGCCGAGGGGTTCGATGTGAAGATACTAAAAGAGATCATCAAGCTGAGGAAGCAGGACAAGGAAGAGCGCGACGAGCGCGAGAGCCTGCTCGATCTCTACATGCGCGCGATGGAGCAGGCGGGGCCGGAGAAGGTCGCGAAGGCGGCGTGAGCCAATTGAAGCAGTAGGGCGGGTTAGCGACCACGTCCGCCGTAGCTCATCAACAGCGAAGGCGGAAGCGTTACCCGTCGACCTCTCGCAAACGAATGGCGGATCACGCCTTCGGCCAATCCGCCATTCGCACTATGCAATTTTCATACGGATGATCCATCAGCGCTGTCAGCGCTTTCGACAGGCTTCCTTAGATCAGCTTCCAATTCCAAGACAATGTCGCGGAGCAAAAGAGCCGCGAGCGGTTCCGTGGTCTCCTGCTCCAACACTCGATAACGTGCGACCTCGTCTGCGCGCTGCTTCCAGCTTTCGATACCAGCCATGTCGATTTGCTCCCCATGTCTGACCCAAGCCCGGCACGTTGGTTACTCCGAACTGTGAATTTTGTTAGGCCCGCTGATGGGCTTTCGGGCGTCAATAGGGCGCAAATGCGCCCTGGTTACCGCGTCCTCCCGCTCGGTCGAATTGCGGCGGACAGGTCGCTCAACCCACGCTGCGGGCTGCTCATTCGTTCGGTTCCGGACGTTTGCTGGCTGGATCGGCCGGCGGGAAGACGCGATCATAGTTCGCGCGGGCTTCGCGAATGAGGCGGGCCCGTTCCAACTCTGATTTCGGAACAAATCGCACGACTTCGCCCATTGGCGGCTCCGGATATTCGAGAGAATATGTGAGCTCTGCCAAGCGAATATCGTGCCAAGCCGACCGATTCGCCATCCGTGAAAATGCGGCTTCTCGCGTGTCTTTCCGGTTTCAACAAGAGGGCCTGCATGAGCGGATCCGCCTGCGGGCACCACCCATCCTGCGGGCTGGCCACTAACCGAACAGCGCGACATAGATCACGTAGAGCCAGCCCAGGACGCCGTGGATGATCGCCCACAGGATCGAATGATTGTTGGCATAGGAGATCGCGATGGCGAGCGCGGAGCCAAAACCCACGCCGTATTTCGCGCCCTCGACCTGAACCGCGTAGTTTCGATTTCCGTTCATGGTGATCCTTCCAGCAAATGCGCAGGGCGAGTTAGCGTAGCGTAACCCGCCAACCATGTCGCGGGCGAACGGCGGATTACGTCTTCGGCTACTAATCCGCCCTGCGAGTTGCGCGTCCCAGGCGCGGCCGGCCCGGCCGCGACATTATCGAGCAGCCTTGCCGCTGCAGAAGGGATATAGTGGCGGCCGAGTTGCCAACCGGACGTGCCGAAGTCGCTCTTTGATGTTCAATGGCAACGTACATGCCGTCGGCAGGCATGGATCTCGACCCGATCCTGGGGTCCATCCAGATTTAAAGTGCATCTTTCAGACCACCTTCAAACGGAGGAGAAAATGCCTTTATTCATCACCTATGCCTCATACTCCAACTCCGGAATCAAGGGCATCATCGACAAGCCGGCAGATCGCACCGAAGCGATCAAGGCGCTGGTCGACAAGACAGGCGGCAAGCTTCTCGCGGCTTATATGACGACGGGGCCGCATGACGTGGTGATCATCACCGAGCAGCCTGATGGATCGGATGCGGTCGCCATTGGAATGGCGGCGGCCGCCAGCGGAGCCGTGGCCAAGACAGAAACGGTGCGCGCCTGGACGCTTGGCGAATTCAAGGGCATCGCCGAGAAGGCCTCCCGGATTGCACAAGTCTACGTTCCGCCGGGACGATGACTGCCCCCCGATAATTGACCCCCGATGATTGCCCTCCGGGCGCGTCGACGGCCGCGGCCACCGACGCGCCTGTCACTTGTTGCGTGTCAACCTTCAAAGAGCGGAGAGGGCACATCTTCGCATTCCCGCGGCATGAATGTCCGGGTGATGCATGGATCACGTCCCTCGAGAAAGGAGGGCGCAGGGAATGCCGGGTGTTTGTCGCACCCGCAGCCTCGCGTGTTTTTGCGATCGCGGCTGGACGCACAAAAGAGGCCGCCACCAGGACGGCCTCTTTTCGGGGTCACTCAGTATGCAGTGCTCCTAGTCGCAGTAAGAAATTTCATTTACCGCAACCACGCGATTTGTGCATCGCTGAAACAAGGGGAGCCTTGATACAAGTCAAGGTGCGGCATCGAGCCGCGCCTGTCACCGCGCCATCGCATCGACTACGACGCGACCACGCCAGCATCACGACGAGGGACAGGCGGCAGGTGACAGGCGAGGAGCGCCGGCGGAATTCGTGGCGCGCGAGGCCCGGCCGTTCCTATCCGACGCGAACGCGTTGCTCAATATTGGCCGCTGGTCCCCCCGCGCGGCCATTGCGAGTGCCGGATGGAGGTGCTTGTGAGCCTGCGAGGCTTTTCCACGGCCCGATCGTTTCGACGATGATATTGATTCCGGCCAACGCGCTGTCGATTTGGCGCTGCACGTTGTCGACCTCGGACTTTAGGAATTCCTGCATTTTTTGCAGCTCGGAAACCAACCCCTGAAGTCCGTCTATCGAATTTGAGGTCAACCGGGCGACCGAAGAGTTAAATCGCTCGACGTTGATTTCCAACGTGCCAGAGGGTTTCGACTTCTCCTGGCTCAGTTGTGTCGCCAAAGCCAAATCCAGCGCAGGCGCTTTTTCGTCGGGTGCGGCAGACGTTTGGGTATCCATCAGCTCCTCCCTTGATGCAGGTGTGTCGGCAAGGCCAATCCCGAACCCATATGGTTAATAATTCGTTAATGGTGTCGGGCCGTCGCAGCACCATCCACAACCAGGGTGCAGCGCCGATGTTTCGACCGCCGGATTTCCCGGATATCGCTTCCGCCTTCGCCTTTCGAGCTGCGGCGGACAAGCCGCTCATCCGGGCTACGCCTGCTGTGGGCTACTGCCAACTCCTGCCGCGAGCTCTCGGCCGACCATCCGGCTTGCGCCCTCGCTGCATCACGCCATCTTGGGTAGACCTCAGCATCACTTCGCGCGAATGTAGCGCGCAGGGCGGATTAGCCACAGGCGTAGCCGCTTTGCCTTCCTTCATATAATCTGGTCGCATGAGCGAAACCGAGACTTTGTTCGTGGCCCTGCGTCAGTCCTCCGACGGAGGCGTTGTGGACATGCTCGAGCGCATGGTGCGCCATGCCCCGGATCATGCCTTGAACAAAATGAACGCGCTTGATCTCGCGGCCAAAGAGGGCCTCGACGAGGAGCGCCTCATCGCCACACTCCTCAACGCGGTGGGGCTCGGCATGCTCGAGATGACGTGGAGCGTCATGTGCCCGAGCTGTGCCGGCGTTCTCTCCGCCAATAAAACCCTGAAGACCGTGAACAGGGCGCAGTATAATTGCGCTTTCTGCGCCGCCGGCTATGAGACGACGCTCGACAATCTGGTCGAGGTGACCTTCACGGTAAGCCCGCGCGTGCGGAAGATTGCGGCCCATAGTCCCGATGAACTGTCCCCGGCCGAATATTATCGGCAGATTTTCTGGAGTTCGGCCATCGATCTTCCAGACGATCCGGAGAAGCTCTTGGACGAGGTCACGCTCGAAATTGTCGACTTGCCGCCGGGAGAAAGGGCCATCCTTTCCCTGCACGCGCCGGAGGGCACGTTGATCGTGTTCGATCCCGTGACGCATGCGGCCCAGTTCCTCCATGTCAGGGGCGAAGAGGCGAGCGAGCGCCAGAACCTTTCCGTGATCTTCAACAAGGTCCAGGCTTCCGTCGAGACGGTTGCCTTGCGGCCCGGGCCATTGCGCCTTGCCCTGGAAAACCGCACCGAGAGCCGGGTGTTGCCGGCGGTATGGGTGGGGAACCAGGCGCTGGACGACCTCTTGACGCGACGCAAGCCCATCCTCACGGCAAAGCGTCTCCTCACCAATCAGACGTTCCGCGACATCTACCGGACCGACACGCTCGCCATCGGCCAGCACCTCAAGATATTGAGCCTGACTTTCCTGTTCAGCGATCTCAGGGGCTCCACCGAACTCTATGAGCGCGTCGGTGACCTCACCGCCTTCGATCTCGTCAACGAGCATTTCAGGCTGCTGCAGGAGATTATCGCGTCCGAAAGGGGGGCGATCGTGAAGACCATCGGCGATGCCGTGATGGCGACCTTCGAGACGCCAGACCGGGCCATTGCCGCTGCGATCCGCATGCGCGAGGCGATGAGCGATCTCGGCGCCGAGCGTGCGCATCAGAGCCTGGGCCTGAAGATGGGCATCCATGAAGGATCATGCCTCGCGGTCACGCTCAATGCACAGCAGGACTATTTTGGCCAGACGGTGAACATCGCCTCGCGCGTCCAGGGCCTTGCCGCCTCGCGCTCGATCGTGGTGACGGAATCGGTGGTGGAGAACGCGCAGGCCCGGGCCCTGCTCGAGACCAACGGGCTGAAGCCAACGCCCAAACGCGTGGCGTTGAGCGGCATCGCGGACAAGATTTCGGTCTTCGAGATTGCGTGAGCGCAGAGCGAGTAGGCCGCATGAGCGAAGCGACATGCGGGTGGGATTTCGTTCGATGATCATTTCAGATTAGCCCCGGATATCGCTGCGCTCATCCGGGCTACGCTGGCGGAGCGCGCATCCGCGACGCGGCGACAGCGCACGGATTGGCGCGCAGTCATCGCATGATTGTGCATCGCGGCATTGTACTATTGCGGCGCAACATGGCGACCACTGGCTGTTTACTCCATGCTATCGCAAGAGCGATGTTACGGTGCTCGAACGACGTACAGTCTTTGGTAGATCATCCGCTCGGGCAGCCAATCCAGCAGCCTGTAGCCAGGCGGCAACTTGAGGAGGTTGGCGGCAATTCGAGATGAAAGCGGATGCCAATAGACCGACAGGTTATGAAATTTAACGACAGTGAATCCAAGAGCCTTGAATTGCAGCATCAATCGCCTGTGAGCGAAGTACCTCGGGTAATCGATGATTGGGCCGGAAAGCAAAAGCATCTTGCCGGAGTGTTCCCTGGCGACCTTCTCCAGAAATGCTCCCTGCTCCTGGCGGGACAGATAATAGATACATTCGATGGCTGCGATCACGTCGTAACCCGCCAATGAAGTTTCCAGGAGGTCGGCGGTCTCAAATCTGGCATTTCGCAAATCTAGCGATTTCGCGCGAGCAATCGCCACATCGCTGATGTCGACGGCAATCACCGATCGTGCCTTGTGAAAAATCGCCTGGGTGAGGTGGCCTTCGCCGCAACCAAGCTCGAGAACCGATTTGTTGCGAATGGACCGCGTCAGGCGCCGGCGCAAGACCCTGTCCCTGAATGTCGCGCGCGAGACGCCCCACGGATCAGGCGTTGCATAGTAGCGATTGAAATCGTCGGCCGTACGCATGGCCACGGCTTATACCACGACCCCAGCGCGTAGGGCCATCTTGCTTGTATTCGGAACGGCGGATTACGCGGCTGATCCGCCCAACGAGCTCGCTTGGAGCATGATCCGGAAAAGTGTGGAGCGGTTTTCCCTCGCGACAAACGCGGAACGCGTTTGCGCGGAGATCATGCTCAAACAAAAAGATAGAGCGGGATGACGATTCGAAGAAAAGTCATTGCGCTCTAGCGTACGTAATTCAGCGCTTGCGCAAGCAACTGCGGGGGTGACGTGCGCGACGTATCCAGGACCAGCCGGGGGTCGGTCCATGCTTCGTATTCGGCACGCCGCTGCAGCAGGCGCGCCCAGGTGATCTCGTGCGTGCCGGCGACGCTGCGCACCCGCGATTCGATCCGCTGTCGGTGCATCGTTTCATCGGAGCAGACGCATTCGATGATCTTGAGTGGGACGCGATGTTTCGCTGCCAGATTGCGCCAGGCGGCGCGCGGCGCCTCGACCGGGTTGACCGCATCGACGATTGCCGAGTGCCGAAGCCGGAGATGTTCGTCGGCCAGCGCCTGCGCGACCTCATAGGCCGCGATGCCGGTTTGGGTTTTGGGAAGGCCAGCGCGCCACATCGCCGCCTCGATCGGGTCGATCGAGAAATTCGGGACTGACAGGGCGCGGGAGAGGCTTTCAGCCAGCACGGTCTTTCCCGAAGCGGGCAGCCCGGACAAGACAATCAGTGTGGGCGATAGCTTTGTAATTTCCGCCATGACGGCTTTCAAAAACTGGAGCAGGTAGCCAGCCTGAGCAGGCGGTCGTTCCGGACTACGCTTGCGGGTCCATAGGTCAGGCGCAAGTACGCAAAGCATATCGCACCGATTGTGAACGTTTTTTGGTGCACGCCGCCCTGATCCACCCTGCGCGTTTACGGTTTCGTGATCACGGTGAGGCGTTCGGGCGGTCCCGGGCGAGAGCGCACGAAACCCATCGATGAACCGGCTCAGGTCGTCCTGATCACCGATCGTCACTAGCGCGCAGGGCGTAGGACCTCCTACCCGCGGTCAAGAGGCGCAGAGCGGTCCCTTGATGGTCGAGACTAGCGCCGTGCTCGATGCTGTCCAAGACGCTTCGCGCCGGCTGCGCCGGTGCCAAGTGGCATCCTGGACAGCATCTGTGCGCG
>DATMNV010000076.1:0-6088 GCA_035568535.1 Bradyrhizobium sp.
CGAGATCTTCATCGACATGCACAAGGAGGGCGCGGCGCTGCGCTCGCTCCTCAACAACTTCGCCATCGCCGTGTCGCTCGGCCTGCAATACGGCGTGCCGCTCGACGAATATGTCGACGCCTTCACCTTCACGCGCTTCGAACCGTCGGGCCCGGTGCAAGGCAACGACTCGATCAAATACGCGACCTCGATCCTCGACTACGTGTTTCGCGAGCTGGCGGTCTCCTACATGGAGCGCTTCGACCTCGCCCACGTCGACCCGAGCGGCGAAGGTTTTGACGCCCTCGGCAAAGGCGTCGCTGAGGGCAAGCCCGCGTCCGATACGCGCTACGTGTCGAAGGGGCTGACCCGCTCGCGCACCGACCGCCTCAAGGTGATGCAGGGCGGCCAGGGCGTCGCCGACCGCGCATCTTCTCCCTCGCCCCAGGGGGGAGAGGGTCGCGGTGAGGGGGGACCGACTTCAAAGGTCACCGCGCTGACCTCAGCCGGTCCGCGCGCGGAATTTTCCGGCACCGCCGCGCTCAAGGCGGAGCCCGAGCAGAAACTCTCACCGACCGAGCTCCTCGAGCAACATAACCGCACCGACGCCCGTGCCCATGCGCGCGCGGCCGCGGCGGAGAAACGCGCTGAAGCGCGCGCCAAAGGCTACGAAGGCGAAGCCTGCGGCGAGTGCGGGAATTTTACTTTGGTGAGGAACGGCACCTGCATGAAGTGCGACACGTGCGGCTCGACGACGGGGTGTTCATAATACGTTGTCCAGAGTTGCCGGGATTCTGACAACAATTGGGCGGCAACAAGCCGCCCTTTTGGTACCCACCGATGGAAAACATTCCATACATTGAAACCGGGACATACCTCTTTCGATTTATGGATCCTCGCGGTCAATATTTTTGGCCCAGCATCACCAATATGCTCTCTCAAAACATTTTAGTCCTAAACTCGCGCCGCAATTTCAATGATCCTTTCGATAGCCAACCTATTATCGACAATGATTTGTCCAATTCAGCCATACGGGATTACTTTCGCAATATGCTCGAAGAACCGTTCCACCCAAGGCGGTCGCTAGCGGGCGCATTCCGAATTTTGGAATTAAAAACGAGTGGTAAAACCAATCTCAACAAAAAGCACGTTGAGAACATAAAAGCAGGACTTCACAAAAGCGCCAAGGAAATTTTGGACCTCGCGAGGCATACTATCGTTTTCCCTTACTGCGGAAAATCCGCTCCTATGGGGGTCATTACGCAGCTTCGTTTTCCGGCCTTTGTGCAGTCTTTCGCCGCGGTCAATCTCTAAATAGCGGGCTCTCAGTGTGCGCCGAAATCGTTTACGCCGACACTCGACCGCACCTTCCGCTGAGCTTGATCCAGGAAATGACTAAGAGACGTATGGCTAATGAACCGCATGACAATCTCGCAAATCGAATATTCTTTCTTTCGTTTCTACACAAAAGCAGCCATTGGGCTTACGAGCACGAGGCACGTATTTTTCATCCATTTCATGCCTTCAAAACCTTGCCCTTTGAGCGTAGCGAGCTCGTAGGTTTCATTCTCGGCCCCAACTCATCTCGTGAGTTTGAAACCAAATTGAGGGATGAGATAAGGACTCGAAATCCTTCCGTCAGTCTCGATAGGTCCGTGCTATCGCATAGCGAATATCGGATTATTATTCCGCACAAGTTCATTTGCCATCGTGACGCTGCCTAGAGCCAGCGCAGGGGAGGGTCTCAGGAACGGAGCAAGCGCAGCCCGGATGGACCGAAGCGCAATCGGGGGGGGCAATTTATCCGCTCGCGCAACCGTGTCTTCACCGCGGCGCGAACTTGTAGCGGAACGTGCAGCTCGGCGCGCCCTGCATGATGGTCTGGTCGCGCGTGAAGCTCACTTCGCGATCGCCAGCTGCGGCGATGTCGAAATCGGTCTCGCAGATCAGCAAGACGCCGAGCTCGGGCTCGCCGAGCGCGCGAAAGAATTCGGCGAAGCGGCAATGCGTGATGTCGAATTCGAGCGCCTCCTTGTCGTGGCGGCGCATCTCCACCGTAACGTCGTGCTCGGTCGCCTCGGCCATGGCGGAATGCATCGCCGCCCATTTGCGGCGCGGGCTGCCATCGACCCTGTCGCCTATGGCCGCGAACAACTCTTTCGACCAGCCGCGCAAGGCCTCTTTGGCGATCGCATCGGCCTTCTCTCTCCCCAGCTCGGCGCGCAGCGCCCTGAGCACCGGCACCAGAACCTGAGCCTGGATCCGCGTCTTGTCCAGGAGCGACAGCTTGGGATCAACCAGATAGTCGTCGAATACACCCATCTCTCGGTTTCCTGCGGTTAGTGCCTGAGATCAAGCCGGCCTTTCACCGAACCTGTTAGGACCGCGGTTGCCGGGCCAGAACAAGAGCCATACGCCGACAGCAGCAAGCGGCAGTCCGGCGAGCATGACTTCGGGCGGTCCATAGGAGAGCGGAGCCCATGCCGCTTGCGCCGCACTAACCCAGATCGCGTGATAGCCCGACAATCCCATATCGTGCAGACGCCGTATGGTCAGGGAAAAGCCTCCGACGAAGAGCAGCACGAGCGACGCTATGACAATGGAGATGCCGAACCACCACCCCAGGCCTTCGCGAGCGAACAAGGGAATGCTCGCCATGGCGAGGGCGGCCGCGATAACGCCCAGAAAAACGCCGCGACCGAAGAACGGCAGCCGCGCAAGACGACCCTCGAAGGAAAGATAATGCCCGACGATGTTTGCCATGGCGCCCCCCTGCAGCTCACCCGTCAATTGTATCTGCAGCGGGCGTAGCTGATCGAAAGCAATCGTAGCCCGGATGGAGCGAAGCGCAATCCGGGTCGATCTATCCGCTCGCCGGGCAGAAAATTTCGTCGGTAGAGGATTCATCGTTGAGGTTTACCCCGGATTTCGCTTCGCTCCATCCGGGCTACAATTCATCGCTAAAGCTACGCCGCCGAGGCGGGCGCGAAGCCGGCGTGGAGCCGCTCCGACGAGCGCTCGAGCTCCGCGAGCCGCCGCGGCAGCTCGCCGTAGGCGAGCTTTCCGTTCTGCTTGACGATGTTGCCGCCGACAATGACGGTATCGACGTTCGCCACGCCGGCGTGCAGCACGATGGCCGCGATCGGATCGGACGCCGCCCGCATGTTGATGTCGCTCCGGCGCAGCAGCACGACATCGGCGTCCTTTCCCGGCGTGAGCGAGCCGATCCTGTGGTCGAGGCCGAAGCAGCGGGCGCCCCTGATGGTCGCGAGTTCGAGCGCGGCGGCGACAGTGACGGCGAGCTTGTCCGGCATCACCTCGCGCCTGTGGAATTCGTCGTTGGCGAGCGCCCGCTGCGTCTGGATGAGGAAGCGCATCTGCGTGAACATGTCGGTGCTCACGCCGGTGACCACGTCGGTGCCGATGTTCAATTCGGCGCCGGCGGCGAGCACCGCGCCGGTCGGCGGCAGGCCCAAGCCCATCTGCATTTCCACTTCCGGCGTGACCGAGACCGTCGCGCCGTGGTTGGCGACCAGTCTGAACTCGTCGGCGCTGAGAAAATTGGCGTGCACCAGGTTGATGTCCTTGCCGAGCAGGCCCTGCTGGGCCAGGCTCTGCATCGACTGCGGCCGCGGCCCATGCTTGGCGCAGGCGACGTGAAACGAGGCGATGACGCCGAGGTCGCGGGCGAAGCTGATGTCGGCTTCGGCGGTGCCCGGCGCAAAGTCGGTGCCGCGGATGGCGAGCGCCATCGTCACCAGCGCCTCGCTCGACGAAAGCCGCTCGTGGCGCATGCGTCTCGCGTCGGCCGGATGCGGCTCCTTGGTGCCGAACAGCGTCATCGGCGAGCCGTAGGCGAAGATGGCGCGGATGCCCGCTTCCTTGAGCGCATCGACCGCGGCGTCCGCATGCGCGGGGGTGTTGACGATGTGGCACCAGTCGAACAGCGTGGTGACGCCGGAATTGATCTGGTCGAGCGCGCCGACGAGATTGCCGATGTAGGCGTCCTGCGGCGTGTATAGTCCGACCACTTTGCCGATCAGCACGCCGAAATAGTGATCGAGCGTCCAGTCGGCGGCGATGCCGCGCAGCGCCGTCTGCCACAGATGGATGTGGCCGTTGACGAAGCCGGGCATGGCGATCATGCCGCGGCCGTCGATCTCAATGACCGCCCAGCTGCCGAGGTTTCTGCCGACGGCTACGATCTTGCCGCCATCGATGAGCAGATCGCCGGAATCGATGATCCCGATTTTCGGATCTATCGAAACGATGGTCGCGCCCTTGATCCTAATGCGCCGCAGCATGGCGTGCTCCTGACATGGCCAGCGGGGCCAGCGCGGCCACCGTAGCCCGGATGGAGCGAAGCGCAATCCGGGTGGCGCGGCGAGACCTCATCTTCAACGTATAGGATCGGTCGAGCCCACCAACCTTGCAGACAGCCTCTCAGATCAATGATGGATGCGCGGCGCTCAAACGACCATAGCTCGTTCAACACTCCAGCACCGCGACGTGCCCCTGCGCGCCGTAGTCGAGCAGCGCCCGGTCGCGGGTGATCAGCGTCGCGCCGAGTTCACGCGCTGTGGCTGCCATGATGCGGTCAGTCGGGTCCTTCGGCGGCTTGCCGGGCAGATAGGACGACGCGATCAACACGTCGGGCGACATTTCCGCGAGACGTACGCCGGGCACTTCGAACAAATTCGAAAACCAGCGCTCCGGCCTGATCAGCAATTGCAACCGGCCGCGCGAGGCGAGCAGGGCAACCTCCCAGGCCGTGATCGGCGAAATATAAGACGGAACGCCCTCGCGGTAAGCCGCACGCATCGCCTCGAGAGCGGCCGGCGAGAGCCGCGCCTTCTCGTAAATCCAGATCGCGGTGAACGTGTCCCACAACAAGGGCTGCATTTATTCCTGCCCCTTCTCGGGACCGTACGCAGCGTCGAGCCGGTCCGCCCACTCCGGGTCCGCCGGCTGCGTGAGATCGGTGCCCGGCATGATGCGGATGAGCCCTTGCATCGCGCCGTATGCCGGATGAACCGTGTTCTCCGCGGATTGCGCCCCTGCGCCTTCTCGCTTCGGCGCGTGCACGCGGCGGAAGACAAGCCTGCGCCCTTCCAAGTCCACTTGCTCGCTTTTGAAGCCGGCTTCGATCCAAACCTTCGTCATCACGCTGTTGTCGGGATTGTTGCTCCACCAGGGCCGATGCTTGTGCGCCGACGCCGGCAGCTTGATGCCTGTGATCCTTTCGATTTCGCTGAACGTCATCGGGACGACATCGCGGCGCTGACGCTTGAGATATTCGCCAAGGGCACTGTATTTGGACATCATAGGTACCATAGGTTATGTTATACATATACATGCCTATGTTACATGTACCGTCAAGGGAACTTTTCTCGCGCGATTCCAGCCTCGCGCCGCACCAACACGTCTCCTCACCCGCCGCCCTCATCGCTCGGCGGCGGTATGCGCATCTCGTGGAAGCGCCGTTCCACCATTTCGTAGACCTCGCGCACGAGGATGTGGGTCGCCACCTCATTCTCGGTGCGCCCGAGTTTTCCGAGCGTCGCGAGCAAAGCGAGGTAATTGAAGGTCTCGATCGGCAGGGTCAGGCTCAACGCCCGCGCCTCCGAGCGGTTTTCGGGTCGCGCCATCGGTACCGGAACCTCGGGTTATAATAAGGTTATAATACCGTTAAAACACTTGGCAGGCGACTCGAATCATGCAAGCTTGGACGGCGGCGAGGGAATTCGCTCAACAGGCTTAAAGCGCCCCCGATAAGGGGCCGGGCATAAAAACGTCGGGCCGGCAACCGCTTAGGCGCGGACGCGGCTCGATGATCGCGGCCGCCTGCGCGCTCGCGACCATCGAATTCGCGCCTAGCGGTTGCGAGGCCCAAAAGCCCGCCTGTCGCGCCCGCCTTCGCCCTGTCAGCGCGGCCCAGAACGGCCGCGGCGTTTTGCGAGGCCACTCTCATGACCCATCGTGCCACTGTCGCTACCTGGACGCCGGAGCGCGTCGAACAGCTCCGCACCTGCGTCGTCAACGGTCTGACGTGCAGCCAGATCGCCGCCGAAATCGGCGTCACCCGCAATGCCATCATCGGCAAGATCCA